>PLSX01000271.1 GCA_003165315.1 Acidobacteriota bacterium
TCGATAAAATCCTCGACACTGCCGGGCAGAAGGGGACGGGCAAGTGGACTTGCCTCAGCGCCCTCGACCTGGGAATGCCGGTAACTTTGATCGGGGAAGCAGTATTTTCCCGGTGCCTGTCGGCCATCAAAGAAGAACGCGTGGCTGCCTCGGCTGTCCTTAAAGGGCCACGCATCCCCAGGAAAAAACTTGACCGGGCGAAGTTTATTGGAGACGTTCGCTGCGCGCTATATTGCTCCAAGATTATCTCCTATGCCCAGGGCTATATGTTGCTGCGTGAAGCTGCCCGGGATCAAAAATGGAACCTGAATTTTGGCGGCATCGCCCTCATGTGGCNNTCCTGGGCAAGATCAAGGAAGCTTATGACAAGAATCACGACCTCACCAACCTGCTTTTGAATAAGTTTTTCACCAAGGTCGTGACCAAGTACCAGGCGGCTTGGCGGCGTGCCATCATTCACGGCGTCAAGGGCGGCGTTCCCACACCCGCATTTACGACGGCGCTGGCGTTTTACGATGGCTACCGTACCGGGCGCCTGCCTGCCAATTTGCTCCAGGCCCAGCGAGATTTCTTCGGCGCGCATACCTATGAGCGAATTGACCAGCCGCGCGGCAAGTTTTTCCATACCAATTGGACAGGACACGGTGGCAACGTCGCGTCCACGCAGTATAACGTTTAGGCGATCGTGAGCTGTCAGCTGTCGGCTGTCAGCTCAAATAAACTAAGGACGAAATAACGTGAAATACGGGCTCAATATACCTACGTCAGGCGCTTTGGATTTTCTCTCCCTTGGCGCCCTTGTTCATCGGCTTGATCCGGGAATTATTCCCTTTCGTAAGGCCACGGAATGCCAGATTCACGTCAGTGGTGGCGAGTTTAACTGCGCCGCCAACATGGCAGATTGCTTTCGGCTGCAAACAGGCATTGCGACGGCCATGGTGGATTATCCCATCGGCGACCTGATCGCCGAGCGGGTGCGGGCCATGGGCGTGAAGCCTTTCTACAAGTACTTTAAACACAACGGTGTGAATGGCCCCAACATGGCTGCCGTCTATAGCGATCGCGGCTTTGGTGTGCGCGCGCCCGTGGTTTTCTATAATCGCGCCAATGAAGCCGGAGCGATGCTCAAACCTGGCGATTTCGATTGGAAGGCCATCTTCAGCGGCGGGGTCCGATGGTTTCATAGCGGGGGAATTTTTGCGGCCCTGTCAGAAACCACCGGTGAACTTATCGCTGAGGGCATGAAGGCCGCCAAGGCGGCCGGCGCAATCACTTCGTTCGATTTAAATTACCGCGCAAAGCTTTGGAATATCTGGGGTGGCCACGAGCGAGCGCTCGAGGTGATCGCGAAGATTGTCAAGCACGTGGATGTTCTGGTGGGTAACGAAGAGGATTTGCAAATGGGTTTAGGAATGCCCGGGCCCAAGGTCGCGGCCAAGTCCAAGCTCGACCCCAGCGCATTTTTCGGCATGATTGAAAAAGTGGTGGCGCAATATCCCCGTGTCAAAATCGTTGCCACCACGCTGCGCGAGGTGGCTTCAAGTAGCTGGCATGGTTGGAGCGCCGTGGCCTGGATCGACGGCAAGACTTACTTGGCCCCGACGGTCGATCTGGATGTCTATGACCGTGTCGGCGGCGGTGATGGTTTTGCCTCAGGGTTTTTCTACGGGTTGTTGACAGGGGAAGAGCCGGAGGATGCGGTGAAGCTGGGGTGGGCTCACGGTGCAATGCTGACAACCTACCCGGGGGATACCACCATGGCGACGCTCGAGCAGGTGCGGGCATTTGCCAAAGGCGGGTCGGCGCGCATTCAGCGATAGTCGGAATTATTGGGGCTTTTGGTGGAGTCCCAAGCTGGATACAAAATTGCTTGTAAACTCGGCCATCTTGGCGCAAGGATTCTACGACAAATGAAAATGTGGACAGAATACGTTTCTCTTTGGCTTCCATTCGCGTATGTGTTGGCCTTAAGTAGCATCGCCCTGCATAGCATGAGTCAAAGCTCCATTCCATTGTCCCCGGGGCTCCTGCCCTTTCTTGCCTTTATTCCCATGGCATTCTTCTTATCCGCCATCAATGCTCAAAAACACATCTCCAGACTGGAGAAGCGGATCGAAGTCTTGGAAAAGAAGGCCGGATCGCCAGTGGGTTCGATTTCGAATTAAGCCCACGCCGGGATCTGAAAGCTCCATTCTTTGTGGCGCCGCAGTATATAATAACCGGCGAACGTGGTTGGTGCTTTTTCGACGGTTACGGCATCCAAGGTCATGATGGCTTGAATGGAAGGGGCGGGAAAGCTCTGGAAGCAATCAACTGGGCAATTTCGAACGATTTTATTCCCGTGGAGGACTAATATCTTGGCAAGTCAAACTGCAACTCCGAATTCCAATTTAAGTCCGGCAGAACTCGATCAGCTTTGCATCAATACCATTCGTTTTCTCGCTGTTGACGGCGTACAAAAGGCAAATTCCGGCCACCCCGGCATGCCCATGGGGGCGGCCCCGATGGCGTATGTGCTTTGGACGCGCTTTTTGCAGCATAACCCAGCCGATCCCTCATGGCCCAATCGTGACCGCTTTGTCTTGTCGGCGGGGCATGGCTCCATGCTGCTCTATAGCCTGCTGCACCTCACCGGATACGACTTGCCGATGTCCGAACTTCAGCAATTTCGTCAATGGGGCAGTAAGACGCCTGGACATCCAGAGCATTGGCTGGTTCCGGGAATTGAGACCACCACCGGTCCTTTGGGGCAGGGTTTCGGTAATGGCGTGGGCATGGGGATTGCGCAGAAGCATCTGGCCGCGCACTTCAATCGCCCCGGCCACGAGATTGTGGATTACAAGATCTATGCCATTGCCGGCGATGGATGTTTGATGGAAGGCATTTCGTCGGAAGCCGCCTCGCTTGCGGGTCACCTGCAGCTCGACAACCTGGTTTATTTCTACGACGACAACCACATCTCGATTGAGGGCGATACTAAGATCGCTTTCACCGAGGACCGGGGCAAGCGCTTTGAAGCCTATGGTTGGTTTGTGCAAGAGGTTGCGGATGGAAACGATTTGGCAGCTATCGACGCCGCCATTCGCGCCGCCCAGGCGGAGCGCGACCGTCCGTCAATCATTATGGTGCGCACCCACATTGGTTATGGCAGCCCCAATAAACACGATACCGGAGAGGCGCACGGAAGCCCGCTGGGCGTCGAGGAAGTGAAACTGACCAAGCAAAATCTGGGCTGGCCACTGGAGCCGGCGTTCCTGGTGCCGGACGCGGCACGCGAACATTTCCACCTGGCGCTTGCCAAGGGCGCGGAAGCCGAAGCCGCATGGCAAGCCAAGTTGGCGGCGTACCGTGCTGCGTATCCGGACCTCGCGGCGGAATGGGATCGTTACACCCGCGGCGAATTGCCTGAGGGCTGGAAGTCGAAGCTTCCTGTCTTCAGCCACACGGATAAGCCCGTGGCGACGCGCGAGGCCTCAGGCAAAGTTCTGAATGCAATTTCATCCGTCCTTCCCACCTTGCTCGGCGGCTCAGCGGACCTTTCGCCATCCACCAACACGATCATCAAAGCTGAGAAGGACTTCGAGCCCGGCAGCTTTGGCGGGCGGAATTTCCACTTTGGCGTCCGCGAGCACGCTATGGGTTCCATTCTGAACGGCATGGCCCTGAGCGGGTTGATTCCCTACGGCGCCACATTCTTCGTTTTCTCTGACTACCTGCGGCCGGCGCTACGGCTCTCGGCGCTGATGGAAGCCCACGCTGTTTACGTTTTCACGCACGACAGCGTTTTTCTTGGTGAGGACGGACCCACGCACGAGCCGATTGAGCATTTAGCGGCTTGCCGCGTCATCCCCCATCTCTCCACGATTCGCCCTGCCGATGCCAATGAAACCGCCGTCGCCTGGCGGGTGGCGATTGAGCACAAAGGCCCCGTCGCCTTGATTCTTACCCGCCAGGCTTTGCCGATTCTCGACCGCACAAAATACGCCGCGGCTGACGGGGTGGAAAAGGGCGCTTACGTTCTCGCCGATGCCCAGGGCAAACCGCCGGAATTGATTCTAATTGCCACCGGCTCCGAAGTGGCGATTTCGCTTGAAGCTTACAATGCATTGACCGCGGAAGGCATTGCGGTGCGCTTGGTGAGCATGCCGTCGTGGGACCTTTTCGAAAAGCAGACTCAAGCTTATCGTGATGAGGTGCTGCCGCCCAGCGTAACGGCTCGCCTGGCGGTGGAAGCGGGAGTGACGTTTGGCTGGGAGAAATATGTGGGAGCCAAGGGCGCCGTCCTCGGCATCAATCACTTTGGCGCGTCCGCCCCGTATAAAGTTATCGCGCAAAAGCTGGGCTTTACCGGTGAAAATGTGGCCAAGCTGGCGCACGAAGTCTTGGGACGCTGATCTATTCAGGGTATTGGAACTGGTTTAGCATGGAGCGGGGTATTCTCCGCCAGGGTGGAACGGGCGCGGAAGTGCGCCGGAGCGTGTTCAGCATTGCACGTTTCAGGCGTTAGATTCTGGCCCGCTGTACGGCAATGATCTATGAGGAGGAATCTGGTATGAACAGCAATCCACTGCGGGATCTACATAGCCTGGGCCAAAGCGTTTGGTTCGATTACATCCGCCGCCGGGACCTGATTTCCGGGCACATCAAGGATTTGATCGATAATGATGGGGTCACCGGGATAACCTCCAATCCCAGTATTTTTGAGAAGGCCATCGCCGGAAGCAGCGATTACGATTCCGCCATCCGGAAATTGGTGGAGGCAGGCGTGGAGACGCCGCTGATTTTCGAAGCTTTGGAAGTGGATGATATCCAGACTGCAGCCGACCTCTTCCGCCCGGTCTACGACTCCACCGAAGGTCGTGATGGCTACGTCAGCATTGAGGTGGCACCCACGCTGGCTCGCGACACGCAGGGGACGATTACCGAAGCACGGCGCCTGTGGAGCAAGGTCAACCGGGCGAACATTCTGGTAAAGGTTCCGGGAACGGCGGAGGGCCTGCCCGCTATCACCCAACTCTTGAGCGAGGGTATCAATATCAACGTGACCCTGCTCTTTGCCATCAAGCGCTACGAGGAAGTGGCTTTGGCTTACCTTGCGGGTTTGGAAAAACTGGCGCTTACGGGCAAGCCGCTTGACCGCATTGCTTCAGTGGCCAGCTTCTTTGTGAGCCGCATCGATGTGTTGGTTGACCAGCAACTGGAGGCAAAGCTGCCCGGAGCGAAGAACGCGGAGGAGACGCAGCGATTGCAATGGCTGGAAGGGAAAACGGCAATTGCCAATGCCAAACTCGCCTATGTGAAGTTCAAAGAAATCTTTTCCAGCTCCCGGTTTCAGGCGCTGTCGGAGAAGGGCGCTCGAGTGCAGCGAATGCTGTGGGCATCCACCGGCACCAAGAACCCCCATTACAGCGACACTCTTTACATCGATACGCTGATCGGCCCTGACACGGTCAACACCATGCCGGTTCCCTCTTTGGAGGCATATCGCGACCATGGCAAGCCCGCCGTGCGCATTGAAGAGGGCTTGGATGAATCCCAAACTGTGATGCGGCTTTTGGCGGAAGAGGGCATTGATGTGGCGGCAGACACGGCCAAATTGGAAGAGCAGGGCGTGGATTCTTTTACCAAGGATTACCAGAAGCTGCTGGCAGCCCTTGAAGAAAAGAGACGGCAGTATCTTGCCGCGCCCACGGCGCATCCCGCTGGAATCGGTAGCTAGCATCGCGACGCGGGATTGGCTGCCGGGGCGGAGCCCATCCCGCTCTTCAGCGATCCGCAAAGTGTTCTGCAATTTCACACTGCCGCTAGTGCAGGATTCCAAGGTGCGGGGTGTTGCGGGACCCTGTGGGTCGCGACCGCGGCCTGAACGCAACTGCAAACGTACGAGCTGGGCTTTTTACCAAATCTAAATTTCAACCGCATTTCACCGATGCGAGGAGAGGTTCCATGGCGGAAACTGCCGAGATGGTCAATCCCCTGCGCGAAGGAATCCGCCTGCGACGGACGCCTGACCCGTGCGCGATGGTTATTTTTGGCGCGTCCGGGGACCTTACGGAACGAAAGCTGATTCCCGCGCTCTTTTATCTTTCGCGCGAACGCATGCTCCCCCCTGGATTCGCCGTGGTGGGCTGCGCTCGAACTCCCAAGACCGATGAACAGTTCAGCAAGGAAATGTCGGATGGCGTGAAGAAATTCCTTCATCTGACGCCGGAAAGCGACGCATTTGTAGAGGGATTCGCCAAGGGTCTCCACTACGTCGCCGACGATTTCAGCACTCCCGAGGCCTACCAAAAGCTCAAGGAGACACTGGACCACCTTGACCAGGAGCATGGAACCGCCGGCAATCGGCTATTCTACCTTGCCACCCCTCCGAGTTTTTTCCCGGTAATCGTCAAGCACCTGGGAGCGGCAGGGCTGGCTAAACCGAAAGAGCCGGGAAAGACATGGACGCGAATCATTCTGGAAAAGCCCTTCGGGAGAAGTCTCGCGAGCGCGCGCGAGCTGAACCAGATTGTCACCAGCATCTTCGATGAAGATCAGGTTTACCGCATCGATCACTACCTGGGAAAAGAGACAGTTCAAAACCTGTTGGTCTTCCGTTACGCCAATGGCATCTTCGAGCCCTTCTGGAACCGCCGCTACATCGACCACGTGCAGATCACCGTGGCGGAAGAACTGGGAGTGGAGAATCGGGGCGCTTACTATGAAGAATCCGGCCTCCTGCGCGACATGATTCAGAACCACGTGCTCCAATTGCTGAGCTTGGTGGCCATGGAGCCTCCCGCCACTTTCCAGGCAACTGCCGTGCGCGATGAAAAAGCTAAAGTGATGCGCGCGCTTCGCCCCATTGCGCCTGAGCGTGTTTCTGAATTTGTAGTCCGGGGCCAATATGTGGAAGGATTTGTGGGAGGCAAAAAGGTCCCCGCCTACCGTACGGAGCCCAAGGTGTCCCCCACTTCAAACACCGAGACTTACGCGGCTTTTAAGTTTTTCATCGATAACTGGCGCTGGGCCGACGTCCCGTTCTACATCCGATCCGGCAAGCGATTGGCCAAGCGCGTTTCCGAGATCTCCATTCAATTTCGCCGCGTTCCACACCTGCTTTTTAAGGGCGCAGGCGCGGAGGGGATTGAGCCCAACATCCTTTCGATCCGCATTCAGCCAAATGAGGGCATTTCGCTGAAGTTCTGCGCCAAGCTTCCCGGTACAACCATGCAGATTCGCCCGGTGGAGATGGAATTTCTCTATGGAGAGTCATTCGGCGCCGCTCCGCCCACGGCGTATGAAACGCTTCTGCATGATTGCATGTTAGGCGACGCGACATTGTTCAACCGCGCCGATGCTGTGGACCTCTCCTGGGAGCTTGTGGATCCGATCCTCGAGCGCTGGAAGGAGGACGGATCGACGGGATTGTCCCAGTATGCGGCGGGTAGTTGGGGGCCTAAGGAAGCGGATGATCTGATTGAGAGCGACGGCCGCCAGTGGCGAAGGCTGTAATATAAATTGTATGGACAAGACTGGCGGCAGCAGTCGTTTTCGCCGCCAAGCGCGTGATTGCACTCACAGGAAAGAGCCCCCGATCGGGAAGGAGAAACCCAGTGGCAGGCGCGATTCAGGAATTTGCCTTAGGTGAACCTCAGCCCGCGAATGTAGCGGATATTGAGGCAGGCCTTTCCGCCATGTGGAGGACCGCGACGGAATCCACGGATGGAAAATCCGCGGTGTCGCGTGCCTCCGCCTTAACCTTGCTCGTTTATGTGGATTGCGAGGCGGCGGCCCGGGATGTCAGTAACTTGATTGCGGAAGTGACCCGGCAAAATCCCTGCCGGGCCGTGATGATGGTGATGGACCCCAAGGGGTCGCCTGCAGGATTAATGGCCTCCGTCTCCGCTCACTGCCACTTGGCCTCGGATGGGGAAAAGCAGGTGTGTAGCGAACAGATCACTCTGAATTCGCGGGGAGACACCGGCCGCGAGTTGATCAGCGTGGTGCTTCCCCTTACCATATCCGGACTGCCGATTTATCTCTGGTGGCGGGCGGGACATTTTGAAATTCCTGCTTACTTTGACCATCTTCTCCGAGTGACGCAGCACGTGATTGTGGATTCCGCCCGCTTTGCCGCTGCCGGCGCTGATCTAAGATCTTTGGCCGCATGGCTGGAAAAGCAATCGGGCCGAATTCGCCTTTCCGACCTGAACTGGGCTCGAGCGACCCCGTGGCGGGAAATCATGGCGCAGTGTTTTGATTCTCCTGACCGCCGGCCGTACCTTTACCGTATTCGGGAAGTTCAGATTGAGTACGAAATGGAATCGGCGCGTCTGACCGCTCAGCGCTCCCAAAGCCTGCTCTTGACGGCCTGGCTTGCCACGCGGCTGGGGTGGGAATTTGAGCGCACTGAACATCGAGGGGAAAACATGCCGCGCGCGCTTTGCTTTAAATCGGCCGACGGAGAGGTTAAGGTGGAAAGGGTTTTGCGCAAAGTGGAAGGCGGGGGAAGTGGTGTTTGTTTTTCCTTCGTCATTCAGGCGGACGGCGCCCGCTTTTCCTTCTCGCGTGGAAAAGATGGAAAGGTTGTGCAGACCCTGGCCGAGGTTTCCGGCGCGCCGCCCATCGGACGAACCGTGCGCATTGAAGCCGAGGACGAAATTGAGATTTTGAACGATGAACTGATGCTGTCCGGCCGCGATCACGTTTATGAAGAAGCGCTGGCGCTGGTGGCGAGGATGACGAAATATTGAGGAGGAGCCGCCAGTTATACGTCCGCAGTTTTCAGCATTCAGTAAACAGTATCCCTGAAATCAGACGGCTGGCGTCTGACCATCAAACCTATGAGCAACCCCGAGATTCGAATTTTCGAAGGATTGGAGCCCTTAAGCTGGGCGGCGGCCAAACGGCTGGAAGAACTGGCGCGTGTGAAGGCGCTGGAGAAGAAATCTCTGTCCGTGGCTCTGTCCGGCGGCTCCACACCCAAGCTCCTTTTCGAACTTCTTGCCAGTGCGGGATTCCAAGGCCGCGTTCGGTGGGCCAACCTTCAGTTGTTCCAGGTGGATGAACGCTGCGTGCCCCCCGACGATGCGCAGAGCAACTACCGGATGACGCGCCTGGCCCTGCTGGAGGCTGTGCCGCTGCCGCCGGGGAATTTCCACCGCATGGCGGCTGAGCGTGCGGACCGCGAAGAGGCCGCGCGCCAATATGCGGATGAGATCGCCCGCGTGTTGAATCCTGCGCCGGGGCAGGTTCCTCGATTTGATCTGATCTTTCTCGGCATGGGCCCGGACGGCCACACCGCATCGCTCTTTCCCGGGAGCCCCGCGCTGGCAGAGCAAACGGCATGGGTGACCCCTAATTTCGCCTCCAAACTCAACTCCCATCGTCTCACCTTGACATTGCCTGTGCTCAATGCCGCCGCCCATGTTATCTTTCTGGTTGCGGGTGAGGACAAAGCGGAAACACTGCGCCAGGTCCTGGAAGGTCCGGCTAGGCAATATCCAGCTCAGCTTATTCAGCCCACCATCGGGACGCTAAGCTGGTTTCTGGATGAAAGCGCGGCGCATCTGCTTGAAAAATAGTGACGAGTGACGAGCCCGCAGCCGCATTCCTTGTCACCCGCCACTCTTTACTTGTTACTTCCCCCGGAGGTTCTTTTGCGGGTCAAAATTGCGCCTTCCATTCTTTCCGCGGATTTCACGCAGTTGGGTCAGCAGGTTCAAATCGTCGAGGCTGCCGGGGTGGACCGCGTGCAGTTGGATGTGATGGATGGCCGCTATGTTCCCAACATCACCTTTGGACCGATCGCCTTCCGCAGCCTTCGTCCGCTGACCAAGCTCACCCTGGAGGCCCACCTGATGGTCACACCTCCTGAGGATTTCATTGAGGCAATCGCCGCCGCCGGGGCTGACACAATTATTGTGCATCAGGAATCCACGCCCCACTTGCACCGCGCCATCCAGCAGATTCACAGCCTGGGGAAAAAAGCCGGAGTGGCGCTGAATCCTTCGACTCCTGCATCAACCCTTTCGGAAGTTCTGGGACTGTTGCAAATCGTTCTGGTGATGACAGTGAATCCCGGCTTCGGCGGGCAGAAGTTTATCCGCGAGACGCTGCCCAAGATTCGCCAGGTACGGAGCGCACTTACTGAGCGCGGCTTGGATTGCGAAGTGGAAGTGGACGGCGGCATCAACGAAGAGACCATTGGCTGGGTTGCCGAAGCCGGCGCCGATGTGATGGTGGCGGGCTCCTCAGTTTACGATGCACCTGACGGCGTCGGGCCGGCCATCGCGCGGTTGGTTCAATGTGCTACGGGCCGGGGTTTAAAGTCATCGGTCCTCAGTCACCAGTAAAAGCCAGCCGCTACAATTGCTATTATGGACGAATGATGGCCGAGAGAAGACTCATGATTAAATACTGCTTGTATCCTCACTCGATTTGCGGCATCAAACACAGTAGGTAGGCGTTGAGCCGTCAGGTTGTTGCGGGGGCTGTTCGATCGGCCGGTTTGGTGATTGCGTAAGTGGACTTGCCGATTGAGTGCATGCTGAATTACACTAAAGACTCCCATGACTGAACAACCTCAAGCGACTCTGACACGTGACGAGGGACAGCTCGTCAGCGAAGCGAAGGCTGGGAATTACGCTGCCTTTGAAGAGCTGGTGAATCGTTACGAAAAGAAGATCTACCGGCTCGGCATGAATATTACGGGCAACCGTGAGGATGCCGAGGATGTGCTTCAGGACGCTTTTCTGAAGGCATTTGAGCACTTGCCCGACTTTCGCGAGGACTCGCGCTTTTATACCTGGATTACGCGAATCGCTGTGAACGAAGCGCTGATGAAGCTGCGCAAGCGCCGGAGCAGCAGGGAAGTGACGATGGAGGACTCCGAAGACGAAAACGGAGACGTGCAGGTTAGGGAGTTTGCCGATTGGAAGCCCAATCCCGAACAACAGTTTGCGCAAACAGAGCTGGAACAGATTTTGCAGACCGCTGTGAGTACTCTTTCCCCGGGATTTCGCACTGTTTTTTACCTGCGCGACGTGGAAGGACTATCAACGGAAGAGACCGCGGAACTGCTCGATTTGTCTGCAGGCGCCGTCAAGGCAAGACTCTTTCGCGCCCGGCTGCGATTGCGCGAGGAATTAAGCAAAACTTTCAAGCGAGGAAACTAGGTGAACTGCAATAAGGCCATCAAAGAAATTTGCCGGTATCTGGACGGCGAGCTGGACGAGGGATTGAAGAACACTCTCGAGGCCCATCTGACTTATTGCAACCATTGCAATGCGGTGTATGACAGCACCAAGAAGACCATTGAACTCTATTGCGACGGCAAAGTCTTCTCCCTCCCCAACGAAGTTCACAACCGCCTGCATGAAGCGCTCAAACGCAAGCTTCAACGCGATTCATAGTCTTCTCCAATTCCGTGCAACCAGATCACCGAAGAATTCCGTCCCCGATTTCAGCCTTCCACCTTATGCCTTGACAGTTTTCATCTACCACCCGTACAATTTTTCGACTCGTGCCGTGCTCAGGGAGAAACTAGGGTCTCGCATGGATAAGAAGAAAATTGAATACTTCAAAAAGCGCCTGCTGACCAAGCAGGATGAACTGTTGCGATCAGTGATCAAGACTGAGCGGGATGGGCGCGAGGCGGATGGCGAGGCCACGCAGGACTCCGCCGACAAGGCCGCAAACTCCTACACCAAAGAGTTTCTTTTCAAGCAGAGCGATGAAAATCGCCGCGTGCTGCTGCTGATCAGCGAGGCGCTTGAGCGCATGAAGGCCGATGCGTACGGACTCTGCGTAGAGTGCGAAGAGGAAGTGCAACAGAAGCGGTTGGAAGCAGTCCCCTGGGCACGCCACTGTCTTGGTTGTCAGGAAAAACAAGATAAGGGTGAGCTTTAGTCAACCCCGAATTTTCTCCGCGTGAGGCTTGCCTTCTCCCCCAAAGCCAACATCGATTCGCCGCACCCCTCCATACTGCGAAGCTTGCTGGATGGAATCCTTGCCGTGGTCTTTCCCACTCATTGCTCTCTTTGCCAGGCAGAATTGACCAGTGACGCGCGCGGGCGCATCTGCCGCGTCTGCTGGGCAAGCTTGGAGCCCTGGAATGGCCCGCTGTGCGCCTGCTGCGGTTTGCCATTCGTGTCTCCGCGCGTCCTCGATGCGGCTGAACCCCGTTGCGGAGAGTGCCTGAACGATGAGCCGGCATTCGATGGAGCCCGTAGCTTTGGTCTTTACACCGGGAAGCTTCGCCAAGCCGTTCTGCGTGTGAAATTCTCCGGGGATGAACGATTGGGCGGACATTTGGGGGCATTGCTGGCCTCCACGTGGGATTCTTTGCCCCACGTCGTCGAGTTCGATTCACCCCTGATTGTTCCGGTTCCATTGCATCCGTCGCGCCGGAGGGAGCGGGGATTTAATCAATCGGAAGTGCTTGCTGGGGGCTTGGTGCGGCAATTGGCCAAGCGGAGGGATGGAAGTGGTCCGAAACTCGTGGGATCCTGTCTGCGCCGTAAGCGCGCTACCACTCCACAGACAGGATTAAGCGTAACGGCTCGGCGGGAAAACCTACGCGGGGCTTTTGAGGTGGCAAATGCAGAGGAGATTCGTGGACGCCTCATTGTGCTTGTGGATGACGTCATGACCACAGGAGCCACTGTTTCTGCGTGCGCGCGGGCCTTGAAGCGGGCCGGGGTAGCGAAGGTGATGGGCCTGACAGTGGCGCGGGCCACGCCACAGTTTCCCGATCTGGTGAATAGGGAAGGGGCTTAGCCTGGCACATTCCGCGCATTTGCATGGCGTCACCTCTGGTCACAACAGCACACAACACTGTTGACGAACTTGGCCGTGACTCGACATAATAAGATTGGTTGCGGAAGCCAATCGCTTTCACGGGTGAAACTTGATGTCGGAGGATGGCCACCAACGACTCTTGCAAGAACCCGTACTGGTGCTCAACGCCACGTACGAACCCATTAATGTGACTGCCGTCCGGCGCGCCCTGGTTTTGTTACTGAAGGGGGTGGCGATTACAGAAGAGGAAGACGGCAAACTCCTTCACTCTTCCCAAAAAACCTATCGTATCCCATCTGTGATCCGTCTGCTGGGATTCCGGCGCATTCCCTATCAGAGTCGAGCACTTTCCAGGAAAAATGTGCTCTTGCGTGACCGCTACACCTGCCAGTTTTGCGGTCGCGTAATGCCCGCGCACGAACTCACCCTGGACCATGTGATCCCCCGCTCCCGCGGCGGCCATAGCGACTGGGACAATCTGGTTGCCTGCTGCCACCGTTGCAATAACATGAAGGGTGACCGCATGCCGGATGAAACTGGGTTGCGCTTGCTGCGCCCGCCCCGCCCTTTCACTCTTCACACCAGCCGCCAGATCATGCGGATGATGGGCCGCTCCGACGAACGTTGGCGCAAATACCTGTTTTGCTAAGCGCCTTCTCCGCAAATTTGTGAAAATTCCGGGTCAGCCCCCTAGCAGAACGGACGATTTTCAGTTACACTGGACGGGAAATTCGAGGGTGGAAGAGTGCAGCCGCTTGCTCTTCGCCCGCCGCGTCGCGGAGAGGTGGCCGAGTGGCTTAAGGCGGCGGTTTGCTAAACCGTTGTACGGTCAAAAGCTGTACCCAGGGTTCGAATCCCTGCCTCTCCGCCAGTCTTCCTAATAGCTGAGCCCCAACTCCAAACTAATCCCTTCCTAAGTGAGTTGGCGTGTGTTCACAATCGAAATGGCCTGGAATTCTCAACCCCGCGTTACTGACCCTCATTTCTGTTCCGCGCTCTGTGCAACAAACTCTTTCCCCGTTCGTGCATTGAGAATCATGGAGATATCCCAATACTGGTGAGAACTAAAGAGCTGGAACAGCGCCACATTGCAACCATTGGCGTCCGCGAAAAGGTTCAAGGGTTTCGGCGGTTGCGAATCGGTAAGCTTCTTGGTTTCCTTGCCGCTCGGCCCCCCAACCGCAGGCTCGGAGCCGGGAGCGGCGGGTGGCGGGGAAGTGCCGCCGCAGGGAAGCGTGGAATCTGTTTGCTGAACCGGGGTGAAGTATATGGACATGAAGTTGGCCCGCTTCAGTTCATATTCGTGGATGCCAAACCCCACCGCGGCCGCGCCCACCGTTGCGCCAATCAACCACTTTTCCGCTGCACCTCCGGTGCCGATCCCGGCAATCAGGCCCGCGATGCCGATCCCTGCTGAGGCCACTTGAACGTCCTCTGAAGTTCCGCCCATTCCCACCACTCTGCCGCGCGCGAGCAGTTTCATCCGCGCGTAGGGGATGCGCACCTCCTGGCATAATTTTGTCCCGCAGCGGTCTTCGCACAGGCTCTTGTCCACCGGACCGGCCACGCCTTCGGCAAAGGGATCGGGCGGTCCACCGTCATTCGGTGAACAGAACCGGAATCGCAGGGCATCTATCCCGAGATAAAGGTCACCCCGAACGCGTCTGGGTTGGTCCTTACTGTTCCTGGGGACAAAGGGGTAACCCGCGATGTATTCAGCCCCCGCTTTCAGGACGTAGCGATTGTCTGTGGCCGGGGACTGCGCCCATAGCGGGGATGTTTGCATCAATGTGAGCAGCAAGATCATCGGCATTGATTTGCGCATGGGGTCTCCTAAAAATGTCCGTTATGAAACCCGGTTTGACGAGTTTCGACCGACGGGCCGCTCGCAAGCAGCACATATGAGCTTATGCTAAAGAGGAATTCGACTACCTTCTTGTTAAGAAAACAGATTGTCACTCATTCCGCGTAAGTTGTAAATCAAAGAGTGGGCATCGGGAAAAGCCCCCGGCTAGATCTTCAAGGCAAGCACCTCGGCGACGGCCTCCAAAAGCTCCCGATCGAGGGAAGTAAATGCCGCAGGTTGGTCGCTGTCAATGTCAATTTCACCAAGAATTTGTAATTGCCGCTTGATCGGTACAACAATTTCCGAGCGTGTTTCCAGGCTGCACGCAAGGTATCGAGGATCGGAATTCACATCATCGATAATCAGCGTTTCGCCGGTGGAAGCCGCCGCGCCGCAGATACCCTGATTAAGTGGAATCCGCGTGTGGGTGGTGGGTTTGCCAACGTAGGGCCCGAGAACAAGCTCTTTATCCTGAATCAGATAGACGCCGACCCAGTGATAGTGCGGCCGCTCGCGGTGGAGGAGTTCGACCACCTCGGTCAACAGGTGATCCCTGGTTGGTGAAGGGACGAGGCTGCGAACAGAGTCCAGAATCTCAAGATTGTTCATAACAACTCTCCAGCCGATAGCCACGCCCCCCCCGTTTACGCTCCCATCAGCGTTCGGCTGCCCTTGGGAGCAGCTGTCAAGCAGTGCAGAGGGTTGCCCCGAGAGGCGATGAAAAATATTATCAGTTTTGCACAACTCTTTCGCGGGCAAAGTGTTGTATATAGTGTGGCAACTATGGCCATTGAGACCGACCTCAACCTGATGCTGCGGGTCCGTGATGGTGACGCGGCGTCCTTTGAGGTCTTGCTACGGCGCTACCGGCTTCCTCTCGTCAGCTATTTTCGCCGCATGGTGCGCGACCAGGGTTTGGCGGAGGATCTGGCGCAAGAGGTCTTTTTGCGTGTGTACAAATCGCGCGAGCGATATCAACCCGAAGCCAAGTTTACAACCTGGTTGTATCGCATCGCCACGAATCTGGCACTCAATGCGATTCGCGATCGAAGGGATGAAGTTTCGGGTTCAGCCGAGGAGGATGGCGAAAGTGGCGGCGTCCTGGAAATGTTCATCGACCCTTGTCCCACGGTTGAGCAGCAATTGGTGCAGCGGGATCGTGAACGACTGATTCGCCAGTCGGTGGAATCGTTGCCGGAAAATCAGCGCGCCGCCGTCATTCTTCACAAATACCAGGAAGTGGATTACCGCCAGATCGCCAGCATCCTGAGCGTCTCTGAAAGCGCGGTAAAATCTCTGCTCTTTCGAGCTTATGAAACTCTGCGAGTGCGCCTGGAGCCGCTGCTGCGGGAGGGTCAGATATGAAATGTCTTGAATCGGAAAGACTGATTAGCTACGCTTACCGCCTGATCGACGAACCCAGCACCTCTGAAGTTCGCAGTCACTTGGAAGAGTGCGCCCACTGCCGCGGGATCGTGGAGCAATATGGGCGCCTGGACGCGGTGCTAAGTGAATGGAAAGCGGCAGAACCCGGGCCGGAGTTTGATGTACGCGTGCGCCAAGCCGTGGAAGTTCAGCAGGCACAGCGCGAGGCTTGGGGATTTTGGGGCTGGGAATGGGCTCGCGGTCTCGCGCTGGCTTCGCTTGGAGTTACGCTTGTTGCCGGAGTCGTTTGGTTAAACCAACACCATCGCGGGATTTCCAACCCCTCCACGATTGCAACGCGCCAGCAGCAGAAGGGTGCGCGGATTTCGGGGCAGACTTTGAATTCTCAAGTCCCAGGCGAAACTACCCAAGCGGACACCGCGCCAGGACAACAAGTACCTCCTGTTGAATCGGCAAGCTCTGCTTCAAGCGATGATCGAGACGCCCAGGCAATGGAAGATTATGACTTGGCCGCAAATTTCGAACTACTCTCGGAAATCCCCAAGGGAGGAACACGGGTTGTCAACTGAGCCTTTGGCGTGCAATCGCTCTGCAAGCAGAGTGAGCAACCACCCGTGGCGCAATCTTGTTGGGATATTCCTGTTGTCGTTCACCCTTGCACCCTGCCTTATGCTGGCCCAGGAAGGGGGGGACCGCCAGGATAACCCTGCTCGCAGAGTTCAACCGGGCCGGCGTGAGGGGGGCGAGGAAGGCCAGCGCCGCCCGCAGCAGGGAGGAATCTTTAGGCGCCTGCGTGATATGCCACCGGCAGAGCAGCGCCGCGTCATGGCGAACAACCCTCAATTTCAGAATCTCCCGCCAGCACGCAAGGAGCTGATCCGCGAGCGCCTGCGCCAATGGAACGAGATGACCCCCCAGGAAAAGGAGCGGGTTCGCCAGAGGGAGGAAATTTTGGATGGCCTCTCACCCGCGCAGAGGCAGGAGGCGCGAAATATTTTCCCCCAATGGCGTGACTTGCCCCCGGGGCGGCGCCAGGCTTTAATGGTGGCCTTCCGCCATCTTCGCGACCTCCCCCCCGATCAGCGCCAGACGTTTCTGGATAGTCAGAATGTGCGGGAACAGTTCTCCCCCCATGAACGCGATATTCTTGGCGGGCTGAGCAAGCTTCTGCCGGAATCGCGCGGGCCTGCGCCCAATGATCCTGACAATTGAAGTTCTCTTTAGAGTTTGTGCCCGGCCAGGATCAGGTCGTGGGATTGATCAATAGTGAAGGGAGCGCGCGCGAAATCGCCCCAGAAATTGAAGTCCCCCAAGCCAGCCTGCACGGCAACATCAACTAGGACCTTTTGATAGAGAGGAATTTGCCGCGACGCCCGGGGATGCATCTGCCATTGGCCCGAAGGCTTTTCCCGCGTCAGAAACATGGCATGGAAATTGATGTGGTCCGCGTGATACTCCGCCACCTTGACTAGCAGTATCTCCTCTTGTGAAGTTTCACCGCTGAGGAGAGGGAACTGGCTTACCTTCTGCTGGCAACGCAGATCATAATTCAGGTTCTGCGTTAGAAAGATTCCGCCTGGGCGCAGCGCGCTGGCAATCCCACGCAAGGCGGCAAGCAATTGATTGTCGCTAATCAGGCCGGGAAGGGCATTCCCCAGGCAGAACGCTACGCCGAATTCGGCCGGCAGCGTGGCAGCCTGTTCCATGCTGAGCAGACGCACCTCGGCTTTTCCACTTGCAGCCGCGATTGCTTTGGCGGCAGCGTCAATCTTTCCGCGTGTCGTCTCCACCATGTCTCTGTCGGCATCAAAGCCCAGGACATCAAACCCTTGTTGCGCAAGAGCCACCACGTGCCCGCCCGTGCCGCACGCAGGTACAAGCACGCGACCGTCGGCCTGGCGAGCCAGTTCAAGCAGCAGCGGCAACTCCCGCGCCAGCCGCTTTTTCCAGTTGATCACCGCATCGTAATAATCAGCGAAATTAGAAGGCATAGGACATCAAATAACGTTTTCGTGGTGAATGCAACTAAAGTTCCAAGCGGAACGTCTTGACCTGCCACGGACCAATCGCCACGGTGATGGTGTTATCGTCCAGTGGTCGAGATTCGCCGGTCGTCCGCCTGCGCCAGTACTGCTTCCGGCGCTCTCCTTGCCCGCGGGCCACCGTTATAACTGAGCTTGATGCTGATGCTAAAAACATTTGATTGGACCGGAATTCTGGCACACGGTATTATGAAAATTCGGGATGGACTGTTTGAAGTTGTTCTTCCAGGTTCGCTAAAACTTATGAAGACATTTTCCCAGGATCGGAAGGCATGTTGTATTGAGTGTGCGTGTATTTGTGTGGCTTCTGGCGGAGGAACCTAACTCTTCAGTCCCAGAGTTTAGTGACCCAGCCGCTCGCCAGAAACGAATCTGACGAGCGGTTTTCGTTTTAGAAGGCGTTGCCTGATCACTTGGCACTCATAAAATTACCGAAGTGACTGAAAAATCTTTGGTAATCCAATAGACGGGACGTAAAACAAGATTGGTGCGGTACCCAAGTGGTAAGGGAGGAGCCTGCAAAGCTCTTATCATGGGTTCGATTCCCATCCGCGCCTCCATAAATTACACGGGCGAAAGCAAAAGAGCGCTTGCCTTATCGCTTTGTGAAGAGGCAAACTCTTGATACGCGCTGCTGCAAATGGTGAGGGAGTTTCATGCAAGCTATCGGACGGGAACCTCACCACAATTTCCCCTGGCCTCACATAGTGGAGGATATTAAATGACGGCGAAGCATCTCATCCCATACCAAAAACTCCTGCTTGAAAAGCGCGCTGAGGTAGTTCGTGCGGGCGCAAGCAAAAGCAGCCCTGCCGGGTTGGAAGCAGTTCGCCTTCCGGATTTCGTGGATCAATCAGCGCATTCCCTGGAAGAGTCCGTGCAAGTCCGCTTGCGCCAGACGGACAGCAAGCTGTTGAAGGCTATTGATGCCGCCCTCAACCGCATTGAGCGGGGAACGTTTGGTGTGTGCGAAGCGTGCCAACAGGAAATTCCCGCCCCGCGCCTCAATGCCGTGCCCTGGGCGCGCCAATGCCGCGATTGTAAGGAGCAGCAGGACTCCGCTGAGCCCAAGCAGCCCATTGGTGCGCGCGGGGGCTTCCGCATGGCCGAGTAATCGCAAGATATGCAAGTCCCCGGTGGTCCTCAAGGCGCATCATACGGGTGGTTTGGCCCCGAATTCCGGCAAACAGTCTGGACTTATCGTCCAGATCATTTCAAGGGCTATGATTGCGATGCTGGTAAAGTGTCTCGCGAGGGCGTGAATTTCCTTCCATTCCACAGGCGGGATAATGAGTTTGAAGGCGTCGCCCGCGGGGGCAGGTTTTTCCAGTCGCACCGCATACTCTCCAGGAAATTTTGGCAGCCTCGTGTTGCCTCACAGTCGTCGAGTCGCCGCTCACCACCAAACTATTGCAACCGCCTCGCAACCCACCCCTGCCCTGAAATAGAGGTGGAGCGTCTGCTCGCTCGAATTGTCTGCGTACGCGGGGGCGGGCTTGCCATCTTCGGGGAACAACCAATAGAGGTCAGACTGGTCGACGGTGTACAACGATTCCCGCTCCTTGGGAGGACCCAGCAGCGCGATGGCGTCAGCCTCACTCTTTCCCAACAAGTTCAACAAAGGATCACCCGCGCCGCCCGAACCCTTGCTGTAAACTTTGATCTGCTCAAGGCCATCATTCTCGGTAAAGCTCACCCGGATCGATAACCCGCCGCTGGATGTGTAGGGACGGCCCCCAAACGCGGAAGAATCCTGAGCAGGATCCCCAGTCGGCGGCCCAAAGATCGATTCCACGTATTCGCGCGTGTCGCCGCGTTGCAACCCTGCGATGTGCGATACGTCCACTTTGCCCACCATGATGGGAGCCGTACGGGGCCTTTGCGGCGCGGGGGCTATGTTCGGCTGAACCGGGGTCGGCGACGAAGGAGGCGCAGGCGCAGGGCTGGGAGCGGGTTGATTGGGAATCAGCCGTTCAGCCTCCTGGCTGCCGGGAGTTTCGGCTTTTTTGCTGGGAATACTCTCCGATGGCGCTCCTTGGGCCGATGGAGACACCTCGTCTTTTTTTACTCCCTGGCGCGAAAAATACCAGACCCCCGCGAAGACTAAGATCAAGACAATTCCAGCCAAGGCGATGAACTTCATCTTACTGCCAGGCGTTGGCGGGGGCACGAAGACCTCAGGTGACGGAGGCGCCGGAGTGGCGTTCGTCACACTGGCAGGCGCCGGCGGCGGCAGGAAGATTTTGGTTGATGGAAGCTCCTGATTCGCCTCCGGCGCGGTTGCCGGAAGGGCGGCCACGAAGGCTTGGGCGAATTCCAGCGCCGACGAGTATCGTTCCTCTCTCTTTTTCTTCAGCGCCTTCATGACTGCCGCTTCGACTTGTGGCGGAACGCCCATGCCCGGGGAGATAGCCCTGAACGGTGGAGGCTCATCGAGCATGTGCTTGCGCAGGAATCCAGCCGGCGTGTCGGAATGAAAGGGCAGGTCACCGGTGAGCATTTCGTACACCATCACGCCCAGCGAATAAATGTCGGACCGGGCGTCCAGCTCGTCGCTCCTCATGCCATAAGCCTGCTCGCTGGACATGTATGCGGGCGTGCCCAGCACCATGCCGGTTTGCGTGTGCATGACGGCGGATTCGCGCAGCTTGGCAATGCCGAAATCCACCACCTTGACGATCAGTTCGCCTTCATCTCCATGGGTCAGGAAAATGTTGTCGGGCTTGAGGTCACGGTGAATGATGCCCAGCTTGTGCGCCGCATTCAGACCCCGCGCCGATTGCTGGAGGATTTCCGCAACTTCTTGTGCGGGAAGCGCGCCCCGCTGCAAGAGGACCTCCCGGAGAGATTCCCCTTCCAGAAATTCCATGGCGATATAGGGTGTGCCGTCATCTGCCTGGGCAGATTCGTAAATGGAAACAACATTGGGATGATGGATGCGGCCGGTGGAGCCTGCCTCGTTTTCAAAGCGCCGCAGGAAGTCAGGGTCTTCGAGAAACTTGCGGTTCACCACCTTGACCGCCACCAGCCGGTTTCCCACCATAATTTGCTCAGCCAGGAAGACCGTGCCCATGCCGCCTTTTCCCAGCCGTCGCACAACGCGATAGTGGCGGGAGAGGCCAGCGGCAAGTTGAGCATCGGCCTGGAGAAGCGGGTCCGCAAGGCGAGTTCCGTCAAGCAGACAGAACGTAGTCTCCTCCGGATAATCCTTCTGGCAAGCGGGACAGGTTTTCATGATCGTCAATTTAACCCTGGGATGGAAGGCATTCTAGCAGAAGTACTACTGAAAAGGGAGCATGATTAGGCGTAGCTCGATAAGGCCAGTTGTCGTGCGTGGTAGAGAAGAGTGTGTTGAGTGATAGACCTCCAACCTTGCCATCCTTTTCCTCCCTCTCCAGTCTGTCCCGATTTTCCAATTTGCTTCACTGGATTTCTCTGCCGGTGTATACTCCGTTCACCAAGGTACCCCAAAGGCAATTCTGACTGAATAGAAAAGGGAAGTCACCCAGGATGACGGAGAATCCGACCAAGTAGCAGGAGGTCGATGGCGATTGCAGCCAATAGCGGAGGCCGCGTGGGATTCAGGAGGGGGCCGAGCCCGCCTTGATGCAGATCAGCATGAGGTTTGCCGGCCTGTCGAGAGTGCCGAAACGGAGGATCGTCATGAAACCCAAAATTGCCGCAGTGATTTTCGCAGCGCTTTTATTGACAACGGGTAGCCCGTCTCCGGGCGCGGCCCAGGACACGAAGAGGGTGGCGATTGTCGATGATGTTTTGGGAGTGACTTTTTTTACCTACACCATCCCGGCGGACTGGATATTTCAAGGGGGGATGACACATGGAACTTCGTGCAATATCTCGGATGCTCCATTTCTGAGAGCCAGTAGTCCCGACGGACTTGCTGGCATCAAGGTGTTTCCCCGCGCCGATTTCGCCTGGTCGAACAATCCGGCCGACATCCCCAGGGGCAATTCAGGTTGCATGGCCCACCAGGGAGAAATCAAGGCGGCTGACTTTCTGAATTACGCCGTCGGCCTTCTGCATGTCGAATATGTTAAGGATATAACGGACGCTGCCAAAGTCGAACGGATGCGGAGCGATTTGGAGCAGAGCAATCAGTCGGGGCAGATGAGGAGAACTTTTGTAGACACGGCCAGCGCTTTAACCCGATTCAAAATCAACAGCATCAGCGAGGAAGAACAGATCGATGTGACGGTGCACTGCTGGGAGAGGGATTTTCCCCACAGAAATACCCGCGACGAGTTTTGTGCTGTCGATTCCCAGCTTACCTGGGCGCCCGAGGGAAAAGTGCTTGCGACCGTTAAAATGATGCAGGCCATGGTGAAACCGACCCTGAATCTCGGCTACATGCAGAAATGGGCGCAGAACAACACCCAGCAATGGGCGAACATCAATAGGCAAATGACCATCGCCAACAACACTTTTTATGAGAATTTGAACCGTCAAATCATCGCCAACGGCCAGGCGACTCGCCAGCAAATGGACCAGCAGTACCAAACGCATGAGGCGGCAATGGCCGCCGCCCAACGCGGCAGTGACATGAACCTTCAGCGTCAACAGCAAAACTGGAACGCTCAAGGACGGATGGCAGACGATGCGTGCGACTATGCTCTGGGCTTGCAAAAGCGGTATGACCCCACCACCGGCCAAGTTTACAAATCCAGCAGCGAGTATACCTACGATTGGATTAGCTCCGACGGCAAACAGCACTACCCGACCAACGACATCAACTTCAATCCGAATGGGATGGGGACGGGCGATTGGACCCTCACCAACAACGTTCACTAGGGCAGTGCATGGCGATGGCAGCCAATAGCAGGCTAAAGACCGGAATGCTCAGGACAAATTGCTTCTGGCCTTGGGGCAACGGTGGGGGGAATGGTGTCAGAACCATTCATAATATGAGTTTGTCGGTTGTGATCGGTCCTCTTATTCTGCGTCCAGAGAATCTGGAAATGACGTGAACGACCCGTGTATTCAGCCCAAAGTGGAGTTCTGCTGACGTGAAATAAACCGCCAGGCACCGACTGTCCAAATTTAGAGGGGGCAATACAGATATCATGAGAAATCTTTTCTGTGGAATATCGCTGGTTGTCTTCCTGTTTCTTGTGGCGGCCACAGCACGGGGGCAAGGGCTCATGCTCGTCGAGAATCAACCTGGCCTCGGATACGGAGTCGTTCAATCCACGGACGCGCTTGCCCGGCTCAGGTATTGTACTGCCCAACGTTTCGGCCAGCAGTTTGAGCAAGCGTGCTACAAACAGATCCCCGGGGGGGTTAACCGCAAAATTCTGCAAGCCGGTGACAATCCGGACGTTCGTCCACCGGCAGCCCTTCCAGCCGATTGCCGCGGCTTGGGTTTTTGGGATGACCCATTCATGTCTCCACCAGGGTCGATGGCAATCTACCAATGCCCGCCTGATAGTCCATTGCTTTCAGCATCCAAGGCCGGCCAGCTTGATGCGGTAAAGGAGCTGCTCGCCAAGGGAATCGATGTCAACATCAGGGATTACGAAGGCGAGTCTCCTTTGCATTGGGCGGCAATTAATGGGCATGAGGACGTGGCGAAGCTGTTGCTGGACAATAACGCCGAGATCGATGGCAAGGACTACGAGGGGGGGAGGCCTTTACAAAAGGCGGCGTTTAATGGCTTTCAAAACATCGTTGAAATGCTCTTGGCCAAAAATGCTACTGTTGATGTTAGGAGCAAGAACGGCCAGACACCGTTACACGCGGCTTCCTTTAATGGTTACAAGAACATCGTAGAACTGCTGTTGGCCCATAAGGCTGATGTCAACTCCAGGGATAATATCGGTGACACTCCGTTGCACCTGGCTGCGGTTATGGGGCACGCTGACGTGGCAGCGTTGCTGTTGGCCAACAAAGCCGAGGTCAATGCCAAGGATAATGGCAGCTATACGCCGTTGCTGTTGATCGCAGCGTCTCAGGCTGGCCACCCTGATGCGGTGCGGCCGCTGCTCGATGCCAATGCCGACGTGAACGCTAAGGACAGCACTGGCGCCACGGTCTTGATCTTGGCGTCGCAGAATGGCCACGCGGATGTGGTGCGGGCGCTGCTCAATGCCAGGGTCGACGTGAATGCCACGGACAGCAATGGCGAGACAGCGCTGAAGGTGGCCTCGAAGAATCGCCACCGGGACGTAGTGAAACTCCTCAAGGCTGCTGGCGCTAAGTGACTGTGGCGCGGCGTAGCGCATCTATAACGGCATCGGCGGAATTGTGCTCAAAATGTGCCAATCGGCCGGCTCGTTCCCCGGAGGGGACCGGAAACCCGGGACGTTCACGTCAATTCTGATTCTGTGGGATGGTGTGCACGGCTGTTTCTCATGTTTGAAGGGAGAGCACGTGCTGATTTGGTTGCACCAGCGGTTTTCGAGGCCGCCCGGCCATGACGAGTGCGCTCCAATCCCCGCTCTTCCGTTTCCTCATTTACTGATTGTTGCAAAATTGAGTGACAAAGACCCCCTCACCCCCGTACCCCTCTCCCCCAAGGGGGCGAGGGGAGAGTTAGATTGAGACTGCGCCCTCGCCCCTTTGGGGGAGAGGGGTACGGGGGTGAGGGGGTCCTTGCAATACATCGTTGTCAAGAATTACGCGGGACACTACACTAGGAAGCAGACTGAGGGATGAGGCCCAAAATTTGCGGCGATCGGAAGGGCTCAAAGATTCTAACTTCTAGCTCCTGGCTTCTAGCTTCTGCTCCAAAAATGAAGGTGCATCCGGCGATATTCATGAAAACAAAGGAACGCAAAAAATGCCAGGCGGCAAAGCCAATCGAATCCCCAAGTGGCGCAGTTTAGGGCACGGAGCGCCCCCGCTGCAGATTTCAGTCCGGGAAAATTGTCCCAATCTTCCCCCACCTAACCCGCCAAACTGGGTGGAGGCAAAGGTTGGCGTAGAGGCGGCGGAATTTATCCCGATCTCATCAGGACGCCGCCATATGGCGAGCTAAACTCGCCGCTACATTTCCGAACTGTACCAGTGCCCCGGATTCCGAGGTTCCGGGTTAAAGCTGCAAGTAGGTGCGAAGGGACGGGTCGGAGCGGACCTTCCAGATATGGCCGTCGATCCAGTAGTGGAGAAGTCCGGGGGCGGCAAAGAAGTAGAAGATGATGTGGTTGCGCATCCCGATATTCATCAGGCCCACACCATCCCTCAAAACGTACCGGGGAACTAGATCGAAAATAGTGGCGTAGAGCGCCGCGGCCGCCACATAAGTCATCCAACGGGCATTGACGAGGGTTGCCAAGCCGAATTTGCGGGCTGCTTCCGGATCCTTACCGTATTTGTTCTGGTTATAGAACCAAACCAGCCGGTGGTACTGGACGTTGTGAAAAATCGTGACAGCGGCGTAGACCCCCAACAGGGGCATGGCACTTCGAAAGAGCACATAGTTGACCGGGATCGCGGCAGCGAAAAGAAGTTGCTTCGGCCAGTTGAGGTCCAATCCCTGGCGCCATTTCTGCACCTGCCGCACAAGATAGGCGAGCGTTGCCAGAATGACTACGAACAGAAGAGTGTCTTCATATCCTGCAGCCAAACGCGCCGGAATGGGGAAGGGCAGCAGGGCCGCGCCTTCTTTGCTATGCAACGGGTAGGTGAGGAAGGGGAAATAGAAGGCCACCGCGAAAAATACTTTATCCAGCCGCATGTCCTGGGGAAGGAAGTCACGGTTCTTCTTCTTGTACATCATCATGAAGCCGTAATGCTGCTTGAAGACGTGGTAATAGCCCCAGATGACGGTGGCAAGCTCCAGCCAATCGCCCAGTTTAAAGAGGAAAATAATCGGTCCGATGGCGAAGAAAAACGCGAGGCTTCCCCAAAGCCACTTGCCGTGACGCTTGCGCTCCTCGGCATCCAGGTAGGTGCGGGATATCGTGGCAAAGCCGTGGGTTTCATCGAAGATGACAGCCCAGATTCCCACCAGCAAGAGAAGCGGGATGTGCGTGAACTTCCAAAGTGCCCAAAAAATGTACGCCGATGCTGCTCCACCCACGCTGAACCACAGGATGTCAGCACGCGCGGAGACGATCCACGACGGCTTCAATCGATTTTCCATCCCAATCGTCGCAGTTGCCATTGTGGAGGTCCCTCCAGTGCGCTTTATGTGTTTCGAACCCGGCCGGCATTTGGGCCCATTGGGTTGAATTTATAAATGAGAAGAATGCTCGCTTCTCAGGGTAACTTATGTTCGGCCGCAAACGCAAATCTTGTTCCGCCGGAGTGCTCGTCCGGAGTTGATTAACTTTGAGGTGCGTAGCGAAGCGGAAGGTTTCATGCTGAAGGTCCCTCAAGCTCATTTAACATAAAGTCCATTTCATGTCACCATTCAGCCGCTATCAGCAGCATTCCACAACCCCAAATTTCCGGGCACTGACTCTTATGCCATTTTTGTAGTATTCTCAAATTTGTGATGGAACCCACCGCAACAGAGGAGAAGATTCCGGCAAAACCCCCTGCCTCACAGCATCAGGCTTTGTTGGAGGTTACGGAGTCCATCGCTACACATCGCGACCTGCCTGAACTCTTTCACGACCTGATTGAACGCCTGCCGCGTCTGGTGAATTTCGACGCGCTCTGGCTTGTTCTGCATGAACCCACCCGCAATTTGATGCGCCTGCACATTGTTGAAACCCCAGCCCGCGCTTATATCGACGTGGTCGACCGGTCCGTGGAAGACTCTCCGAGTGGATGGGTGTGGGAACATCAGGAGCCCTTGGTTATCCCTGACATGGAGCAGGAAAAGCGCTTTACGAATGCGCTGGACCTATTGAAGGGCTATGGAGTTAATTCCACCTGCATCCTGCCCTTGACCACTGCCCATCGGCGTCTGGGGGCCGTGGGCTTTGGCAGCCAACGGGCGGGCGCGTATGGCGATGAGGGCGTGGAATTCCTCCAACTTGTGGCGAGGCAAATTGCCGTCGCCGTGGACAATGCCCTGAATCACCAGGCTGCCCAAGCCTTGCAGCAGCAGCTTCAGCACGAACGTGACCGGCTGAAACTGCTACTGGATTTGAACAACAGCATCGTTTCCATTCTCGACCTGCGGGAGCTTTTCCGCGCGATTTCCGCCAATGTCCGTCAGGTTATGGAGTGTGATTACGCCAGCATTCTTCTTCCCGAGCCGGGAGGAGAGTTGCTAAGAGTGTACGCTCGTGACTTCTCCGCCGGGGGTGAATCATGGCAGGAGGAGATTGTGGTGCCGGCGGCAGGTCGGCCTGCGGGGGAGGTCTTGAAGTCGGGAGAACCTCTCATTCTCAATCGGGAAGGGCTGCGCCAATACGGCACTCATCTGAATCTCTGGCAAATGGGTTTGCAGTCGCTTTGCGTACTTCCCATGATCAGCCATGGGAGGGTGATTGGCACGCTCAATCTCGGCGGCCTGCGCGATGGAGCTTTTTCAGCAGGGGATGTGGACTTCCTCCTTCAGGTGGTCAACCAGATCGCCATCGGCGTGGAAAATGCTCTGAATTACGAGCAGGTCGCCGTGGCGCGCGAAAGATTGGTGGAGGAACGAAATTACTTGACGGAAGAGATTCGCACAGAGCATGACTTTGAAGCCGTCATCGGCCAAAGCGCAGCTCTGAAGCGAATCCTGAAGCAGGCGGAACTGGTGGCTCCCACGGGTTCAACCGTCCTCATCATGGGGGAAACCGGATCAGGCAAGGAGGTTTTGGCGCGCGCCATCCACGAAATAAGCCTCCAGCACGAGCGAACGTTTGTCAGCATAAATTGCGCCGCCATTCCCATGGGCCTGCTTGAAAGTGAGCTCTTTGGACACGAGAAAGGCGCTTTCACGGGCGCCATCGCACAGAAAATCGGCCGGTTCGAATTGGCGCATCAGGGGACGCTCTTCCTGGATGAAGTGGGAGACATTCCTCTGGAATTGCAACCAAAGCTCTTGCGCGTACTTCAGGAAAAGACTTTTGAGCGTTTGGGGAGTAACCGGACGGTGAAGGTGGATACACGGCTCATCGCGGCAACTAGTCGGGATTTGACGCAAATGGTGGAAAGCCATGAATTTCGCAGTGACCTTTACTACCGGTTGAACATTTTCCCAATTCTCGTCCCCCCGTTGCGCGAGCGGCCGGAAGACATTCCCCTCCTCGTCGCCCATTTTACGGACAAGTACGCACGCAGAATGGATAAGCGTATCAATAAGATACCACCTGGAACGATGGACGCGTTGAAGCGCTACCCCTGGCCTGGCAATGTGCGCGAGTTGCAGAACTTCATTGAGCGCGCCACTATTCTCACGTCGGGATCGACTCTTCAGGTGCCCCTTTCTGAACTGAAGCAGGGCGGGCGGGTGGTTCAGCGCAGGACGCGAACTCTTGCAGAAGGAGAACGGGAGCAAATTGTCCGAGCCCTTCGAGAGGCCGAATGGGTGTTGGGCGGCCCTGGAGGCGCGGCAGAGAGACTTGGACTAAAGCGCACCACCCTCTTCTACAAGATGAGAAAGCTTGGGATTAGCCGCCCTACGGTCTGACGCAAAGCCGTCATTGCGTCAATATTTTGACGTCAAAGTCCCCTTCAGGCTGGCCGGATTAGTCTGCTCAAGCATCAATAAATCCCATAAATAATTCATTCACAATGGCTTATAATTCAATTGTGCCTCGCCGAGAATTGGCACTCAACGTGCGATAATCAGTGCTTTGGGGTGGACACGATATTGTCACTCAAACGAGCATCAAGGCTTCCCGGTGGGCAGCTTGGAAGCATATTTACACGAAGCGGGGATGGGCAGTCAGGTCAAAAAGTGAATCGGCAGGTTCGAATGGGCCTAAGCAGGCTACGGAAAAACCCGTCGGGTCTGTCATTCTGAGGAGTTATGTCGGCGAAGGGGTTCCCATTGCCGGGAAAATGTGCGGTGTGGGACCCTCGCCGTGCTCAGAATGATCACAGATAAGCGTTTTTCCGCAGCCTGATTAGGCCCTGCAACGGGATCGATGAAGTATCAGCTTCTGGCACCTTTACGCAGCTTCCGCTCCGCCCCCTGCGCGGCTTCCCAAAGCAACGCTGATCCCAAAAACAATATCGCCACGAGGGCAGGTTGCACTGTGCGCCGGAAAAACTGATATTTATGTCTGCGCTGGTCCTGGCAAAAACAGCAGGACGAATGACCGAACGGAGAAACGAGTCGTCAAATAAGCGTGTGTAGGGCTCGGAACTTCTGGACACCTACTGACTTCCGCTTACTGACTACTGCCAATTATGTGGATTGTACGGTTAGCATTACGGCGTCCCTACACCTTCATTGTGATGGCGATTGTCATCATGATCATGGGGGCTCTTTCCATTATTCGAACTCCCAAAGACATCTTTCCCAACATCAACATACCCGTAGTCAGCGTCCTCTGGAACTACTATGGCCTCTCTCCGGAGCAGATGGCGAACCGCATCGCCGTGATCAATCAGCGCTCCCTCACCTTGACGGTGAATGACATTGACCACATCGAATCCACGTCGCTCAATGGCGTGGCCAACATCAAGATCTTCTTCCAGCCAGGAGCCAACATTGCCACAGCGCTCAGCCAGGCGACGGCGATGTCGCAAACGCAGCTCCGCCAATTGCCGCCCGGCACCACCCCCCCATTGATTATTCAATACAGCGCTTCCAGCGTGCCCATTCTGCAACTGGGCCTTTCCGGTAAGGGGCTATCGGAGCAGCAGTTGTTTGATTACGGTTCCAACTTCATCCGTGTTCAACTGGCGGATGTGGAAGGCGCCGCCATCCCCTGGGCGTATGGGGGAAAACAGCGCCAGGTGCAGGTGGATCTTGACACGGCGGCGTTACAGGAAAAGGGCCTCTCACCGAATGACGTGGTGACCGCAGTCAGCAATGGCAACCTGATCCTCCCTTCAGGGACTTCCAAAATCGGCTCCTATGAGTACGACGTCGAGTCCAATGGGAGTCCAATAACAACCCAAGAACTTAATGATTTACCAATTAAAACCTCGGGCAATTCAGTAATCTATATTCGGGATGTCGCGCACGTGCGTGACGGGTTCCCGCCCCAGACCAACATCGTTCGCGTCAACGGCCAGCGGTCGGCCTTAATGACCGTCATGAAGACGGGAAATTCCTCTACACTGGACATCATTTCCCAAATCAAAGCAAAATTGCCCATCATTCAGGCGGGCTTGTCGCCGAACTTGCAAATCCACTACCTGAATGACCAGTCCATCTTCGTTCGTGCGGCCATCAAAGGCGTGGTGCGGGAAGCGATTATTGCCGCGCTGCTGACGGCGGCGATGATTCTCCTCTTTCTCGGGAGCTGGCGGAGCACCTTCATTATCGCTGTCTCCATTCCGCTCTCGATCCTCACCGCTCTTGTGGTTTTGAGTGCTTTGGGCGAAACCATCAATATCATGACGCTGGGTGGATTCGCACTGGCCGTGGGAATTCTGGTGGACGACGCCACCGTTGAAATTGAAAATATCAACCGCAATGCCGCCATGGGAAAAGAGATTCTCCAGGCAATTTTGGACGGGGCGGCGCAGATTGCCACTCCGGCCTTCGTTTCCACCCTGGCCATTTGCATTGTCTTTGTACCAATGTTCTTCCTCACGGGAGTGGCACGCTACCTCTTTGTTCCATTGGCGGAAGCGGTAAGCTTCTCCATGCTGGCGTCATATCTGCTTTCCCGGTCTCTGGTTCCCACCATGGCGCGATACCTCCTTCGCGGGCATGAGCAGGACGCAGCAAAACTGGAAAACGAAGCGCAAGCCCACATTTTTGCCCGCCTGCAAGTTAGATTTGAGCATGCCTTTGAGCGGTTGCGTGGAAGCTACAAGCGGGCACTACGGAGTTGCTTGGATCATCGCGCATGGCTGGCTTTCGGCGTTCTGTCCGCGGCCGGGCTTTCGTTCTTGCTGATTCCCAAGATTGGCCAGGACTTTTTCCCCAAGGTTGACAGCGGCCAATTTACTCTTCACGTTCGGGCGCCCACAGGAACTCGTATTGAAGAGACGGCAAAGCTCTGCGATGAGGTTGAGAACGACATTCGCCGGGAGATTCCTCCTCAGGAAGTGGTCAGCATCACCGATAATATCGGATTGCCCTACAGTACGGTAAACCTGGCCTACAGTAATTCCGCTCCCATTGGCCCCGGCGACGCTGACATTCTGGTTTCGCTCACGCCGGAACATCATCCCACAGGGGAATACGTCCGCAAGCTGCGCCTTCAATTGGCGGGGGAATATCCGGGGGTGACGTTTTACGTTCTGGCCTCCGACATGGTCAGCCAAATTCTGAACTTCGGACTTCCGGCACCCATCAACGTTCAGATCGTGGGCGGGCAGTTGGTTAAGAACCGGCGCTACGCTGAAGGATTGTTACAGAAGCTCAAATATATCCCCGGGGCCGTGGATTTGCGCATTCAGGAACCCTTCAACCTGCCGCGCCTTCAAGTGAATATTGACAGGACACGTACGGCGCAAGTGGGATTTACCCCCCGTGACGTTGCCAGCGAAATGCTGGTGTCACTGAGCGGCAGCTTCCAGACGGCGCCCACCTTTTGGCTGGATCCGCGCACGGGAGTGAGCTACAGCATCGCCACGCAGACGCCGCAATATCGCGTGGACTCACTCCAGGATCTGCAAAATATACCCATTTCGAATAATAGCGGCGCGGCACCGCAAATTCTCGGCAACCTGGCGACGATCAGCCGCGGGGCTTCCATGGCCGCGGTTTCGCACTATAACGTTCAACCCGTTATCAATATCTACGGCGCGGTGCAGGGTAGAGACTTGGGCGGCGTGGCGCGCGACCTTGACCGCATCGTCGCGCAGAACCAGAGGGATCTGCCGCGTGGTTCGAGGACCATCGTGCGCGGCCAGATTGCCACTATGCGGTCATCCTTTTCGGGGCTTCTCGCTGGATTGGTCTTCTCCATTGTGCTGGTTTACCTGCTGATCGTGGTGAACTTCCAATCCTGGCTGGACCCGCTGATCATCATTTCCGCTTTGCCGGCAGGTTTGGCGGGAATTCTCTGGTTCCTGTTTGCCACGGATACCACCTTCAGCGTTCCAGCCCTGATCGGTTCCATCATGTGCGTGGGCGTGGCCACATCCAACAGCATTCTGGTGGTGAGTTTCGCCAAGGAACAGATGGAAGACGGCGTCAATGCAACGGTGGCGGCACTGGAGGCGGGTTTTACGCGCTTTAGGCCCGTCATCATGACGGCGCTGGCCATGATCATCGGCATGGTGCCGATGGCACTGGGCCTGGGAGAGGGCGGCGAACAGAATGCTCCCCTGGGACGGGCGGTAATCGGGGGGTTGCTGTTCGCCACCGTCGCCACTCTATTTTTTGTGCCCACTGTGTTCAGTGTCGTTCACGGAAGAAAAGCGGGAGTAGGCAGTGGGGAGTAGGGAATTGGAGGCTGTCCGTTGTCAGTAGTCAGTGGCAAGAGGGGTCTCGATTTGCATGGGGAATTTACAACCGGCAACTGACTACTGACCACGGACGGCTCTTAAAGGTCCCGATTCCGGAGGAAGTAATGAAAGCTGAAGAAAGTTACGACATCAAAACGCACGACGGGCAGAGCGGTGGTCCCGATGAGCCGGGGCATCATCCGCCATCGTCCGGCATGGGCAAGGTCATCGTGGGGCTGGTGCTTCTGCTGATCGTAGCGGGAGTGGTTCTGTTTCGGGGCATCACGGCTCGCGTACGCGCCAGCGATGAGGTGAAGGCCGACACACGGGATCTTGCCGTGCCCGCAGTTTCACTGACTCAGCCCAAGCTGGGGGCGCCGCAGGAAGAGCTGATCTTGCCCGGTAACATCCAGGCTTACATCGATGCTCCCATCTATGCACGCACCAGTGGATATCTGAAGCGCTGGTACGTGGATATTGGCGGCAAGGTGAAAGACGGCCAGCTTTTGGCGGACATTGACACTCCCGAACTCGACCAGCAACTGCAACAGGCGCGGGCAGACCTGGCAACCGCCAAGGCCAACTACGATTTGGCGGGGACCACAGCAGCACGTTATGAAAACCTGCTGAAGAGCGATTCCGTGGCCAAGCAGGATGTTGACAACGCCGAGGGCGACGCCCACGCCAAGAAGGCAATGGTGGATTCAGCCTCGGACAACGTAAAGCGGCTGGAGCAGTTGCAATCCTTCGAAAAGGTCTACGCACCGTTTGATGGTGTGCTGACGGCTCGCAATACCGATATTGGACAGTTGATCGGCTCCGGCAGTGGCAGCGGGGCGAAAGAGCTTTTCCACGTGGCGGCAATTCACACCATGCGCGTTTACGTGAATGTGCCCCAACAGTATTCCCCCTCGGCTGTGCCGGGAGTTGCAGCCTATCTGACCATGCCGCAGTATCCCGGCAGGCGCTTTCCCGGCAAATTGGTGCGATCCTCTGAGGCCATTGAGATGGCATCACGCACACTACTGGTGGAAGTGGACGTGGCCAACCCCACGGGAGAAATCCTACCTGGGGCTTACTCGGAGGTTCATTTCAAGTTGCCTTCACCCGCCTCCACCGTGGTGATTCCGGTAACCAGCCTGATCTTCCGTTCGGAAGGCTTGCGCGTGGCGGTGGTTCGCAATGCTCGAGCTGTTATGGTTCCTATCACACTGGGTCGTGATTTCGGAACCGAGGTTGAGGTAGTTTCAGGACTAGACGCAACCGAAAAAGTCGTCACGAACCCACCGGATTCTTTGGTGGATGGCCAGGAAGTGCGCAGCGCGACCGCCGGAGCCGGATCGTAGGGGAGAGATTTGAAAGTCAACGCCGAACCAAAAGGCAAAGGGCAAATGGCAATAGGCAAATGTGAAAGGCCGGACGCTTTTCAGCGACGGACATTCATGGTCTCGCAAGTCCGTGAGACCATCAACAATCCTGGCACTCACCGCCAACTGCCTTCTGCCTATTTCCTACTGCTTACTGCTTTCTGCCTACTGCTTTTCGCCAGTGCCTGCACTCCCGGGCCGAAATACGTGAAGCCCGCAGTTCCTTCGGCGACCGTCTACAAAGAGCATGGCCCTAATACGGGCGGGCCGCCTGGTGAATGGAAGGCCTCACAGCCGTCGGATCAGGCCATCAAAGGCAAATGGTGGGAGATCTTTGGCGATCCTCAATTGAATGCCTTGGAAGAACGCGTTGACGTTTCCAACCAGAACTTGAAGATTGCCGAGGCGCGGTTCCGCCAGGCTCGCGACACGATTCGCATTGAACGCTCAGGTCTGTACCCCACCATCAGCTCGGGCCCTTACATCAATGCCGAACAGTTCTCCAAGAATTCCCCCAACGCGGGGCCCAAGTATGGCCAGACGCAGGGCGATTTTGTGTTGCCCTTCGACCTCTCCTACGAGGTGGACGCATGGGGGCGCATCCATTTGACAGTTCAATCCGCCGTCGCCAATGCCCAGGCCAGCGCCGCGGACTTGGAAACTGCCCGCCTGAGCATTCATGCGGAGTTGGCGGCTGATTATTTTATGCTGCGGGGGTTGGACGCGCAAAAGCAGTTGCTGGACTCCACCGTGGTGGATTACCAGAAAGCCCTGACCCTCACCACCAACCGCTACAACGGAGGTCTTGCCGCCAGGGTGGAAGTAACTCAGGCAGAGACACAACTTGAATCCACACAAGCCCAGGCCATTGATGTAGGCGTGCAGCGCGCGCAATTTGAACACGCCATTGCTGCGCTGGTGGGGCAGCCTGCATCCACGTTCTCCATTCCCGTTTCGCCGCTCGATACGCCTCCGCCGGCAATTCCCGTGGGAGTGCCCTCGGATCTATTGCAGCGCCGGCCTGACATTGCTGCGGCAGAACGCCGCGTGGCCGCCGCCAACGCGGACATTGGCGTGGCCAAGACGGCCTACTATCCCACGCTGACGCTCAGCGCCGCGGCAGGATTGGAGGGAGGCTCGATCACAGATTGGTTTGCCTGGCCCAGTCACTTCTTTGCCGTGGGTCCACAATTGCTGGAAACGCTTTACGATGCCGGCCGCCGCCACGCCTACACAGACCAGGCCTGGGCTGCCTACGATGCCAATGTTGCTGCATACCGGCAAAACGTCCTGACCGCCTTTCAGGAAGTCGAGGATGACCTCTCTGGATTGCGCATTCTCGATGAAGAGAGCAAGAAGCAGAATGAAGCCGTGCAGTCGGCAGAACATTCACTGGCGCTTTCTACTAATCGTTACAAGGGTGGACTGGTGACGTACCTTGAGGTTACCACGGCGCAAAGCGCGGCACTGAGCAACGAGATCACAGCAGTCAATATCCTCACGCGCCGGATGAATTCCAGCGTCCTGCTGATCAAGGCGTTGGGTGGCGGTTGGGACGTTTCCAAACTGCCGCAACTGATGGGGCAGGGACAGCCATCCGGGAAGAGCGTGGGTGGACGTTAGGGGAGAAATGGAAGTCAATAGTCAAAACGCAAAAGGCAAAAGTCGAAGTTGGCTCGTCATTTCTGCTTTAAATTGCAAGTTGTGGAATGCGCCATGTGTCGCTTCGCTATCCGCAGACTTCGAGACTTCCCAGCGGTTTTGACATTTGCCTTTTGCGCTTTGGCTTTTGACTTTCTGGACCCGTGAATCGAGAGCAAATCGATGTTGCGAATCACAATCGAGAAGGACTCCCGAACTACGACCCTGCGCGTTGAAGGCAGACTCATGGGCGCATGGGTTGGTGAATTGGGGCGGGCCTGGCGCGCCGTTGTTCCTGAGCAGAGCGACGGCAGGTTGATTGTGGATCTTACTGACGTAACCTTTGTGGGAGAAGAAGGAAAGAAGTTGCTGGAAACCATGTACGCGGAAGGGGCTAAACTGAAGGCCTCCGGCTGCGTCACGCGTAAATTAGTGGAAGAGATCGGATTGAGCTTTAATCGCAGGCACCCCAAGCAAGTTGTGACGAATCCGCAGTAATCCCCGTAAAAAAATTCAGCCCTTCAGCGAATTGCCCGGTTAAGATGCGTTCACCGCATTCTGTCCCCGCCGAACGGAGACAGCCCCCACCCGAATTGTCAAAGCGGAAAAATCTCCTTATGATGGATGGCCGAAAGCAATTGCCCCGGAGGTGCGTAAGTTATGAAGGGTAGCTCTTATACGTTGGAAGACCCCAAAGTTACGAACCTGCTCGACCGGCTCTACGCCCAGGCAATTGCCAATGACAACAGCCTGAAGCCACAAATGGAAGCTGCCGCGAGGCAATTGGTTGATTGGGACGATCGCAAGCTGGCTCCCGTTCTCGATCATGCCTTTATGGCGATTGCGCCCGAAGTGGGCCGGTTGTTCTACCTTCTGGTTCGAACCCATAAGCCCAAACTCGTCGTGGAGTTTGGCACATCTTTCGGTATTTCTGCCATCCATATTGCCGCAGCGTTACGTGACAATGGCTTGGGGCGATTAATCACGACTGAACAGAATCCGCGCAAGGTGGAACAGGCAGGAGCACACCTGGTGGAAGCGGGACTCGCCGATTTGGTGGAAATCTATTCCGGAGATGCTTTCCAAACTCTAGCTGATATCCCTCCCATTGACCTCCTGGTCCTGGACGGTTGGAAAGTGCTTTATCTTCCCCTGCTCAAACAGCTTGAACCGCGGCTGTCAAAGGGATCCCTGGTGATTGCCGACGACGTCACCTCCATGCGGGAGCGGCTGACAGCATATCTTGCCTACGTTCGCAACCCTGCCAACGGATATATCTCATGCGAAGTTCCCATTGATGACGGGTTTGAATTATCCATCCGGTAGTCTATCCGTCCCGGGAGGCAATCGCTGGCCTGATATTTTGGCGTCAGCTTGGTTATTGGGGATGTGGTGTCATGGCGTCACGTTTGTTCGCTTCAGAGTGACTTGCGTACCCGCTGAAGGCCAAAGGCCATTTCTCAGGCCTCAGATCCTAAATCCTAGCTCCTATGTTCCAAATTCCTGTTAGAATGACGCGCGGCATTGGGGTTGGTGCGGGCGATTCTCAATTTAGGATTGAATCCACGCGGGAGGTGGACATCATGGAACGACGAACCTTCATGACCATGGCAGCGGCAACGGGCGCAAGTCTTGCGGCGAATCCCCTGGGTGCAGCGAAAGACTGGAGCCTTCCCCAGCTGACCAAGTATCCCGACCCTGCAGTGGAAGTCCTGCATCCGAGCTTCGCCAAGTACAAGCAGGGCAACGCCGCCATTGAGCGCCTTTGGACGGGTGCCCGCTGGGCGGAAGGCCCGGCGTGGTTCGGTGACGGACGCTACCTGCTGTTCAGCGACATTCCCAACAACCGCATGATGAGGTGGACGGAAGAGACGGGCGAAGTAAGCGTCTTCCGCACTCCCTCCAACTACTCGAACGGCAACACACGCGATAAGCAAGGCCGGCTGATCACTTGCGAGCACAATTCTCGCCGGGTCACGCGCACTGAACTTGACGGCGCCATTACGGTTTTATTGGATCAATTCCAGGGGAAACCGCTGAATGCTCCCAACGATGTAGTGGTTCACTCCAATGGCAGCATCTGGTTCAGCGACCCTGGCTACGGCATCCTGAGCAATTACGAAGGCCACAAGGCAGCGCTGGAGCTTCCCTGCAACGTCTACAGGCTCGATGGCAGAACTTTATCGCCCACGGTGGTGGAGAGCAACCTGCGGCGGCCCAACGGCCTCTGCTTTTCTCCCGACGAGAAATTGCTTTACCTCTGCGATACGAGCGGGACCGAGAACCCCGGCTATTCACATGACATTCGGGTTTACGATGTAGTGGACGGCGAACGCCTGGCTAATGGGCGCACGTTTTATAACATGGGGGCGGGCGTTGCGGATGGAATTCGCTGCGACGTGGACGGCAACATCTGGGCGGGTGCGGGTTGGGCGGGCGAGGATTACAACGGTGTCCATATCATCAATCCTGCCGGTGGGTTGATCGGCAAGATCCACCTGCCGGAGATTTGCGCCAACATTTGCTTTGGCGGGGCGAAACGGGACCGCCTGTTCATGGCCGCAAGCACCTCACTATATTCGCTCTATGTTGGAACTACGGGCGTCCAGACGCCATAACGTGAGCGCAAGACCAGGTTCAGACTACCAGCCATCACCTTGTCGGGGAACCGACCACACCGAAAACTGAAAATACACACATATTAATCCGTTTGAGGCAGATTATCGTATAATGGGGTTAGTGGGGCCACAGAGAAGTCTGCGCCCGGCCCATGCCATGATCTGAAATCTGAGCAATATTGAACAGACTTTGATGTTTGCGAGCAATAGAGTTCTCGCGATTGCTATGTTCGGTAATGGCGTTAAGCGAGGGGGGGCGCTTGAGCAGGCCCGCTTTCGGTTTGGCACCCGACATCCGAATAACGTTGGGCGTGCCTGCACAGCGTACGCTACTTGCGCTTTGAGCGCTCGATTTGAGTTTCCGGAAGTAGCTGCAACGCTAAGGCGGCACTTCAACACATTTTTATCCTGGGTCAAAGCACCCGAGCGAGGTCGATTAATGAAAAGAATTCAATTGGCGGTACTTTTGGCAATGATTCTGGCGCCGGTGGTATTCGCAGATCAAATCACGTTGAAGAACGGTGATCGAATCTCCGGCACCATTATTAGCGCCGATACGAAGGCTCTGGTTATAAAGACAGATTACGCGGATGCCGTGGCCATTAAGTGGGATTTCGTGCAGCAGATTGAGTCGAGCCAGCCTCTCTATGTGGGAACGAAGGGAGGGCAGGTTATCGTCGGGCCCGTTACCACCAGCGACAGCAAGTTAACAGTTGCTACCAAGGAGTCCGGGAGCGTAGCGGTGGCCAAGGCCGACGTGACTACTCTGCGTGACTCGGACGAACAAAAAAAGGCAGAGGCGGCGCTGGATCGGCTGCAACATCCGCACTTGGGAGATTTATGGGGCGGCACATTTGACACGGGGGTCGGCCTGGTGCGGGGGAATTCCGACAGCACCAATTTCACCTTTGCATTGAATGCGGTGCGTGCGAGCTCGCGGGATAAGATCACCCTTTACACCGACTCGGCGTTTTCCCGCAGCGCCGTCAACGGTGTGACATCCACTACGGCACAGTCCATAGCTGGCGGAGTTCGCTACGACTTGAACCTGGGCGAGAAGGCTTTCGGTTTCGGTACCTTGGATCTCTTCAACGACCGCTTCCAGGACCTTGATTTGCGGACGGTGATCGGCGCGGGCGGCGGCATTCACGCCATCAAGAGCAAGCGGACCACATTCGATGTGCTGTTCGGCGGCACTTTTGACCGGGAGTTCTTTACCAATTTCAACCGGTCATCAGCAGAAATCCTGGTGGGGGAATCTTTCACCCACAAGTTCTTGGCCTCTTCGGCCTTTACGGAATCGGTGTTTTTCTACCCCAATTTGTCTTCGACAGGGAATTATCGAAGCACAATCAGCCTTGGTCTGGTTACCAAGCTCACGAAGCTCTTAAGCTGGCAGACCACTTTCAACGATTATGACCTCAGCGACCCGCCGCCGGGAAAGAAGTCAAATGACATGCTGCTCTCAACCGGCCTACGGCTGAGTTTTGGCGGTGCAGGGAAATAAGCCCTTGCACTACTGGCAGGTGAGATTGAAGAATCCAGATCTAATCCTTTAAGGGGGATGACATGTTCAAGGAATTCAAAGAATTCGCAATGCGTGGAAACGTGATTGATATGGCGATCGGCATCATCATTGGCGGCGCATTTGGGAAGATCGTCACCTCCGTGGTGAATGACATTCTCATGCCGCCCATTGGTCTGGTTCTGGGGCATGTGGATTTTTCCAGCCTGTTTCTTAACCTGTCGGGAACACACTACGATACGTTGGCGGAGGCCAAAAAGGCGGGGGCAGCCGTGATCAGTTACGGTGCATTCCTCAACACGGTTATCGATTTCGTGATCGTGGCCTTCGTGGTCTTCCTGCTGGTCAAGCAGATGAACCGGATTATGAAGCCTGCGCCCGCTCCGGCCGCGCCGCCCACCAAGGAATGCCCATACTGCGTTTCCGGTGGGATCGCACTCAACGCCACGCGCTGCCCGCATTGCACGGCAGAGCTTAAAGCGGCGTAACGCGATGAGTGGACAAGCTTGAGGATTTCAGCGGAGTTCGCTGGGTTGCGGAATCGGCATCGCGCGGTATAGAACCTTTTTAAGACAGTTGGCGGGGATGGCTGTTCGGTGGTAAAAGAAGTGTCGCATGGCCCCAACCGCACCGTGGGAACCCGGGCGCCCGTTGCGCTGGCGTGGACTCTACCGCGAGGCAGAGCTCTACAAGGCGGCAGTACGGGTTTACACCAAACCGTTGTTTCAATGGCGGAAAGCGCTCTCAACCTCTACGGATGGGCGCACGCTTTACGACCTTGCCGGACGCGGCTTGCGCAGCCTTGACGCCATCCACCGCTCGCTGGTCCACGAGAAGTTTGAATTTCGTCCCGCCGTGGCGCTGAAGTACAACTTTAATGCAAGCACCGCACACTCTACATTTTGCCCTGGGAAGAGCGAATTGTTGACTTCCTTCTTTACCGCCTGCTGACCCGCAAGGTGCACGCGTGGTTTTCCCCCAACTCCTACGCCTACCGCGACCGCACCTTTGGCCTTGACCGCTGCCAGTCACGTATCGCGGGAATTCTGCACTCACAACATGGGCCGATCTATTTAATCAAACGAGACATCACAGATTATTTTGCGTCGGTTGATCACGAAATCCTGCTGGCGAAGCTGCAGCGGCTGATGGAGGGCGAAGATTACCTCTTTCACCTACTGCGGCAGCGCGTGCGCTTCGTGTTCCAGGACGAGAGCGGCCCGCGCCAGGCGGAGAGGGGGATTCCCTTTGGCACAGCGATTGCCTGCCTATTTGCCAACATCTATTTGACCGGTCTCGACCGCGAAATTGAGCGCATCCCGGAAGTTCATTACTTTCGCTACGCCGACGACAGTGCGCCAC
>PLSX01000169.1 GCA_003165315.1 Acidobacteriota bacterium
CCGTCCCGTGGAAATTCAGGCTAGGACGATTCCGTGTGCCTGTCGATCCCTCAATTTGATCGTCTCGCCCCCGTGGATTTGACGTAGGGATTCTAGTGTGGTGTCCCAAATGAGAATTGACAATAGGCGGGACCCCCTCACCCGGCCCGCCCCGGCTGATGAAAGCGCCGGACGCGCGCCACCCTCTCCCCCAAGGAGGGCGAGGGCAGTAAAATCAACCCCCCCTCGGTCACCGCGGCGACAGAGGGGGCGGGGGGTGAGGGGGTCCTTGCAACACACCGTCGTCAAGAATTACGCGGGACACCACACTAGTACGGGTACGCCTGTACTATGGGTTCACCCGGGCGGTCATGTTACAAGCAGAGGTATTGCTCAAGGATTTAGGGAGACATCATGTTCCCCACCGAAGATCTGAAAAATTTCGATTTGATGGAATCCCCGCGGACCGTTCGAGCTGAAAGGGCGGCCGCACCCCACGCACCACTGCAACGGCGCAGGAGAGGACTATGAAAAAGCTGCTGGTGTTCCTCACTTTTTTGCTTGTCAGTATGACGGCCTTTGCCCAACAGCCGGGCAATCTGATTAGTGTGTCGTTTGACGACAAGGCTCCGGCTCCGCAAGGCGCCCGTGTGATTCAATATAATCTTCCCGACGGCGCCTCCAAAGGCTGGCTTGACGGCGGGGTGGGAAGGAATACCCTGACTTACCCCGAAGTTCGTTTCTTGCCCAATCCCCCCAAGGATGGCGCCAATTCCCTGGTCGCTTCGTCAGAATCTCCCAGGTTTTTCCAGGGATTCCGGGACATGACCGGCAACACGCCCGCTTCGCGATTGTCAGCCGCGGGCAGCTACGGTGGACTCTGGGACATTACCAGGGGGCAGAATGCTCCTGCGGCAGCCACTGAAAAAGCTTCCCATCCAATCAATTCGAACACCCTTTACCTCAACACCTTTTACGAGGATGGCGGCCTTGGTTCCCAACGATACGATCCCTATAGCAGGCAGAACCAGGACGCCCGTTACTCGGGAACCGGCTACTATTTCGGAAGCTTGTTGAAGTCGCTCGACTCCAAGGGGCGGGCAGTGACCTCAGCGCTTCATTACGTGGGTGGACTGGCGCAAAAGACAGCGAAATTTTACTGAAGTTCCCAACCAACCTTTGTTGTGAGGATGATCAAAAGCCCCGGGTCATTTCGATCCGGGGTTTGCAACGGATGTTCAGCTTCTTCTCTCGGATCCAAATTCTTCAGAGCATGATCCCCGCCTCTCCGTGCTTGCCCAGACGATAGCGCAGAGTCATTCGACGCCGAGACGAATGACTCTGCGGGTCCTGAAACATGGACTCTCCTATTCGAATTAAACGCAAAGACGAAAAGCCTTGTAGGAATTCCTCTGTTAACGGATGTCGCCAAAACGAGAGCCCCCGTCGTGGTTACATAGGACAGCCCCGGCGAAGTGGCCGCTTTTCTGGCACAACGAAACGTGCTATTTTGGCGGCCATGCGCGTCGATCGATCCATACTCATCCTGGTTATCGTGCTTGCTGCCGTCCTCGCGCCAGTTCTTGCTGCGGACCAGGCGGTGACAAATCCATCGAGCGTCCGTCAGGATTTCCTCAAGCGCCTGGTGGCGGCGGCGATTGAGCGCACCCACCACGCCGTGCGCTACGATTCCTCCTACGTGGGCATTCCCTATCCCGGCGGAGACGTGCCGGCAGGCACGGGAGTCTGCACGGATGAGGTGATTCGCGCCTACCGTGCCGTGGGAGTGGACCTGCAGAAAGAGGTCCACGAGGACATGAAACGCAATTTTTCCGCCTACCCGCAGTTGGGGACGTACCACGCCGCCCGTCCGGATGCGAACATCGATCACCGGCGCGTACCGATCCTGATGGTGTTCTTCTCTCGCCAGGGAGAAGTGCTGAAGATTACCGACAGGGCGGAGGATTATGCCCCCGGCGATCTGGTGGCGTGGGACCTGGGGGGAAACATGCAGCACATCGGGATCGTTGTGGACCGGAAATCGGAGGCAACCGGTCGCTACCTGGTTGTCCACAACATCGGGCAAGGTCCCAGGATGGAAGATGTTTTGTTTGACTGGAAGATCATCGGGCATTACCGCTACTACGGGCCACAATCATGACATGGCATGGGGCACGTCGCCACGGTCAACGCTTTCTTGACCGTGGCCTCTTGCCATGATGGAGGATGCATCGGCGGTCGGAGAGAGCCACCCAGGGACAACAACAAAGGCCCAAAGTCAGAAAATCACTGACTGTGATTTTATGAAAGCCGCTACCGGCTTGCGGGCCTTTGATTTAGCCCCAAAGGGGCGGAATAACGAAGCCCAGCCCAATGGCCTCGGTTAAGATGATCCCGCAATTTTGCCGCCAGCCCTGAAAGGGCGCGAGCGGTGTTCCAACATGCCCCAGACGCTTTCCCAACTCTGCGAGGGAATAAGCGACGAGGGAATAGGTGTCACGAAGCTGTGAAAACATAAACAATCTCTCGCAAAGACGCCAAGATGCAAAGAACCGCAAAGGATAACTGCTTCTTTTCTTTGCCCTATTTGCGACTTTGCGCCTTGGCGTGAAATGCTTTTTCCCGCTCAGCCATTTCTTCACACGTTCCCCGTACCTTTTCTCTCCCCGCACCTTTTCCCGCCCGTATGCACGCTCCTTACGTACTGTTTTGAGAGGGGTGAGCGGGCGACCGCCTCCACCATCCCGGTCGCTAGCCGGCGGTGACCATACACTCCGCCTTCTACTCTTGCCTGACTCGCACGCGAAAGTCTGATTCCAGAGCCCCGGCGGCGCCGCCTTCGATTTTTCTTTGTTTGTGGCCAACCCGTGCACTGTGGCAAGGCCTGCGTGCCGTCTCGACAAAACACTAAGGATTAACTACGTCGCAACCACACCGCAACCCGTCGTCCTCGCCCTTGTGTTCTCGACCGACCACAAAGCGGAACGATACGCGACTGCTAATAGAGCTGGTGACCCACGACACGCCACGCAGAACGCGGTACTTACCGCTCACGGGGCCGGAAGGGTCTTGCGATGGGCTATTCCGGTAGTATGCTCCCTCGTACCAGTCGCTCACCCATTCCTCGACGTTCCCTAACACATCGAACAACCCCAAACCATTCGCGGGCTTCTGAGCTACCTCATGCGGTTGATGCCCGCTGTTTTTGTTGTACCAGGCAACCTCGTCAAGGTTGCCGTAACGAGCCTCCGTGCTGCCGGCGCGCGCCGCATACTCCCACTCCGCCTCCGTAGGCAGGCGTCCACCCGCCCACAAACAGTAAGCGTGCGCCTCATCCCAGGTCACATTTGCAACCGGCATCTTCTCATTCGCCCAGTCCATGTTAAACCTCGAAGCCGGTGGCATTTGCCGCCCCGAAGCCATCACGAAACGTTTGTACGCGCCCACCGTGACTTCTGTCTGCCCGATCCAAAAACCTTTGGTGAGGGTCACTTGGTGCGCTGGCTTTTCGTCGGACTGGCACGCACTGTCTCCCGGCGAGCAACCCATCATAAAAGTCCCCGGCGGTATCCAGACGTATTTGAGTCCATCCTTCGGATTCTCCCGCACCTGGCCGCGCGATGGAGGAGCATCCTCCATCTTGGCTTCCATGCGGCTTTCTTCCCCCCCAAGCACGGTTACACTCTGCTGATAGTCGTTCTTGAGCGGCGCTGAAACCCGCAACTCGTGCGGTCCGGGAGAAACATTAGTTAGCACGAGTTCCCCATTCCCCCCGGTGCTTCCCCGATTCATACCGTCCAGGAAGATGCTGGCGCCCGCAAGGGTGTGCAATCTTATGCTTCCCGGCGCGTCCTCAAGCGGTGCCTTGATTGGGGTCGCTTGGACTTGAGCGACGGTGATGTTCTGCTGGAGATCTTTCTTGCCCCTCAAGGAGACTTTCAGCAAGTGGGTTCCGAGCTTGGCTCTAATCGCCAGTTCGCCTTGGGCATTGGCCCAGCCCTGGAGTTGACCATCCAGGTAAACCCCAGCGCCCGGCAAGGTCTCGACCGCGAGATCCCCGCTGGCCTCGGAACTCGCCTTCCGCACCGTGCCGAGCAGCGTGTCGTCCGCTCCCGCCAGGCGCAGCATCTCAAGATAAGAGTCATCGGCCAGGAAATTGACACCGCGCTCATTGACGAGCGCCACTGCGCGCTGGATGGGTACGCCACCTGCCACCAGTTGCAGCACCTGTTCCTTGTTCAACGGTTGGGGCTTCACTGCGTGCAGAGCCCGGACAAGCTCCTCCTGCGCTCCCGCCTTGCGCAGAACCTCCACATAATCGTCCTTCGGATCAAAGTCGATGCCACGCTCGCGCACTGACTTCGCCAGTTGGGTATTGTCCATTCCGGCCTTTACCAGCCCCAGGATCTGCTCTTTCGTCAGGGGCTTCTGGGCTTGCGGCGGAATGGCTGGCCATGCAACCACGGCCGTAGAAATGATCAGGATTAGAAGTGAGTGTTTCATCTTGAATTTCCGATTTCCCCTTTATCTCAAAGCAAGAACCATATGCCTGCTGCTGTAGGGCGTCAAGGTCAGATCGACACGCCGACTGGCGCACAGTGCGACTCGTGCTCTTGGGTGTCTGCGATCCCGAAGGGACTTGAACTCAACGCATCCCATCCACGCGGATTTTTGGCGCATCCTGCCGATAGCAGCGTAGCGCACAGGTACGCGCAGTTTGCGTTCCCGTGCGGCTCTTCATCCCGGGGTCGATCTTATCAACACCGGAACACCACACGTATTTGGGGAATTCCGCGGAGAAACGCAAACTACTCGTACCTCCACGCCACGGTTACCTCCCGGCTACCCGACCTCAAAAGGCAGGTCCAGAGGAGATGTCTTGATTTGAATGTCCAGACTCCCAGCCTGACGAATTGTCCCAATTGTAGGTTTCATTCCGTAGCCTCTTTCTTCTTGACAACGTTAATAGCCAGGTGCACACTAGTCAGGTGTTAGGGGAACGAAAGGCGTTTGGTGCGAGGTGTCAGGTGTCAGGGGAACGACAGGTGTTAGGTGCCCGGTGCCAGGGGAAAGGCAGGTGTTAGGTGCTAGGTGTAAGGTATCAGGGAATTACGGAAAAGCGGCTATCGGACCCATCCCCGAGTCCCGAGCCCCGGCGCCCCGAGTCCCGAGCCCCGAGTCCCGGATCCCGATCACTCCGTCTTTCCACGATGTCACAGAAAGCAAAAGGGGTTAGCGTTCTTGGCCAAAATGTCGAGAGTCTTATGTATTTAAAACAAAAAGAGTTAGTACGGCAGTCGGAGGCGAAGACAATAAATTGAACGCGGGCCTTCCACGATATTACAGAAAACAAAAGGAGTTAACTTGTAGCGACAAGAAGTCATAAAATGTATCTTATTCAAAAATAAAGGTTTAGCGAGAATGCTCGCCACGGGAACAGGAAAGCCGCGATGCCTTCCACGATGTGCTAGAAAACAATAGGAGTTAACGACAAACTGCCAAAATGCCTAAAAATTTAAGTTATTGAAAATAGTTAAGTTATCCTGTGTTTGGGTGGCGAGCGGGAGGAAAGAAAAAAGGGTAAAAAAATTGGGCAAAATCCCTGCAAATCATTGAAAATGCATATAGAAAAAATGTCTACTTTTTGCCTTTCCACGATGTTGATGAAAACAAAGATAGTTATAAGTCGCTTTCCACGATGTTGATGATAATAAAGGTAGTTAATCGTTTTGAAAAAATTGAGGATGCGGACCAAAAACGTGGGCTCAACCGTGATTGATACAAATTTCGCGTACTTTAAATCACCTGGATCGGCAGCTCTCCCCATCCTCTCCGTGAGCCATTCTCCGTCCCCTCTGTGTGAAATTTTTTCAACGCCGGAGTGACATGCAGAAAAGAATTCGAAAGGGAAAATAATGCCAAAGGCCGTCGATAAAAGCAGGCTGTTCATTCTCGCGCTGGTTTGCAGTTTGGCCATGCTCACGTCGTGGACCGAAGCCGCGCCGCGCCAATCCGCCGCGGTATCGGCAGATGTACAAGCTCACGCGGCGGAACTTCTGGCCGCGCGCGAGCGGTGGCAGACGCCGCTGCTCGACGATTTGCGCCAGCTCTGCGACACCATCGGCGGGCGGCCCACCGGCTCCAAGGCCTGCGACCGTGCCGTGGATTGGGCCGTTGCCCGGTTTCGCGCCGCGGGCGTGGAATCCACCTGGACAGAAGGCTACACGATTCCCGGCTCCTGGGAGGGAGGCGCCGATCACGCGGAGTGCATCGCTCCCACGCAATTCCCCATCCGCGTTGTCGCTGGTCCGTTTACCGTACCCACGCCCAATGGGCAGGCTTTGGAGGCTCCCCTGGTAAACGCCGGCGAAGGAAGCTCCGAGTCGTTTGCCCGCCTCGGCGACAAAGCGCGCGGCTCAATCGCCCTGGTGCTCTCGCCGGAAATGAAAACGGAGGCTGACCTGTTTGCCGAATACGGACGCGACGGTGCCATGTTTGCCGCCGCCCGGCGCGCGGGCGTGGCGGCGGTCATGGTGCAGTCCAGCCGGCCGGGAGTGCTGCTCTATCGCCATCCGATGGGATTGGGGGGAGACAGCCTGCCCATTCCCGCCGCCATGGTGGCGCGCGTTCACGCGGCGCGGTTGGCGCGACTTGCGGAACAGGGCGAGGTGCGCGTGCGGCTAGAACTTCCCAGCCGCGTCGGCGGTCCGTTCCAGGCGCGAAACGTGGTGGCGGAAATACGGGGCCGGGAACTGCCGCAGGAGATCGTGCTGATCGGCGCGCACCTGGACTCCTGGGATCTTGGCACCGGAGCTGAAGATAACGGGGTGAATGCCGCCATGGTGATTGACATCGCGCGCAGCTTCAAGGCGCTGGGAATTGTGCCTCGCCGCACCGTTCGCTTCGTCCTCTTCACCGGCGAGGAACAGGGCCTGTTCGGGTCGGAGGCTTATGTCTTGCAGCATGCGCAGGAGATGGGCCAACACGTGTTCATGATCACATTTGACACGGGTTCAGGGCACACGTCGGGCTTCTATCTGAATGGGCGCGCCGACCTTCGCCAGCCCATCGACCAGGCTCTAGCCGCCGTCCCCGGGTTTGCGGCGGATGACGATTCCGTGGAGGCCATCGATGGCACTGATAACTTTGACTTTCTTCTCTCCGGCGTTCCCAACCTGATCGCCAAACAGGAGTGGGCCCCTTATCTTCCCAATTATCACGCTGAAACTGATGTTTATGAAGCTGTAAACCAGGGGGAAGCCAGGAATAATGCCGCCCTGGCCGCGGCGCTGGTGTGGGGACTGGCGGAAAGCCCATCCCGCCCCGCCGCCCGCCAATCGCGCGCGGAGGTGGAAGAACTTTTGCGCAACACCAAAATGGACGAGCAGATGAAGGGTCTGGGGCAGTGGCAGGATTGGGAATCCGGCAAACGCGGGGTCAGCCAATAGGCTCCATGAACGCCATTCTGCAATCACGTCTCGCCACTCCGGTCATGGAGGTCAGGCTGCCGCAAACGTGGAGAATGGGCTATCGCTGGGTGGTTGGACGCGCGCTTTTCCGGCCTATTCCGCTGAAAGCAGGAAAACCCGGAGAGGTGGAAATGGTCATTGCGGCAAAGTCGCAAGGCACAATCTGAAGTATATATTGCAACCCCATACCATATATTGGGGCTAGCTTAAAATAATCACAATAAGCTGTATATGCCACTGAACTATTTGCAACTTCACGCCCGCCACCTCTTGACCCTCATCTTCACCCTCTCTATCATCAGCAATAACGGGGGCAGGCTTGCGAGCTCCCCACGAAGGAAACTTCGTGAAAGGTCCCGACCCTGATTGAAGTGCAAGTTATGAAGGAATGGGTGGTAGTGGCGATGATTAGGTTGGTTCAGTGCCCGGAAGCCTTGCGGCCAGGTGGATCGCTCGATCCCACCACGGGCACCCACCTCGACAAGTTTCGGACATCACCGTGTGCGGGGTGAGAGCAAAGCTGAGGGGCTCCTTTCGCTCCGCTCACGATGTCCGGAAAGCAGCTGCGTACTGCTTGGGGGTCTCCACCCGGGGACCCCATTTTCTTGCGCCAGACGATCTTGAACTCACGCCTGCATTGTCCAATGCATTTTCTCGTAGTTCCAATCTGAGTCATCTTGCCAGTTCCACATTGTGCTCACCCGCGGCCAGTTGAAAACTCGCTCGATCCTTCAGTATGCGCACCTTTCCAGCGGCCTTTCCATCGACGTGAAGGCTTAATTCGCCGCCATCGAACTCCTGCGTGACAACGACGACTGGACGTTCAGCTTTCAAACTGAAAGTAAGCAGTGAGGGCGTCGCTTGATAATTCCTTACCACGACCCCGGCATCAGCTTCAAAGCGCTCCTGTCCATCGCGCACGAGAGCTGTTCTTGTGGGACCCACGGTAACGTCGTAAGTGTGATTCTCCCAAACCGCGCGGTGGAATTCTCCTTGCGCCGGTGGGTCGAGCGCTCCAAATCGCAAGCCTTCCCAGGGATTCACATCCACGTACTGCTCCAGCGGCACCAGGCACAACAAGGCTCCCCAGGTGTAATGCGTGTCGCCCCCACCCGTGCCGCCCCACGTGTAATACTGCTCGTTATCGTGCTGGTTGACCCGCCAATCGTCCATGAACAAGTCGTAGCTCTTCTGCGCGTATTCCAGCGCCACCTGATCAAACCGGTAACGATTGATGCCTTCGTAGAGCATATAGTTGGTGGGTCCCCAAATGTCTCCTCGCCAATAAAACTGGTCGGGGAAGGCCGGATCGTTCCGGGCTATCGTCGGGGCAACGTATTTACCCCAGAATTCCTGGGGGTTAAGAAGATGTTCCTTGATCATGCGCTCTGCCTGCTGAGGGTTGGCGATGCCGGCAAACAGGGGGTAAAAGTTCGTGGGGGAGAGGCGGCCGGAAAAGCGCCCATCCCAAAAACGGTTCTCGTAAATTCCGTCTTTCTCGTTCCACAGCTTATCCCGCACAAGCTGCTTCATGTGCTCATTCTCGGCAGCGAATTTCCGACTGTCCTCATCCTTACCCAGAATCGCAGCGATTTTCGCCAGGCACTCGGCGTCCAAGGTGTAGAGCGAATTAAGCCCAACATCTGCGAGATTCAGGGTGTAAGTATGGGAATCATAGCTGGCCTCGTCGTACATCGGGCTATCATCCATACCACTTTCCCATTTGGCAGCCTGAAGGTTCCCACGCCCGCCAGTGGAGGGTGTTGCCCCCCGGTCGCTTCCCCACTCCAGAAGGCCGTCACGATTGCCATCACGCCAGGGTTGCCCGTCTCCGCGGTCGGCGAACCACCACTCGTGCCACTTCTTCAAGCGCGGATAGGCCCATTCCAGCAAATCACGGTCGTGCCGCCGCTCGTAAACCTTCCAAACGACGTAGGAGCCCACGGGCGGCTGCGAGCGGTCGGGGCTGATGCCATTCCCTGCCGTCATATTGGGAACCACGCCCGTGTCCGTCTGCGCCGACAAGATGGCGTGGATGCCGGCGCTGGTTTGCGCCTCGTCTTCCAGGCTGGTCAGGAGCACGCCGAAAAAGCAATCCCACTCACCCACCGTCCAGCCGCCCCAGTCATGCGCCCAATGGCGGCTGATGCTGGGGAAGATGCTATCCAGGGAGGGAGCGTAGAGGGTATTCCAGAACATGGAATTACCGATGGCTTCGGGCGCACCCGTAAATAGCCCACCTACAGTGGGGCGGCGTGCCGCATAGGCCTCAGCTTTTTCCTTCAAAATGGCGTCGATCTTTCCCGGCTCCAGCCACGCGCCTGCCTGATTTAGCAACGGCTCTTTTTCCCATCCCAGCACAGCAACAAAGTGCACCGGGGCGCCATCGGTAAATTCCAGCCCCGCCGCTCCCTGGTTGGATTCATTGGGGACAGCCGCCGCAAGGCGCCCTGGGCCCGCCATGCCGGCCTGCAAGTCGGAGAGAGAGCGATAAGCGCCGCTGCCGATCAAGGGCCGGTCCGTCATTACCACCAGACGTGCAACATGATTGAAGACTTTGTCAAAAAACTTCTCACCCCAAATGGCCCGATGGGATTCATCCACGGAGTAAGTGCCGGATTGCCCTCCGGCGGAGTTGGGGAAGTAGGTTTCGAGCACCAGTTGCAGACCTTGCCTCGAGTTGATGCGGCCCACCACGGCAGTTTCATCCAGGCGCGACCATTCCAGCGTTATCGGCGCCTGGCGCTCAGTTTGCCGCCAGCTTACCCGGCAATAGGAAGCGTCGGGAGCGTGCGGACCCACTTCGCTGACTTCATCGAATATCTTCTCTCCGTCCTCGAATTCGTTGCGGCGCGAGCCCATCCGCAGAGCAAAAGAAATTTGTTGCTGATAAGCCTTAGCCATAAAAACCACGCCGTTCCAAGCGTCGGGATCGAGAGAGTCAATCACCACGCGATCAAAGTGCGGCTCGCTTTGGGCTCTTTCCTGCTGCTGCGCCCAGAGGCTATGGGCAATAAGTAGAATTCCGGGCAACGTGAGACAAAGATACAATGTGCGGTTCATCACCTGGGCAACTCGGAATCGTCCCATACGGAGTCCTTTCTTCACCTGGAATAGTCCCGAAATCGGAAATTTAGGGCAATCAGCACTGTCGATGGAAACGGAGTGGCATAATCCGGAGAAATTTCTGGCTTCAGGTCAGGTTCTTCGGGAGAGTCGCCCTCTTCACACCTCATGGGGAGCCGGATCGAGAACTTCGAGAGGTGGGGCCGTTGAGTCGCGTACTCGCAATTCGGTCTTCAGTACCACTTTCTCTTCTTCGCCGTATACGCCTTCGTGGATTGATGTTATCCGCCGCAACAGCATCTGCATCGCCTGTTTGCCCATTTCCATCATGGGCTGGGCCACGGTCGTCAACCGCGGGTTCACATTCTCCGCCCAATCAAAATCATCGAATCCCAAGATACTGACGCGGTCCGGGCAGGAAATGGACATTTCACGCATGGCGCGCATCAGTCCCAGCGTCATCTGATTGCTGCAACACAGGATCGCGGTGGGAGGAACAGGATGTTGCAGGAGTTTCAGCCCACAGCGATAACCACTTTCCAGCAAGAAATCCCCTTGCTGCAAATACTCATCGTGCAAGGGGAGGCCTGCCTGCTGAAGAGCCTTGCGAAAGCCCTCCAGGCGGTCTAATCCATTGGAAAGGGTTAGCGTTCCGGTAATGATGGAGATCCGTTTGTGGCCCAAACCGATGAAATGGCGGGTGGCTTCTTCGGCGGCCCCAAAATTGTCTGCCACCACGGCGGAGCCGTTAAAACTTGGCGGAATCCGATCAATGAAAACCAGGGGAAACCGGCGCCGGACGAGGTGTTGTTCAGCAGTATGGGCGTTGGTCGGGATGATCAACGCGCCGTCCACACGGCGGGCAAAAAGCGTGTCGAGATTGGTCCGTTCGAGGTCGGGGTCTTCATTGGAATCGCAAAAAATTACCGAATAGCCGTGGCTACGCGCTTCGCCCTCAATGCCCCGCATAACACCTGTGAAAAATGGGTTGGCGACATCCGAAACAAGCACTCCAATGGTCTGCGTTCGCCGGACCTTCAGACTGCGCGCTACCTGGTTGGGGTGATAGTCCAATGCCTCCATCGCGGCAGCGACACGTTTCGCCAGCTTGGGGCGGACCGAGTCCACTCCATTGATCACTTTCGAAACCGTCCCCAACGAAACGCCCGCCAGCTTTGCGACATCCCGAATCGTGGCCAAAATAAAACCTCGCTGGTCTCTTTACCGAAGCGAACAGACCTCAAACGGTCTCTCCTTATACCAAATCCGGAGGAGGGCTTTCAAGGATAAATGAAACGATATCAAATTGGCTTGACAAACAATCTTCGTCATGCAATTTTGGCTCGGCGTGTTCTGAATTAATAGGGAGATTCGTGTGGCATTCACACTGCCCAAGTAGACGAACTGCCTCTAGCGGATTCCCGCCAATTCCATTTGCCGCGATCCCAGTTTACAGTATCTCATTTTTACCCACGCAGGAAAATCAGGAAGGTCTGCTATGAAGAGACGTGATGTGCTGAAAGCGCTTCCTCTCTCAATTGCCGGAATGACAGGACTTGCCCGAATGAGCTCACCGGGCGCGTTAGAGACAGCGTCCCTCCAGAATGTTCCCCAGGTGGTCGAGGTCAGGCCGCATAACGGAACACCTACCCTCTTCCTCAACGGTGAGCCAGTCTTCGCCGGGATGTGTTGGGCCAGCCCTCCATCCACCGATGGTTGGCGGGATGCCGAACATGCTCGGGCGATGGCCAGAGCAGGGATTCACATCTATTCCTTCGATGCGGGAAAGGATTTCGAGTGGATCGAGCCCAAGATGGGAAGGTCCGACCCCTTCGATTTCTCCACCGTCGAAGCCCGCTACGGGAGGATCATCGACGTTGATCCGCTTGCCCGCTTCCATCTCCGCCTTCACTTCGAATTCCAGCCTGGCGACTGGTGGATGAAAGCTTACCCTGGTGAGTGTGAGATTGCCTCGGACGGAAGGCGGGTGGGCCAGTCCTTCGCTTCGGAAGTTTGGCGGCGACAAGTAAATGAATTCATCCAGGCCTTCGTCACCCACCTCCATCGGACCGGGCTTATCAATCGGATCACCGCCCTTCAGCCGGGCGCCGGGCACACGGGCGAATGGGTGAAGGGCGAGACTTCAATGTACTCACTTTGCAGTGATTATAGCGAACCGATGTGGAGACAATTCCGCACCTGGCTCCGGCACACATATAAGCATGACCTCGCACAGTTCCGAGACGCCTGGCATAATCCCGAGATTACTTTTGAGACCGTACAGGTCCCGTCAGCGGACGCACAGTTGCAAACCCGCCTCTCCACATTCCGCGATCCAGCACGGGAACGCAACGTCATTGACTACTACCAATGCCTGGCAGACCTGAGCGCAGACCTGGTTATCGATTTCTGCCGTACCGCGAAAGATGCGACGCAGGGGACGAAGTTGGCAGGCGCCTTCTATGGCTATCTGATGGAATTGGCTTTGAATGGGGGGTTCTTCGCGGAGCGGCCGGAAAGCGATTATTCCGAATATCAGCGTAGCGGTCATTTGGGCTTGCGACGCGTTCTCGAATCGCCCTACGTGGACTTCCTGGTGGGTCCCTACTGCTATGGGTTTCGCGGCATGGGGGGTGACGCCCCCGCGGAGCAACCCTCTGAGTCTGTCCGGCTGCATGGTAAGCTCATCATCATCGAAGACGACACGCGAACCCACATCAGTCACGATCCCAATTACGGACACCTTAACTCACTCTCGGAAAGTATCGCCATCTTGCAGCGCAACTTTGCCCAGGCGGCCACCCATGGTCAGGGCATCTGGTGGTTGTTTGAATCCATCGATCCAGTTCGGGAACCGGCGTTTGCCCCCTGGCTCCGGAGCTTTCGGGAGCTTGGCGGCTTTCTCCTTCAAACGGACCGCACGCCCAACGCTGAAATCGCCGTGTTGCTGGATGACGAGAGCTTTCTCTACGAGTCTGATCGAATCACCCTGGACCTTCCCTTGATTAACCAACAGCAACTTTTGGGTCTGGCACGAACCGGCGCGCCTTATGACGTCTACTTATTGCAGGATTTCATCGAAGGGCGTTTGAAGCCCTATAAACTCTATGTTTTCCTCAATCCCTTGCGCCTGAGCCAAAGTCGTCGGGAAGCCTTGAATTTGGAGCTGCGCAAGGATGGTCGTGTAGCGTTGTGGATCTATGCGCCCGGATATCTCGAAGATGGGCCCTCGCTGGATCACATGCGAGACCTGACGGGATTCACATTTGCCATGGAGAAGCAACCCTGGGGGCCGCTCATGTCTATTGTCGATTTCACTCACCCTATCACTAAAGGTTTGCCTCAAGATCTCTTTTGGGGCACCAACAACAAATTGAGCCCGATCTTCTACCTGGAGGACCCGGATGCCCACATACTGGGACAAGTGATTTTTTCCCAAGGGAACTGCAAATCCGGCATGGGCGTAAAAGCTTTTCCCGCTTGGACTTCGATTTACGTCGCCGCTCCCAATCTGCCAGCTCCCGTGCTGCGGGGAATCGCGGGATTTTCCGGGGTCCATTTGTATAGCCAGGATGGGGATGTTCTCTACGCGGCAAGGAACCTTTTGGCTGTCCACACCGTTTCAGGAGGGGATCGAACCTTCCGAATGCCACGGCGGGAGGAAGAAGTTTACGACCTGTTTGAGAGAAGAACGGTGGCGCGGGACACCCAGGAATTTCAGGTGACGTTGCGGCCTGCTTCGACGGTGCTATATTACACTGGGAACGCGGCGTTGCTATCAAGCCTCACCAATGCGATGGGTGAATAGATCATCAGCCAGAGTAAGAGCATTTTATGGAACAAGCGCTCTTCACCTCTTAACTACTTCTGCTCGTCCATCCCATAAAGCTCAGAGATTTTCTGACGGCGCGAGTCAGCTGATTTAGCATAGGTTTTGATTACTGTATCGAGGCCGCTCATGAGTCTAGTGGCGGCATCTTCATAAGACTTGTCCGCTGCGGCATCTGAATCTGGAGGCGAAAGGCGGGGGAACTTTCCCGCTGCTAGCGAAATGCGCCGCTGGTGAAGAGCCCCGACGGTTTCCAGTGCCAATTGGGCATGGGCAGCCTCGTAACCTGCCCCGAGGCCCGCGGCAACAAGCCGATTGTGGAAGGCTCGCAACTTGTCCGCGCGCACGTCGAGGGCCGCCATGGTGGGGGAAGAGATTTCCCCGGTCACCGCTTCCGCCGGCCTTTCCTGAGCGGAATGGTTTGTCTCAAGAGGCTCGAGCTTGGGAAGAGTGCCGCTTCCCAGCGCGATCACAATCCTTGCCACTTCCGGCACCTGGTCATAAGGCAGGAAAATCGATTGGCCATCGAACGATCTCCAGGGCGCGCCATTCACTGTGACGGAGGTAATTTGCCCCTGCCCCACTGTTGCCAGGTACAGTTTCTTGTCTCCCAACCGGATGGGATCAAGCTGCTCCATCTGGGTTATTCCAGGAGGAATCTGAGGGGTAAGTGTCACCCCGTCAGCCCGATATTGATAATCGAATAACCCACGGATAAGCGCCGCCGCCGGCCCGAAGGCGTCATAGGTAATGTTGATGGGCTGTTTCGGCTGATACACGTCGCTGCCAAAGTTCGTAAAGGGATTGTCCATGCGATAGCGGCGGGCGTAAGTGAACAGCTTCTGCACGGACCGGCGCGCGTCCTCATATTTCCCCACGCGGCAGTAAGCCATGATCATGCGGGCTTCGCAGGTTGACCAGGCTCCGCCGTTGACCCATTCGCCGAAACGCCAAAGCCCTTGCGGTGCTTCGTACATGTCATCAAGCGAAGGGTAGTTGGCAATCACAAAATCGTACGGACGAAGGCCGGGAATGGACGCCATGCGCGTGTAGATCTTCTCCGCCTGGGCGGAATCCACGACGTGGAAGCATATCGCATCGTGATTGGGGGATGCCTCAAAGTACCCGTACTGCCGGGCGCCGTATACGCCGTGTTTTGTCCCGTCGGGGTCAAGCGATTTGATGAAGTAACCGTCCAGTGCCGTGATGAGGGGAAGCCCTTTCCTGGCAAGGGTGCGCCTCTCGGTGTAGAGCTTCACCTTTTCCCCCTGGCCAGCAAGCTTTTCCAATTCGATCAGGCGGTCGAGCGCGGCGATATAGGTGATCGAAAGCCCTGCCAGATAAGCCTTGCCGTAACTTCCGTCCGGCTTCTTCCAACCTGCGTAACTGGGGGCGAGCAGATTGGCCGCGGGTCCAGCCAGAAACAGGTTGTTGCTGGGATCGCGCCGGGAATCGAGAAAATTGGCGGAGCGCTCAAGCCTGGGCAGGTATCGGGCTATGGCCTTCGCATCGCGGTTAATCAAAAGCAGTTCGGACTGAAGCAAAACGCCCGCAGCGGTGAACTCCACGCCCCAATCGTGTATTCCGGTTTGCCCGTCGCCTTGCTTGTAAATGATGCACCCGGGCGAAGCCGCATCGCACAACTGTCCGTCGGGCGCCACCCACGAAAGCCGCGGCTCCCGTGGACAGCCTACCCGTTCGCCGTCACCCATTTGGTCAAACCAGAGGTCCTGGGAATTCTGTAAGAAAGTGAGATAGGGCTCCTGCAAAAACGGGAGAGCAGCGAAGGTAGTCCCGTAACTGTTCTGAATCCACCACGCGGACCATGTCGGGCCTTCCACCATGCCGTTCCAGCGCGAGGTGTAGAGCATGGGCAGGTTAGGATATTCCGGGTCCGGCTCAAACAACCGCCGAGATCTATCGAGCAATTGCAGGTACTCCACATCGCCCCGGCCACGAAAATGTTTTCCTTCAAATTGGTCCGAAGGGCCTGCCGCAAATCCCCCAAGGTAACTGATGACTACCCCCAGAATGAGGAATTGCAGTCGTAATGTTCGCCCAGGAAACAATAAGTTACGTCCTCCTTCCGGTAGAGACTCCCATCGCGCCGAGGTGCACGCGCCCTCCAATCTTTAACCAGGGGAGATCAAACTGTGTGAATCCGTCTTGCCTTATCGGTGCGATGGATTCACAGCAACCACGCTCCGGAGTCTCATATCGAACCACCGAGTAAGAGCCTTTGACGCAGACCTGGACGGGCATAGGGTCGGCAGAGTAGTTCACCAGTTCCAGGGTGGCCATGGGGCTTCCCGGGAGTTTATAGGGGACGCCGAGGGTGGTGGACGCGTTCCAGAGGGAGATCGGTAGTTTGTCTTTGCCCAGAAGACGGCGAACATCCTGGGCAAACGTTCCAGGATCGGCAACGCCTTCAGCGAGTTCAATGACTTTACCTTTGCCCGCTCCGTAGGTCACCGAATGATCGGTCGATCGGTCCCCTCCAGTCGATTGCCAGGGAAAGGGGCCACGCAAGCTCAAGAGAATCGCTATTCCGCCAGCCTCCACAAACCCCGCCACCGTCCGGACTGCTGCGTCGCCGGGTTGGGCAAACAGAACCACCAGGTCCAGACCTTGGAGACCTTGGGGCGTCAGGTCGCCCGGGGGAAGCACCCGGAAGACAACATTGTGCCGCGCCATCAGGTTCGTCGTTTCGTACGAGGCGTCGAAATCGTTCGTCACCACGCCCACGTTGGCCTGCAAGGCGACGGGCCGATCATCCTCCCGCAGATAGAATTCCATGTACTGTGCAATTTGTTTCCAGACGGCCCATCCCTCATCACTTCCGTGCACGAGGGCTTTCTGCAAGGTCGGGTGCAGATTCAAGATCAAATCGGAGTGCGTGGCGCCGGTTTCGGCCACGGCGAGCAAATAGTCTTCGGTTCCCGGCCCTTGCGCTTGCTGCAAGGCATCAGAAGATTCCCATGGGAAATCGATGAGCGGGATCTGGCTGGGAGAAAATGCCTGGTCAAACCGAACTTGGGCCAGGTTGGAATCAATCCACGGCTGCTCCGTGGGGCTCGATACTTGCAGGATTCCACCGTCCTTTATAACGGTACTCCCCTTCATCGCCGGCTGCTTACCGCTGAAGCCAGCGGTAAGAAAAGTAAGCTCAGGGTGGGCCAGCCGGAGATGCCGGGCAGCTTCCTTCGCCAGTTTTTGGGCGGAATCGCCTGATTCCAGAACGATGCCCGAAACTCCCAACGTGTGACTGGCCTCAGCCGCCGAGATCGCCTGTTCGGGCGTTGCCACAGCATAGACGCGATAGCCCTGCTTCCGGGCGCTTGCCATCAATGCCCGGTCTGCATCCCAGGGTATCGCCAGGCCATAAGTATGCAGCGACTTTGCAGGAGGCAGCGCCGGTTCAGTCCAGCGAACCCACACTCTGCCCCAAGCGGTTTGGGGAATGACGGGTGGTTCCGACTTGGTTCGATCCTCGCGGCTTCTCACCACGGCCGAGTCGAGCAACAGTCCCGCTGTTCCCCATCCCGCGCTTTTGACGAATCGACGTCGATCCATGAGTTCACTCCATGCCAGTGTTTTGTCGATTTTCTTGAGCGATTTTTGTCACAGTCCTCGGAAGGGTGTATATGCATAGTGGGGAATGCTGCTGCACTCTGCTGAATGGTGATCCCCACAGAGGCTCTATTGAGCAACGGGTGGCCTTCCAAGGTAAATAAGTCACACTCGTCTTTCCGCCAGCGCCTTAGCCCCACGTACCCCCTGCCTGCCATGATGTCGCTAACTTCCGCACCTCAGCCCTGTTCGAGATTCCCCAGTTGAGCAAACCTCACCGAGATCTCTCGACCGGTGTAGGTCTTATCAAAATCTCCGGACCACTGGTTGACGTCTCCAGAAATCCTTCCGGCGAAACCCAAATTGCGGCCACATTCTGTAATCTTGTCACCAAATCCCGGCCTTTGGCGGGACCGATGATCAATAAAGCGGTGGATAGAGCGTCGGAAGCCGTCGCGGTTTCTGCCACAACACTCGCGGCCAGGATCGTTTTCGAAGGCTCGCCCGCGACGGTATCGACAATATGGCCATACGAACTCATTCCCAGCAGGCTCGGCGACGTCTGCTCTGAGGTTGAAACGCTGTTTTCCTGCAATAGGACGCAGGGGCTAAGATGCCTGGAAGGATCGCGCAGGTGCACCAGCCAGCCGGCTTGGCCGGGCGGAGCGCCCATTCCGTAAAATGTGCTCCCGCCCGAGTTAATCAGCGCGCGCCGGACGCCGCAGGAGCGCAACACGGCGGCAGCCCGATCCACGGCATAGCCTTTTCCGATGGCGCCCAAGTCAACTTCCACACTGGAAGAGTGGAACTTAATCCGATTGGGAGGAATCAGTTCCACCCGTTGAAAACCCAAGCCGCGTCCAAGCCTTCGCTGCTCGGCCGCACTGGGAACCGGCTCGCCGCGGCCCACGGCTTTCCATCGCTCGGCCAGCGCCCCGGCCGTTACATCAAACGAACCTTGGGAGAGCTCGGAATAACGCAATGATTCTTGCATCACCTGATACAAATCCGGGGAGACCGCTTGTGCCAGGCCGTGCGCCGAACGGTTCAAGCGGCTCAGTTCACTCGCGGGTTTGTAACGGCTCATCACCAGCTCAAGGCGATCAATCTCCCGGAAGGCCTGATCGATGGCATCAGATGTGGCGGCCGGATTCGCATCATAAGCGACGATCTCAAAGACCGTGCCCATCGAGAAGTGCTTTCTGAGAAGGGGACGAAAGTTCTTATTTTCGGACAGGTCTCCTGAAATGGCGGGCGCAACCGGAAGCGGGCCTTCCAGTTTCTCGGAACAGAGATTCCTGGTTGATCTGAAGACCCCCTCACCCCCAGCCCCTCTCCCCCGAGGCGGCGAGGGGAGAGTTGAATTCCCACCCTCGCCCCCTTGGGGGAGTGGGTGGACCGCATCCGGCGCTTTCATCAGCCGGGGTGGGCCGGGTGAGGGGGTCGCCCTGGAACAATTTGAAGTGCAGGTGCTTTGTAACGAACTTCGATTGCTCGACCCCAGCGTCCCGGTTGCGGCTTGGCTACTCCAGCGCATAGACCATACCGTTCTGACTTGCCACGTAAATGCGGTCACGGCTCAGAATCGCGGCGGACTGAATGCTTCCACCCAGTCCGGCCTTCCATAACACTTGGCCGGAAGCGGCGTCGAGGCACAGGACCTTGCCCTCCTCAGCGTGAACGGCCACCACCGGCCCGCCAAGCACGGTGGGCGCAGTGACCGTATACCCCGCAAAAGTCTTCCAACGAAGCTGGCCGGTTTGGATCTCCACAGCGTACACATTGCGGTCTTTGCCGCCAAAGACAACCATCTCTTCCGAAGCCGCAGGCGCCGAAGATATTCCCAGTCCCGTCTGTAACCTCCAACGCACGGCCCCGGTGTTAGCATCCAGCGCATAGAAGAAGAAATCCTCCGATCCCACCAGAACTATGCCGCCAGCCACGGCGGGGGTGCAATCGATGCCATCTCCGGTAGGGGTGCTCCATAGAATCTTGCCTGTCGCAGCCTCCAGGGCATAAACTTTCCCGTCGCCACAACCAACATAGACAAGCTTTTCTGTGACATAGGCTGAGGCATAAATCCGCCCGCCGAGAGTCTGGGTCCAATGGGGATTGCCGGTTTCGCCGTCTACCGCATAAAACCGGCCGTCGGCACTGCCGAAAAAGACAGTTCCGCTGCGGACAACGGGTGAACTCCACACTTCCGCTTGCGCACTGGCCTGCCAGACACTCCGGCCTGAATCCTGGGCGAGGGCGTACACCCTTCCGCAGTCGCAGCCGAAGAGCAGTTTGTTGGCGGAAATCGAAGGGGTGGAATGAATCCAGTCGGGGAACTGGCGGATCCACTTGGGGCGTCCGCTATCGGCGTCAAGGGCATAGACGGCGCCATGCACCTCAGTCACGTACAGAATATTGTCGCGCATTACGGGAGCCGAACGGATGGCCCTTCCGGCCCGGAACTGCCAGCGGACGCCTTTGGGCTCATGCCAGGACGCAGTGTGCTGCCCCCCCGTGCGGGTATTATCGCCCAGTAAAGTTACCCAGTCGTGTTCTGCGCTCGAAGGCTGGCCCATGGTCGTGTTTACCCTCGTGTCCTGAGTCAAAGGGTTCGCAATGAAAGTCGCCGCTCCTGATTGTTCCAAGGCGACCGCCTCACCCGGCCCGCCCCGGCTGGTGAAAACGCCGGTTGCNNCGATGGAGGACTTCTTTCTCAAGGCCGTGGAACTTGAGGTCGAAGGCGTCGACGTCACCTCCTATTGGCTGAAATCCACGGAGCCCGCGTACTTGCACAGCCTGCGCCACCTGGCCTTCAAGCACGCCATCCCCTTTTCAGGCGCAGCCATCCGAACGGAAATGTGCCAGTCTGATCCCGCCAAGCGCGAGGCGGAAATCGCCGGCATCAAAAAATGGGTGGATGCCACCGAGTTGTTGGGCGCTTCGCACATCCGCGTGTTCGGGGGCAAGGTCCCGGACGGAGCCACCGACGCGCAGGGAGTGGAGTGGGCCGCGGAAACCATGAAGCAGGCCTGCGATTACGCCGCGCAAAAAGGCATCACTCTGGGCATTGAGAGCCATCACGGAATCACCTCCAAGGCTTCCAACATTATCGCCATCCTCCAACGCGTCAATTCGCCTTACGCCGGATGCAACCTGGACATCACCCATTTTCAGGAAGACCTTTATGCGCAGGTGGAGTCGTTGGTCCCCTACGCCACAAACGCCCACATTCGCGATCATGACGACAACAAGCCACCTCAACCGCTTGACCTCGATCGCATCTGGCAAATGTTTGCCAAGGGCGGCTATCAGGGGTTCATGTCAGTCGAATACGAAGGGGAAGAAGACCCCATGACAGGAGTTCCCAGGCTCCTCGAAAAAGTCAAAGCGCTTTGCAAGAAGTACTCCACGGTTTGACGTGTTGCGGGCTGGGAGGGGTGAGTGGGTCAGCACCAAGGTGAATGACGGGGTCAAGTTTGAATGACGCGCCACGGTTTAGACCCCCTCACCCGTCCCGCCTTGACCTGGTGAAAACGCCGGTTGCGGTCCACCCTCTCCCCCAAGGGGGGCGAGGGCAGTGAATTCAACTCTCCCCTCGCCCCCTTGGGGGAGAGGGGTCGTGGGTGAGGGGGTTCGCGAATAACCAACGAACTTCTGAGTCATGATCCTAGTCGGAGTTGACGATGGTCGATCAGTTTGAGGTCGGAGACACCCAAGCCCAGTTTCCCGGCAGAGGCAATGTGTCCGGGTTGGCGAAAATACATGTTCTTATGGGAATTCCCGTGGAACTCATCGCTGTCGGTGGTCAAGGTTTTCGGATCGTTATCCCACACCGAACTCGCCCCCTCCTCTCTCCTCTTCTTTTCAATGGCGACCAGCTCAATGGTATCCATCCCCACCGGATCGGTGCCGATGAAGAGCGTTTTGGCTTCATAAATGAAGTCCCACTGCCAAGTCTGGGGTCCCCCGTGCCAGAGTTCGCGCGTGCCATCCATGATGTTCAGCACAGCCTTCGATCGCAAAGGCTCAGTGGAGCAGAGGTAGCCGATTAAAGGGTCGGTGTACGTGTAGGGTTGCTGGTGCGAGCGCGCCACATTGTTGAAGCAGCCGTAGCCAAGGTTCTTCAGGCAGCCCGTCACCCCGGAGGCTGAGTGGTCCTTCATGGTTGGAATATTGATGATCTTGGATATTTCATGGGTTACGACTTTTGCCAGATAGCATCGCGTCTCCCATTCACCGAAGAAGTTCGCCTCGCAGTAAACATCCATGTCGTAGCGCGCGGCGTCAAAAGCGCCATGTTCAATGCCTAAAACGTGTATTCCCACGGGCACCAACGTCTGGTAGGCGCCCATGTCAATCTCATGGGAATAGCGGTCGAAGACCACGATGTTGTGGGCGGGAACCCCCACCGATCGCACCGCGGCGATGACTTCCCGCACGATTTCGGGAGAGGAATAACAGACGGGGGCGCCGGAGGAGTTAATCTTGATGCCCACCACGTCGTGGGGCTCAATGAACCTCTGCCACGCCGCTTGAGCGGATTTTTCGCCGGTGAGTTCCTTCATCCCCGCCTCGAGCATGCGGCCGATGATGGGCTGGGAAACGCGGTTACCGGAAATGGAGTCCGGGTGGAACACCTCCACCACCCGGCCGGGGAACAAGCCGGGGATTCCCAGCGGCGACGGCTTAAGCGGAGGGATGCCATGCACTTCAATCGGAGGCGGCGACGGGCGACCGGGATTTCCCTGGCCACGGACGGCAGAATTGAACAACAGCCCCGCCGTTCCCCAACCCGCGCTTTTAACAAAATGACGTCGATCCATAGGTAATCTCCGCTTGATTTGTAGCGTCGATCTCCGATCGACGACGGCGGTCGGAGACCGCCGCTACAGCGCCGCTTTCTGCAGAACCTCGCGCAGGCGCCGCGCCACGATGACATCTTCATTCGGTTGCAGCATCCAGACGCCCACCACAATGGTATTGTCGCCGGAAGGCAGTCCGGGCATGGCCGGCCCACCGCCCGTGGAGGGATTCAGCTCAATGCGCGGGCTTCCCTGGCGCAGCTTTTCCTGGACTCCCTTTCCCGTGATCTTGATTCGATCCTGATCATAGGTAATCAACAGGTGGGCGACATGGTTGGCAGTAGGCGGAACAAATATTTGGGTTTGCACGGTGGGAATGCCCTTTAATTGGCTCGCGATTCTCTCCGCGCGCTTCTGGAATTCCGCCTGCATCGCCTTCTCATCCTGGCAGAGAAACCAGTCCACCGCGGCAACCAGGCCGATGATCTCTTCCTTCCCCACCTTCATCCCCCGGCCCACGGTGGTGGAATAGGGGAAATTGTTCTTCATCGCCGCCTCGATCAAGTCCTTCTTGGCCAGAAGCAGTCCTGTGCATTGCGGCCCGCGAAGACCCTTCCCGCCCGAGAACGCCACAAGGTCAAATCCCATCTGGGTGTAGTTCCAAAGGTTGGAGATGGGCGGAACGTCGGCGGCGGCGTCATTGAAGCAGGGGACGCCGTGCTGATGGGCTACGCGCACCCAATCCTCGCGGCTGATCTGGCCGCGGGTTTCCTCATTCAGGAAGTGAGCCATGACGGTCCGTTCATTGAACGCCGCCTCGTAATCCTGCAAGGTTTCAACCTCGACAAACTTGATGCCACAGTTCAGCAGGGCGTGGTCGTAACCGTACCGGTGAGTTTTCTGTACGACCACCTCATTCTTCAACCCGCTCAAATTGACGGGGATATTGAGGATGGCCTGGTCGTTTCCGCGCGTGACGCAGGCGGCCGTCCCCAAAGTCAGGGAGGAAGCCGCACCCGCCGTCACCAGCGCGCCCTCGCAATGAAGCCGGCTCGCCAGGTACTCTCCCGACGCCCGCTGCAACTCTTCGATGTTCACGTGGGCCTTGGCCGCCCGTTCGATTGCCGCCTGCACCGATGGCGGCATTATGCAGCCGGACAGAACCGTGAACGTCCCTGCGGCATTGATGAACGGAATGACACCCAGCTTGTGGTAGTAGTCTTCGCCACTGGCGGGAGCCTCGGCTGCCGCCAACGCCCTGCCGGAAGCAGCCCCCCACGCCACTGCTCCGCCCGTCACCAATGCTTCGGACGTATGGCCAAGAAACTTTCGCCGGTTCATGGATTTTGACATCGTAACTCCCCTGCCCTGGATGTAAGCCCGTCATTCGACAGGCGTGGTCGGCCCGCGCACCTAAGCTGTGCCGAAGGCACTTTGGACTGCGGTCGCGAAGCTGCCGCTTTGAACCCTTGGCCTGAAGGCAAATTGCGCAAGAATATCTAGAAACCACAAACCAAAAGCGGTCGCGAAGCTGCCGCTTTGAACCCTTAGCCTGAAGGCAAATTGCGCAAGAATATCTAGAAACCACAAACCAAAAGCGGCAGCTTTGCGGCCGCAGTCCAAAGCGCTTCGCGCATTTTTATTCATCTGCGAGACATCCGCATTCGTACCGCCCCCACTGCTAGTGTTGTTTAACCGCGATGGCGGAAATCTCCACCCGGGCATTATTAACCAGTGCTGCCACTTGCACCGTGGCGCGGGCGGGCCGGGGCTCGGGAACAATGGTCTTATAGACCCGGGTCATCTCGGTGAAATCCCCCATGTCGGCAAGGTAGACAGTCACCGTGACCAGATCGCTCATCTGATAGCCAGCCAGGTCCATGACCTTTTTGATGTTCCCCAGCGCCTGCTGGGTCTCGGGGCCAATTCCTCCCGGCACCAGCTTTCCCTCCACCAGTCCCTCCTGGCCGGAAAGATAGAGCGTGTTGCCCACCTCAAGCCCGTTGCTGAAGGCCGGATTCTCCGGAGTTCCGGGGGGATTGAAGGCACGCTTTTGGAAATTATGTCCCGAGCCGACACCTGTGAGTGCGGCAGCCGCGATAATGGCAAAACCCAGGACCGTATATCTTGCGATTGACCGATTCATGTTGAGTAATTCTCCTTTCAAACCGAAGGGATCGGTGACGCTTGCCTAATTCCTCGGATAATCGTCAGCCTTCGCGGCAGGGCCGCCGCCGGCCGGGGTGGAAAAGTACTGCTTCCGAGCTTTGGTCCACTCCACCATGCTCAATCCCGATGGATCGTAGAGGATTCTACCCCCACGGACGGTCATGCGGGCCACCAATTTGACGTTTCCGTCCATCCGCGCCCACCCATCGTCAATGTAGCCAAAGTGTCCATGGAGCACTTCGAGTACGGCAACGTCAGCGTCACGCCCGACGGACAATGTCCCCAATTCGCGGTGGCGGATTTCATTGGCGGGGTTGAGGGTCGACCTCCGGATGATCTGATTGAGTGGCACGCCCATGGCTAGGAATTTGGACATCACCTCCGTCATGGTGACGAAGTTGACGTCATCATTATGGAGATCCGTAGAGATGGAATCCGGAACAAAGCCCTGATTCACTGCGGGAACGGCATTACGGAACCAGAAACTACCTGCGCCGTGCCCGACGTCAAAGATGACTCCGCGCTGGCGCGCCTCGGTCATGATGGGATTGAGTTTGCCGTCGGGCAGCAGGATGGGAAACTGCTGAGCGAACACGTGGGTATGAATATCACCCGGGCGCATCTTCTTCAGGATGAGGTCGGCGTAAGTCCGCTCGGGACGGGGCCAGAAATCCACCATGACCGGCAAACCGGCTAAGCGGCCGCATTCCTCTGCCCGGTCCACCGCCGCCCACGGGGTATGGACCGCGTCCCAAGGCTTCTCCGTCCAATAGTGCGCCGTCTTCACTCCGACGATGATTTCGGGGAACTTGTGGATCGTCTCGCCGCAAAGTTGTACGTCCATTCGGTCCACATCGTTCTCCGTCCCACCTTCCATGCCATCGGCCACAATATTCAGGAAGGCCAGGACGCGGACTTTGGCATGATCGATGACTTCGCGCTTTTCTACAAGAAAGGTGCCAGCCCCTGCTGTCCCCGCATCCACCAGGGTTGTGACCCCAGCCGTGAGCACGATGTCAGCGGGAATGCCCATGGGGGGAGTCTTGACCTTTGCCTCCGGCGCAAACCAATTCAAGGGAACGGCACCCCGGCCAATATGAGCGTGAATATCGATCAGTCCCGGAGTGACGTAAAGGCCGCTGACATCCACTACCTTCCCGGCTGCGCCGGCGGGGAGGTTTACGCCCACTGCCGCGATCTTCCCCCCGGAAATAGCCACATCCATGATCTGGTCGAGACCATTGGCGGGGTCAATGACGTGGCCACCTTTCAGGAGAAGGTCGTAATGTAAGGTCTGTGCATTCGCCGGAGACGGCTGGCTGATCGCACGGAAAATCGCAACCCCAACCGCCAGGATCAGGGCTTTTTTCAAACTTGGCATAGGGAATCCCTCTTTCAGCGAAGTTATCCTGTAGTCAACCGGGCAGCAATTCGTCCATCTTCTCTTTTGCTTTCTGACCCTCCCGACCGGCGCCAAGAGGAAAAAGACAAATCAAATTCCGCCACGTGGATTAACACGGTCCGAAATGCCTTGTCAATATAAAATGATATCGTTACTATTCATGGAGAATAAAATGTCCGAAAAACTGTGATTAGCCTTGCACTTGAAAATAAACAAAATTACGCTTTATTTCTTCCAAAATATCTTAAAATTAAGGTCGGGTGCCCCGCGCCAACTCTCCCCAATTAATTTATATAAACGGTTCATTTTATGCTCGCCAATGGTCTTCTCGATTTGATATAAGGAGGGTTCCTCTATAGGGTCAGCGGCAGAAACAGCACGCAGGGGGAAGGTGGCTTTCAGATTGATCAGGAGGGTTTGTTATGCAAAGACGTGATGTCTTGAAGATGCTTCCCTTAACGTTTGCCGGGATGGGCGTTGCCGGTGCCATCAAAAGCGGTTGGCCCGAACCTGCCGGCACGGATAGCAAACCCCTGGTGGCCCAGGTTAAATTGCACCAGGGAACGCCGACGCTGTTCCTGAATAACCAGCCGACGTTTGCCGGCATGTGCTGGGTCGATCCTCCCGCGGTCGAGGGTTGGACTGGCGCCGATTATGCCGGGGGCATTGCAAAAGCAGGGATTCACATCTATTCCTTCGATGCGGGAAAGGGTTACGAATGGGTGGAACCGCGGGCCGGGCGCTCCGACCCGTTTGATTTCTCCACTGTCGAGGCCCGTTACGGAAGAATCATCGACGCCGATCCGCTTGCCCTCTTTCACCTGCGTTTGCACTTCGAGTTCGAAGTGGGTGACTGGTGGTTGAAGGCCTTCCCGAGCGAGTGCGAGATTACCTCGGAAGGGCGTCCACAGAGCGAGTCGTTCGCGTCCACAGTCTGGCGAAAGCAAGTCAATGACTTTCTCCAAGCCCTTATCGCTCACCTCAAGCACACCGGCCTCTATGATCGAATCACCGCCTTTCAGCCTGGGGCCGGGGGCACCGGCGAGTGGGTGAAGGGCGAGACCTCCATGTCCTGGCTCTGCGCCGATTATAGTGAGCCGATGCGGCAGCACTTCCGTTCCTGGCTCCGCCGCGAGTATGGCGATGACCCGGCCCGTTTGCGGGCGGCTTGGAATAGGCGGGACATTACGTTCGAAACGGCCGAAGTGCCTCCTGCAGAACAGCAGCTTCAAACCAAGCTCTACACCTTCCGCGATCCGGCGCAGGAACAGAACGTCATTGACTACTTCCGTTGTTTTGCCGACCTGAGCAGCGACCTGGTGATTGACTACTGCCGGACGGTGAAGCAGGCGACCAATGGGGAGAAGCTGGCGGGCGCGTTCTATGGTTACTTAACGGAAATGAACAATGGCGGCTTCCACGGCGAGAGGCAGGAGAGCGACTACGCCACCTATTCGCGCAGCGGCCATCTGGGCTTGAAAAAAGTCCTGGAATCACCGTATGTGGACTTTCTCGTGTCACCTCACGCCTATGGTTTTCGCAGCATCGGGGGGGATACGGTGACGGGCCAGCCCCCCGCTTCGGCCTGCCTGCACGGAAAACTCCTGATCGTTGAAGATGACAGCCGCACAAACATCAATCACGATCAGGAATACGGGCACACCTACACCCTTTCTGACAGCGTCGCGGTTCTTGAAAGGGACTTCGCCCGCGTGGCCGTCCAGGGTCTGGGCATGTGGTGGTTGTCCGAGTCGATCAATCCCGTCAAAGAACCGGCATTTGGGCCCTTGCTCGAGAGCTTTCACCGGCTTGGCAACTCTCTTCTGCAATTGGACCGCAGCCCGAGCGCGGAAATCGCCGTGTTGTTGGACGAGGAGAGCTTCTATTACGAGAACAATCGAATCAACCTGGATCTCCCCATGATTCTTCAACAGCAGTTTTGGGGATTACCGCGACTGGGAGCTCCCTACGACCTGTATCTCTTGCAGGACTTCGTTGAGGGACGGATGAAACCCTACAAGCTCTACATCTTCCTCAACGCCCTGCGCCTCGACAAGAATCGCCGTGCATCGCTGAACAAGGAGCTGCGAAAAGGCGGCCGCGTGGCACTGTGGATCTATGGATCCGGTTACATCGAGGACGAGCCTGGGCTTGACCATATGCGCGAGCTGACCGGTTTCACGTTTGCCAAACACATGCAGCCCTGGGGACCACAGATGTTTATTCTCGACTACACTCATCCCATCACCAAGGGTTTGCCGCAGGATCTCGTCTGGGGCACTAATAACAAGTTATGCCCCATCTTCTGCCTGGATGACCCCGAGGCCCGGGTGCTGGGGGAAGTAGTGTTCTCACGAGGAAACACCAAACCCGGCATGGGCGTGAAGACCTTTCCCGAATGGACTTCCATCTACGTGGCCGCTCCCAATCTGCCTGCGCCCTTGCTGCGGGGAATCGCGGGCTTTGCCGGAGTCCATCTGTACAACCGGGAGGGGGATGTGCTCTACGCGTCCCCGGACCTGCTGGCCGTTCACACGGTTGCGGGAGGAAGCCGGGTCTTTCGCCTTCCCCGGCATGTGGAAAGAGTCTACGACCTCTTCGCCCATAAGGCGATTGCCCAAGATGCGGCCGAGTTTCAGGCAGAGTTGCGACCGGCATCGACCTCACTGTTCTACACCGGAGGCGCGGCGCTGCTCTCAGACCTCGTGGGAGCAAGATAATCATTGGAGAGGGTGTTTCCAGCAATCGCACCGTCGGTAGAATTCATCCCGGTGCGGGCAGGGCGAACTGTGCCGGGCATAACTCGCTTCGAGAGGTGGCTGGAGTACGGGCACTATACTGGAACGGCCAACCGATTCGGGGCTTGATTGTCATGCATAATTTCAACACTAGACTAGCACAATGTTTTTGAGGGTTTATTTTTACTGCGAGTATTTCACAAGGATATGGATGGCGGAGAGGGTGGGATTCGAACCCACGTGCCCTTGCGGGCAAGACGCTTTCGAGGCGCCCCCGTTACGACCGCTTCGGTACCTCTCCGTGATAAGTCGGGCTTGAGGGAACGGGATAGACTAAGCGGAATTGCAATCTCATCTGTCGTGTTCCTGCTCCCGTGTCTCGTATGCAGTTGGCCCGGCAGGGGTGCCGGTACCACTTGTATTCGTCCTCTTCTTTCTGAAGAATCCCTGGATCATCGAAGCGCATTCGGCAGCCAGAACGCCTTTGGTCAGCTCCACCCGATGATTTAGCTTGCGATGATTCAGAACCCGCAGTGCCGATCCGCACGCACCCGCTTTGGGATCTGGCGCGCCGAATATTGTGCGCCGCAATCGCGCCTGCACAATGGCGCCAGCGCACATGGCGCAAGGTTCAATTGTAACATAGAGGTCGCATCCCTCCAGCCGGTAGTTGTGCAATTTTTGCGCCGCTCGCCGCAGCGCCAGGATTTCCGCATGGGCGGATGGGTCGTGCAAATGGATGGGGCGGTTGTGAGCGCGCGCCAACACCTGCCCACCCCGAACCACAACAGCTCCCACCGGAACTTCTCCTTCGCGGGCGCCACGGTCCGCTTCGTGCAGGGCCAGGCGCATGTACCGTTCATCGATGGAAACCAGCAAGCCTTTTGGAGACCTCTTTTGCATTCGCTTATCTTAAATCCGCCGCGAGTTTCATTTCTCTTGCGATTCGGAGTGTATTCGTCTGGCCGCAGGAGAATCGTCAGGGCAAGGCTTTGTTGCCACAGGTGGCAGACTGGAACATCTAATACCCATTTGGGAAATGTATTTCAAGAAGTCATTACTGCTCAGATGATGAGTTCGGAGTCGCCGGGGCATCAATTCCCTCATCGCCGCGCAGCTTCGCCGCACTTTCATTGCTTTCTGTTTGGAGAAGCCTTCGGTATTCGCGCAGGCCATCTTCGGCGGCTCGGTTCATACTTTCGAGAATGGAGTTTGACAAAGCTGCGAGCTGGCGCTGCGTCTCCTCCGGGGTGGTTGAATGCGCGGTTTTCGTTTTGGTTTGCAGGCCATTCCTCAGTTCCCGGACTCGCGCTTCGAGTTTTCCGACTTCCTCCCTGGTGGTGTTTAGACTTTCCTGCAGTATTCGGAGCTGTTCCCCCATCCCTCCAACTTCGCGATCTCTTGCGATGAAGGCGCAGGCGCGTAGTTCAAATTCCATTTCCATACCCAATTGCTGAGTCAATTGCTTCAGCCGGTCCTGGAAATCCCGGGCACAGTTGTCGGCTGCTTGCTGCAGCTCGCGCACAACTTGATTGGAGATCTCAGCGGGCGGCAACAAGGGCTTTGGCGACTCCGTAACCGCGGTTTTTGCATCCGCGGAGGGTGCGGCGGGGAGGGGAACTGGGCGCAATTCTTCACCTTGCTCGGCAACCCAATCATCCGGCGGGAAAATAATTCCCCAAATATTTTGCGCTTCGACCAACTGCAAAGCCACGTGCTGCAAGTTCCCCTCGGAAAGCTTCTCGCCCAACCAGACAACACTTGCTTTCGCCCTCAGGGCTCTGGCCTGGTTTTCAATAAGAACTTCGCTTCCCAGGGCCAGATGCCGGGTTGTGGCAATCTTGCCCCCATGCTTGTTGATGATTACCGTGCGCACACTTTCACTATAGTTTTGCCCATCGGCATCCACGCCCGAGATAATGACGGGAATGGCAATAGACAGGCGCGTACTTTGCCGATCCCGTTTTGAGTTTTCTTTGCTCATAATGCCCACTGCCTGTGATGAGGTGTTTGATTATAGCGGAGATCAGGCCTTGGAACAAATACTCCAAATTCACGTAAAATCAGATCCGAACGACTTCAATTGGGGCGCCTCTTACGCGCCCGTTGTATTTTCCCATCAGGAGGGCCTGGGGCAATGCCGGCATGGGTCCTGCTGGAATGAATGGATTGCCCGGCGCTTTTTCACCTTTCCGGTTTCAAATAGACAACTCCAAGAGGAGGCAAAGTCAGTTCCACACAACAGGGCTGATTTTGCCAGACGAGGTGAAAGGCATGGCGTCCCGGCGCGTTGGTGACGCCGCTTCCGCCGAACTGTGCGTCATCGGTATTCAGAATTTCTCGATAGAAGCACGCCTCCGGAACTCCCAGGCGATAGCCATGATGGGGTACCGGCGTGAAGTTGCACACCACCACCATGTGGTCCCCCGGCGTCTGGCCTTTACGTATGAAGGCTATGACGGAGTGATCGACGTCGTGAAAATCGATCCATTCGAAACCCGTGTACTCAAAATCAATCTGGTGAAGGGCTGGCTCCGACCGGTGCAGCTGATTGAGCCTTGCCACCAGGCCTTGCAGCTTGCTGTGGGGCTCGTAGGCCAACAGGTTCCAATCCAGGCTCTGTGCGGCGTTCCACTCAATCCATTGACCGAATTCGCACCCCATGAAGAGCATCTTCTTTCCCGGATGGGCATAAAGAAAAGCGTAGAGGGCCCGCAGGTTGGCAAATTGCTGCCAATAGTCCCCCGGCATTTTCGCCAGCAGCGAGCGCTTGCCGTGCACCACCTCATCGTGCGAAAGCACCAGCACAAAGTTTTCCGTGAAGGCGTAAAGCAATGAAAACGTCAAATTGGAATGGTGGTAGCGGCGGAAAATGGGGTCGTTGGAAAAATATTGCAACATGTCATGCATCCAGCCCATGTTCCATTTCAAGCTGAAGCCCAAGCCCCCGACGTAGGAGGGCCGCGAAACCATGGGCCACGATGTGGATTCTTCCGCAATGGTCAGTGTGCCGGGATGATATTGGTGGGTCAGTTCGTTGAAGCGCTTGATGAAGCCGATGGCCTCAAGATTTTCGTTGCCTCCGAACTCATTGGGCACCCACTGACCGGCTTTGCGGGAGTAGTCTAGGTAGAGCATGGAGGCCACCGCATCCACGCGCAATCCGTCCAGGTGATATTTTTCCAGCCAGAAAAGCGCGCTGGCCCAAAGAAAACTGCGCACTTCAACCCGACCGTAGTTGAAGATGCGGGTGCCCCAGTCGGGGTGTTCGCGCAGGCGGGGATCCTCATGTTCGTACAGGTGTGTGCCGTCAAAGAATGCCAGGCCATGGGCGTCAGAGGGAAAGTGCGCGGGAACCCAATCCAGAATCACGCCGATCCCGCGCTGGTGCAGGTAATCGACGAAGTACATGAAATCTTCCGGTGTTCCGTAGCGGCTGGTGGGGGCGAAATACCCCGTGGTCTGGTACCCCCAGGATTCATCCAGTGGATACTCCGTCACCGGCATTAATTCCACATGGGTGAAGCCCATCTTCTCCACGTAATCCGCCAACTGAATGGCGATTTCGCGATAGTTCAGGACGGCGTGGCCATTTTCACCGGAACGCCGCCAGGAGCCCAAATGAACTTCATAGATCGACAGTGGCGCGCGTAGCCCCTGGCGTGCCTCGCGCTCCGCCATCCACTTCTGATCGTTCCACACGTAGCGGTCAAGGTTGTAGACGATGGATGCGGTTTTGGGGCGCTGCTCAGCGTAGAAACCGTAGGGGTCGGTCTTCAGCGCCAGGTAATTCTTCTGCCGGCTCTTCACCTCGAATTTGTAAATCTCCCCTTCGGGCATGCCGGGAATGAAGAGTTCCCAAACCCCCGTGCTGCCGCGCACGCGCAAGGGATGCTGGCGGCCATCCCATTGATTGAAGTTGCCCACGACGCTGACACGTTTGGCATTGGGAGCCCACACTGCGAAAGAGACACCGCGCACTCCGGCGATTTCCGTTACATGCGCTCCCAGCTTTTCGTAAGTCTTGTAGTGCGTGCCTTCTGCCAGCAGGTGCAGATCGAAGTCGGAGAGGATGGGAGGGAACCGGTAAGGATCCTCAAATTCGTGTTGCCCGGCATAATCCGTGCGCAGGCGGTAGGGGAAAAGCGCCTTCTCGTCGGGGAATACCGCCTCGAAGAATCCCTCGGCATGGATGCGTCGCATGGGGATGACATCATCCGCGCCCGGACCGCGAACTACCCAGGCGTTTTGGGTGCGGGGCAGGAAGGCACGGATCGCCACCGCTGGCTTGCCCTTATGATCCACCATGTGGATTCCCAAAATGTGAAAGGGGTCGCCATGCTCGGCGCGCAAAATCTGCGAGATTTCGTCCAATGGGGCAGTGGTTTCAGCAAGAAGCTTGAGTCGTGGGGCCATTTGTCTATTCTACTCCACCTGCGAAACGGTGCAGCTCAGAATGTGGGCGGAAGGGGCGTGATGAGTCCGATGTTCTGGGTCCGGTGTCCGAACTCCTAAGCTCAAGTCACTGCCGACGGTAATTTCGGCCTTCGAGTCTTGCACGCATGCACGCCCGTTTTTCAGATTTGACGCCGGCGAGTTCCAATATCTGCGTTCTTCCCAATCAAAAATCAACCTATCTTTTATTTTCATAGAGATCGCCGGATGCACCTTCAATTTTGAAGCAGAAGGCAGGAGTCAGGAGCCAGGAGTTAGAATCATGGCCACTCCTGCCTGCCGTAGGGTTTGGGTGCCTGAGCCGCCAAGCACTTCTTCCATGCATTTGACGTGTGTACTTTTCCCGTCCCTTTGTTTTCAACAATATCTGGGGATATACCTGCAAGGGCGGAATCTTGGAGTCAGGAGTTATAAGTACGCCCCATCCTCCAGGTTGCCGATGTCTGACGTCTGAGTCCCGAAGCTTTATTCCCGCTATTTGACGCCTGCCTTTTTGCCCGTTTCTTTGTTTTCATGAATATCGCCGGANNGGATGCACCTTCATTTTTGAAGTCCCAGCCAATGTTCGCCTCTGGTCCGTTCACGACTTGATGTCCGGTTTCTCGCTAATTTGCTCCGGTAACCACCCCCGCCGCTAGTGCGGCGACCCCTCCCTTCACTGTGTTCAGGACAAGCTCTGAACCAGGCGGGGAGCTTTTGCCTGTGGCTCCCCTCATCGGACGAGGAGGGGCCAGAGCGATAGCGACGGGGGTGGTGCTGAACGTGTTATTTGGGGCTGTTTTCGTATAATCTTGGGCATTTTGTCCGAGTTTCTTTTGTTTTCATACACTTAGTGGCTTTGATCGTCGAAAAAAAGAATTCTTCTGCTTAT
>PLSX01000162.1 GCA_003165315.1 Acidobacteriota bacterium
GCGCCTGCCTGGCAAAGCCCCACGCCGTGGCCCAACCCGTGTCCGGAAAATATCCACGAATTTCCCTGGCGTCGAATTGAGTAGAAGTTGCTCTTGATCTGTTGCCACCCCAGGCGACGGTCAACGGCGTATCGGAACTCATTTGCATCCAAGTGCCATGCGGCGCCTGCGACCACGCGTAACGCGATCGCACGACCGGAGGGATCGCGCCTCTCTACCGAAAGTTCGTTTAACGGAACCGTTATAGGAAGATGTAGCGAATCACGCAAGACCTCCTGCAAGCTTTCCGCGGTCAGCTTCTGCTCCCACGAGGCATGACTGCTTGCAAGGCAGTACGGGTCGTGAACCGATATTAAATAGGGTTGGGCGCGATCGGGCCAGACATTCCCCGCGGCCTCGGTCATTCCCCCGCAGGACGCGGTAAAGTAGGGGTCCGCCAATTTGCCGTGAAATTGAAGGACCTCGCCGCGCGTTGCCAAAGCGGCCGCATCAAGACCGTCATCGGCATTCGTTTTCCCCTCTTGAGGGAGGCGAAAAACCTGGCAATGGGTAAGCGAGCAAAAGTCAAATCCTCTGGCATGGTGGCGTCTCTGCCATCGCAGCGCCCACGTCCGGGCCAGAATCGCCATCGCCCGGCGCGCGGCGGGTGATTGAAGCACAGAGGCCTCTCCCCTGATGACGCCAGAAACATACGATTCCAAGTCCACCTGGGTAATGACCTGCAACCCTAAGGCCGCGACGCTGATTCGTGCATTCCGCACCAGAAGAATCTGCTGTGGATCATGGAGGTTGGCGAATGTGGGGACGATTCTAATCGGTGTGGCAGAATCAACGATGAGAAGTGTAAAGCTCCGATCCGCCGATTCGAATCGGCAGTGGATTCCGCGATCGACAAAACAGTATGCCGGCTTTGCGGGCGGCAAAACCAAACACGGCCCATCCGATTTGACTCCGCACAAGGTGACGCTTTGTTCCGTAGCTTCCAGAGTCAGGGCCTTAATGACCCGATGGGAAAACACTTCAACTCTAAAGCTCTGGCTAGCTGGAACGGCGGGGCGCACCGCCGACGTCAGGACCAGGAATGCAAACATCAGAATCTTCATGGAGTGTGTGGCTTTTGGGCGAAGTACTGTCTCAGGATTTGTGCCGCCAACGGCGCCGCGTTTGCCCCCCCGGTGCCGTGCTTGAGGAAAATTACCAGGGCCACTTCCGGCGCCTCAGCAGGAGCATAGCCCACAAACCAGGCGTGCGTCACCTTGCTCCCATCAAGGGAGGGTGCCGTTCCGGTTTTGCCGGCAACGCTCACCCCGGGAATGGCAGCAGCGCGGCAAGACCCATTCTTTACGCAATTGCGCAAGCCCTCGGTGAGAACTGCAAAGGTGGTCTTACGCAACTGAACAACGCGATCCAAATCAGGAGCCTTGCGCTGTCCCGGCAAAATGAGGTGGAATACCTGGCCATGGGTGGCAACGGCTGAATAAGCCAACAAAATTTGTGTAGGTGTTGCTGTTACACCCTGCTCGCCGAGCGCGGCCATAGCCTTCCCTTGGGGCTTATCGGGGATGAGCACCTCCCCCGGCATAGCCTCTTCTCCTGCAGCGCCGAACCCAAACACTCCGTACCAGTGGGTCAATGTAGAAGATGAGATCCGGGCGCTCAACTCTGAGAAGAAATAGTTACAGGAATTGGAAAGTGCCTCAGCAAGATCAAACGGCTGATTGGCCGGAGGATGGGAGCAATGGAAGGATTCTCCCAGAAGCCTCGGGATTCGCCGGCACATGATTCTCTCCGAAGGCGATATGATACCCTCTTCAAGCGCCGCGGCGCTTATGACCAACTTTGCGGTTGACCCGGGAGTATAAGCCTCATGGAAGGCGAGCTGAGGATTCGAAACGGCAAGAATCCGGCCAGTGCGGGGATCAGATACGATAACCGCTCCCTCTTTTCCCTGCATCAGGTGGGTGACGAAAGTCTGGAAACGATCCGCCGCACACAGGTCCTGCGCGCAAGCGAAGGCGACCAGAATGAGGGCGAGACTTGTTCGGATTTTGCAGGTTTGCAATATCTCGGAAATGCGCCGCATCGCCATTGAACGTGGCATATCATATCGAGGAAGTCAAACAGATAGGAACGGCCCCGTTGGTTCTCGCGAACCTGCCCCTTGGAGATGGGGCACCATCTGGCATTACGCCTTCTTGCTGGCGGGAATGACTACCGGCGCAGGGCGGCCGAATTTGTTACGTGGTTTTCTTCCCCGCGGTTTTCTGACGCGGTCTTGAATCTGGATGTGCTGGCAATCGGAGCAAACAAAGTGATGTCCGCTAGGTGAGCGCACAAGCCGTGCCGAGCCGCAGTTGGGGCAATTCGATTGAGAGGCCATAATCACAGAAATGCTAGCACAGTTTCCAAGCCGCGCCTAGTTACGAACGAGTATAATTTCATGAGTTTATAAAGTAATCAATACTTGCGACCTCCGTGACGGGGGTAGGTGCTGGATACACCACCAGCAACGGCCCCTTCACCAGGAGCAAATTCCAATAATTTGAGCGATACTGTTACCTTGCAAAATGAAATCAGCCCCTGGCGCCGGAGGAACCTTCGGAATCCCGGATGGCAGGATTGCCGCGGCGCAGAGCTCATATGTTCGTGCATGACAAATCCAGAGCATCAACAAGCCGTATATAAACGTCGTTTTGCCGGAATCGAGCAACAGCGGGCGGAAGTGTGGCAGGCGCTTGCCCGGCATTGTTTCAATCGATGGATCAAGCCCACTGACACCGTGCTGGACTTGGGCGCCGGATACTGCGAGTTCATCAACAGCATCGGCGCGGCGCGCAAATATGCGCTGGATTCAAACCCGGCTACCAGGAATAAAGCCGCGCCCGGCGTTACTGTTCTGTCGCAGGAGGCCAACCAGGCTTGGCAACTGCCCCCGGAATCGATCGACGTAGTATTCAGCAGCAACTTTTTTGAACATCTCCCTTCCAAGCAGGATCTTTCCCGCTGCCTCGGTGAAGCCTTTCAAGTACTCCGACCCCAGGGATTGCTGATTGCATTGGGCCCCAACATCCGGTTTTGTCCCGATGTCTATTGGGATTTTGTGGATCATCATTTGCCTCTCAGCGACCGCTCCATGGTTGAGGCCTTGGAAATCGCTGGTTTTCAAAGTGAGCGAATCATCCCTCGCTTCCTTCCTTTCACCATGAGCGGCGTAATTCCATATCGGGGGTTCATGGTCCGCCTTTATCTGATGTTTCCCCTGGCACGATGGATTTGGGGAAAGCAGTTCCTGGTAATAGCCCGAAAGCCGCTGCGATGAATTTCAGGATGGCATCTCAAACCGCCCAACGCATCGCCTGGCCTGCCTGTTTCATTCTGGTTTTTATCTCGGCATTTTTCCTCAGCGGAACGCAGCATCCTCCGCTGGAACTTGATCCCTCCTGGCATGCCGTGCTCGAATACGCCATTCGACACCATTTGCAATTCGGCACGCAAATTGTCTTCACCTTCGGGCCTTTGGGGTTTCTGGCGGCGCCAACCAGCCTTGGGCATCTCCTGATTGCGCGCATCGCCTTCGCCTTCTTCTGGAGCGCGCTGGTGGCACTGACTGCAACGACGCAAGCAAAGCGACTACCGGGATGGGCCCGCTACGCTTTTCTCATCTGGTTGGTGGTCTTCACTCTCTCCGAAGGCCTAGACCAAGCCGCGTTTTGGATCCTAGCGTCCGGCGTATTGCTTCTGCTCATCGATAACCCCGGTCAGCGCTGGCAAGCACCTATCTATATATTGGCCTTCATTGTTTTATCCCTCATCAAAACTTCGTATTTCACCGCAGGATTTGTGAGCCTTTCCCTGGTGGTTGCGTGCCGGGTGCGGAGTCGGAAATTTAAGAGCGCGATCGTGCTGGCGCTGGCGGCCCCCGCGGGATTCATCATTTGCTGGATGGCATGCGGCCAGTCGGCCTTGCACCTTGTACCCTGGATCCGGCATGGTCTGCAGTTGGAGTCCGGTTACAGCGGGGCCATGAACCTGACGCCAAAGACCGCAGTTCTCTGTGCTGCCTTGGCGGCGCTGGCAATGTTCCTGGGGGCTTTGATCACGAGAATCGCGCAAGCGCGCCGCGATCTTATAACTTGGGCGGTCGTCATCACCCTGGCGCAGTATGGCTTCCTGGCGTGGAAGGAAGGATTCACGCGGTCGGGTGACTGGCACGCATTTGTGTTCCTTTGGTTTCTGCCGCTGGGCATGGCGTTTTTCCTGCTCGAAGACCTGCCCGGCCACCCCACACGGTCTAATCGGTGGGCACTGAATCTCCCCTTCGTCATCAGCATGGTGTTTTGCCTCGCCGCCGCCCACTTTCAGATTCAGGGTTTCGCCTTGCGGCAGGTCACCTCCTGGCCGGGACGCATTGCGCAAAATGCAAAGGCCATTGCCACCACCTTGAGTGGGCATGCGGACGCCCTCTACGCTGAAAGTCGCGATTCCCAAAGCAATCGGATGCTCCTTCTCGACCACGCTCAAGACGTCGTCGGAAACGAATCCGTGGACGTGATGAATTACCTCCAACTTGCTGCCGTCATCAACGGCATGAATTACCAACCACGCCCGGTCTTCCAGGGATTTGTGGCCTATACGCCGCCGCTTCAGCGCCTCAATGAGGATTACTTCCAGAGTGCCCGGCGGCCGCATTATGTGATGCTCTGCCAGCAGGCCACGGACGGCCGATTTCCCGCACTGGAAGACTCTGCCACGCTGAATTACGTGCTTAACAATTACGTCCCCGCAGCGCGGGACGGGCGATTCCTGATCCTGCGCCAGCAAACGGCGGAAGACACTGGACTCCAACTGGTTCATGAACAAACCCTGCACTTCGGGGAACGGTTGGACCTGCGGCCCTGGGTGAACGGTCCCTTGTTCATGTCGGTTGAGATCACTCCCAGCCTGCTGGGGCGAGCGGTAACGATCCTGTATCAACTGCAGCCGCTCTCCATGCGGGTTTCGAGAAATCAGGAGGAGGAACAATACCGTTTTGTTCCTTCCATGGCGGAGAGGCCGTTCCTCGTCAGTCCCCTGCTCAATACAAACTTCGATGTCATGAATCTCTATGCTGAGAACTCCGGCAAGGAACCGGAAAACGTAACTTTTGAGCGGCCGGTTCACGCCTCATTCGAGTTCCGCGATCTCCTCCAAGTGCGATTGTATGCCGCGCCTGCATTTCCCCACGCGGCGAAGCAGGTTCCCGTTTCCCGCATGGTTGCCGACGTTCAAGGCCGTGTTTTCTGGCCGCTGCCAACCGCGGTGGAAAGCGCCGTCCCCGCGCGAGTGATGATCTTTCACGGAACTTCAGCCCTGATGGTTCGCGCCCCCAGCAAGATCGTGCTGGACGTTCCGCAGGAAGCATCGTCGTTCTCGGGATACTTTGGCATGCCCGAGGAAACCTATAGCGGGGATACCCAAATGCAAGGAGTGGCCATTTCCATTGAGGTCCGGGATCAGGCAGGCCAAACCCAGCGTAGGCTTGACCGTTTCCTGCAGCCTTCGTCCCGCGCCGATGACCGTGGTCGATTCTCCTTCCGTATTCCTATTGACAGCACCCGCGATCGCACCATCACCCTCTCGACCGGGACGGGCACAGCAGACAGCAACAATGGCGGCTTATCCGTCTGGTCGAAGTGCCGGTTTGAGGAATCGGGCGTTCGACGCAGAGGGCCTTGACACTTGCCTTGAATCAAGCCATCGTAGGCGCTGACCCTGGACGCTGAAGTTACAGGTGATGAATTGATCGACCGACGAACATTCCTGGTAAGGGATATACCCGCTGTCTCCATGGGGCTGGCGGTGGGATGGAACGCCTCGTTCGCAACTATTTCCAGCGGAGATAAAGTCATGAGCTCTTCCTACTTTGAGTTCTTCTATATCCACATGCAGAGCGGCAGCCAGCCGCCACGAATGGCAAAGTGGCTCGAAAAAAGTTTAATGCCGATTTGCCAGAAGCATGGCTTTGGCCCCATGGGATTCTTCAACGTCGATGTAGGCCCCAGCCTTCCGACCGCGGTAGTCATCTTTACTTACCCCAGCCTGACGGAGATGGAGGCTCTTTGGGGCAAGCTCAATTCCGATCCTGACTATGCCGCCGCAGTGGCGGAAATTGAGCAGGATGAACCGGCCTTTTACCGCACGGAAGCGACGCTGCTGCGTTCCACTTCTTTTTGCCCACCACTTTCGGCCACGCCGGCGGGCGATCCGCCCAACAAGCTCTTCGAATTGCGGATCTATGAATCTCCGACAAACCGCCAACTCACCTACCTGCACGACCGTTTTGCGGGAGGAGAGATCGATGTATTCCATAGGAGCGGCATCCATCCCATCCTCTACGCGGACACCGTATTCGGGGCGAATCTTCCCAATATGGCGTATTTGATTCCATTTGAGAGCGCCGACCATCGCGAAAAGGCTTGGACGGCTTTCCGCAACGACCCCGATTGGATCAGGATTCGCGACGAATCCATCCGCCACGGGGGAGAGATTGTGCGCAACATCACCAATATGTTTCTCTCCCCCATGGGTTTCTCGATGCTGCGATAATTCACGCTTTCGCCAAATGGAAAATTGGCTCAACGCCCTGGGCGCGCGCCAGCAGGGCTTTCTCTTCTCCCGGCTTAATCGGTTCAAATTTCTGGGCCACGTCCATGGCGAGCCGGAAGTACTTCTCATCGCCGGGAGGCACGGCGGCGGTGACGGGGTGCGACAGAGTCCAGCGCAGTCCGAGTGCTGCTTCTTCGGGAAGAGCGGAGGGCTGATACCAGCACTTGGGGCTGGGGTGACCCTCCTTTTGCGCGTTCGGCCAGGTGGTCTTGGCCATGCTTTTCAATGCCAGGATCCCCATACCTTTTTCGTGCGCTCTCGCCAGCACCTGTGGCCCGAAGTTGGCCTGCGAGAAGAGGACGAAGTTGATGGGGAAAAGAATGGTATCGAAATCGTAGTGGTCCAGCATGGAGAAGGCATTTTCCACGGAGTGCGCGGAGAAACCGATGAAGCGGACTTTTCCCGCCTGGCGCGCCTTCTGGAAGGCTTCCATGGCGCCGTTCGGGCCAAAAATCTTCTCCACGTCTTCTTTCGTGGTTACGGCGTGAAACTGGTAGAGGTCAACGTGGTCCGTGCGCAGCTTGCGTAGTGAGTCATCGAGCTGTGCGGCGGCGCTATCCTTATCGCGCATCAGCGTCTTGCAGGCCAGGAATGAGCGCTTTCGATAGGGTTCCAGCGCCGGTCCCAAGATTTGCTGCGCATTGCCGTACTGTGGCGCAACGTCGTAGTAATTAATCCCGCGGTCGAACGCCTCAGCCACGATGTTATTGGCAAATGGCTGCTCTGTATCCATCACCACGATTCCACCCAGGGCAATAATGGAGAGATCAACTCCCGTCCTCCCCAAACGGCGTTTGGGAATCGGGTCCAGCTTCGGGCCCTCGCTTGCCTTGGCAAGGGGAGTGAGTAGCTTCTTTGACGCTGCCAATCCTGCTGCCGCCGCAGTTCCCTTCCTCAGAAAATCTCGTCGCTGCATCGTTCACCTCCTGGTAAGGGAAGCTCCCTCACCTCAAGAATCTCCAGTAGGACTGATACCCCGTCAGAAAACCCGCCGATAAACGTTTTGGGGCAAGGCGCCCTGCTGTGGAAGCGCTGCGCGCTCCCCGACCTCGCACCACCCCGTTTTAGCACTGTCGGACTTCAGCGTCAACACGCCGACGCGCATGGCATACCTTGCTCCTCGGGCTATCGATCACCTCAACTCGCATCTTCGGATTTATTCTTCTGAAATTCGAATTTACGTTAACTACCTTTCTTTTCATCAACATCGTGGAAAGCACCGTGTAACTAGCTTTGTTTTCATATACATCGTGGAAAGGCAAAAGATGACATTTTTTCTATATTTGTTTTCATCAACTTACAGCGATTTTCCCGCGAATTTTTCCCTTTTTTTTCATAGGGGCCCTCGCCGATTTTTCTCTTACTAAATCATTTATTTTCAATAACATAAATTTTGAGGCCCATTTCGATCCCCCAGACTAACATCTTTACTTTCTATAACATCGTGGAAGACTCGACCCATTCTTCCGTTCTGGTTTTCAGCCTTCGCCATAAATCTTTACATTTGAATCGGTTAGCAACTATGCCTTTTTGTCGCCAATCTCTAACCACCTTTATTTTCTGGCACATCGTGGAAAGCCCTCGCAACCTCTTGACACTGGCTTATCGCATTCTGACTAAACCCTTTAATTTCAGCTCAATACACTCAGCGACAATTTGGCGAAAAACGTTAACTCCCTTAGTTTCTAATACATCGTGGAAAGCCAGGATCATGGGGTCAATGTTTCACGTCTTTTGGATCTGTGTCTTATCCAAACATTGATTTGTAAATGGGCGGTCGGGAAGCGCAGCGCAGCCTTGGAATCCTCCACGATTGGCGAAAAGCCAAACCGCCACCCGCACGGCCTTGGCGCCCGAATTGCACGTTGAATCTTCCTTAAGTTGAATGGCTGGGGGGTTCAAAGGGATGGAAGAGATGCGAGCGGACATGACGGCGCCTCATCACAGTGGCACACTAGTATATCCATCTACGCAATAATTGTCAAGTAAAATCGAAAGATCGAGAGCCTACAAAAAGTTGCGGGGAGAAACCCCAAAAGGCTACCATGAGCCGATTCGAGGCGGATTGAAGATTCTCTGCTTCAAAATTGCTGGCGCGAGCAGTTCGTGAACCGCGATTTCGGGTCTGATAGGGCCACCAGAGCATGGCCCATCGCGCCGGAAAGGGTTGTTTCCATCCGCTGTCCCTGCCGGAGCTTATTGCAGGGGTTCGGAACGGAGCTGGCTGCCCACCGTGAAGACCTTGATGTCATTGTAGTGGTGTTCATTGCGCCACGAATGATTGCTGAGGCTCATGGTCACCACGACGTTGTCCGGCACCCACAGCGCGGAGGCAAGCTCCGGGACATGGAGTTCGTGATAGTGAATGTCACTCGTCAGTCTCCACATGCCGGCATCCGGGCGGGGCGGCCCCACGTCGGTGAGCAGCCGATCGAACTGGTAGGTGGAAGAATCGACCCAGGCAATGCCTTGAAGAAAGGTTGAAATCTGCGATTCTCCGCCGGCGCTGCGGAGCAACCCAATCGCTTCGCCCGCCCCAGCCCGCTGAGAAAAAACCACTACATAAGTATTGTGACCCTCCAAATGCTGCTCGCCAATATAGCGGAAGGATGATTCGGCCTGGCGGCTGGGATGGAAACAGAGCATGGCGGAAAAGGCTCCGCTGGTGACCATATATCCCCGGGTCAATCCGGCAGGCTTGATCTCCCTTCCATGGTCATCGGCGCGATACTCCCTCAGGGTCACTCTGTTTGGGTCCCTTTGTGCCAGGACGAGGTAATCGAATTTCTCCTTGAATCTCCTGCTGAGGGTTCCATTCTGTTTCCATTGTTCTTCGGTAACGTCTTCATGGGATGAGAGATTGGGCACGCTCTGCATAAAGGTGGCAACGCTTTTGCCCGCTCTCTCCAGGATTCCCGGAAGTTCCACCTGACTTTCGACTGGCTTGAGATCCTGGAGCTGGGGAAGACTATGCACCAACTGCGGCAAGGGCCAATCGACCATCAGCAGCGTTGCGGAGAAGGGTTCTTTCGCCGCGGTCACCGCATTTCCCATCCTAGAATTGTTCAGGGGAACAGGCGGGGGGGCGGCAACAGGGGTCACGGGTTTAGTCTGCTGCTGAACTGGCGGGGCCACGCCGATATCCGAAGCGGGACGGGGGATGGCGCTCACCGCAGGCGGAGCCGGCAGGTCCGGGACCGAAGACGCACTGGCCAGTCGTGGGCCTTCTTGCGCTACCGGGGCGTAATAGCCCTTCCTGGCCCGGACCTTCACATCCTTCCAGTTCACCTCAACTTTGATTGGGTGGAATCTTCCGTCCGCAATCAGGGACGTTGGAGTATATGCCAGCAGATAATATGCCTCGCCGTCGTCGAGCGCCTGGCGCAAGCCTTTCAGGTAGTCGTTACTGTTGTGAAAAAAGTTCCCGCCGGTTTCCGCTGCAAGCTCCTGAAGGGGCGACCCATTTTCCGTCGCCACAATCTGGCGGTCCGATCGCACCTTCGAAAAAGTTGGTCCTTTTTCTTGAGTTTCCCTAATCACTGGGCCAGGAAAACCCACCACATCAATCCCCATCGGAACCTGGTTGATATCGTAGGCAAACTTTACGTCAAGCCCCCGCGCGTCCAGCGTGTAAAACGAAATGTCGCGCATCTGGGCGGCTCGCACCACCTGCTGAATCTCCGGGTCCAGAGCCTTCGCCGAATTTTCAACCAGCACACCCTGGCAGCGCGTATAGGCGGCCATCAGGCCGAAGAGCTCCCGGCCGGGCTGAACGTTGAATCCATCGGAAACAAAGATCATCGTGCGCTTGCCCGGCACCTCCCCCAGGCGCTCAACCAGTCCCAACAGATCATTGAGAAAATTTACGGTCACCGCCCGCCGGGCCTCGGCAGAGGCGTCCGCCATTCCTTCCATGGCGTGCCATTCGCCGGAGCAAAAGGTAGGGCTTTGGGTTGAAGGGTTTTGCCCACTGCAATCGCAATTCGCGCAATATCGCGTGAGCCGTTGGGTCAGTTCCGTTTCCTCCTGGGTTCGCTTGGTAGATTCGCTGTCGCCAATCGCACCGGTCAGCTCTTTGTCCCCGAGAGCAGCCAGAATGGTGGCGGGGTCAGTGGTCAGGTTCTGGACGATCTTCGTCTCGCGCCCCAGAATCGCCAGTCCGTAGTGAACATCGGACGCTTTCTGTTCGCGGAAGAGCTTCTCCAGGGCACGACGGACTTGCGTGTAGTCGCTGAAGGCCGAATTCAGCGCATCGAGGCAAATCAGATAGGTGCTGGGAGGAAGGCCCTTGCCTTGGCTGGAAAGAATCAATGTTTCGGGCAGCTTCGAGTTGAGTTCCACCGGCTGGGGCGGGAAGTAATTTGTGGCTACTCCAACTTGGGTATTCAAGGCCACAACCTTCTGCTCGACGCCATTGTCATAAACGTGGAAGTCCGCCGCCGCCAGATTCTTGATGTAATGCCCTTTGCGGTCCGTGACGATGACGGGAACCAGGACCTGCCGGGTCTCAATGTGAAACGTCGGTGCTGGCGGATTCGACGAGGATTGAGTCAACACAAACCTTGCGGTTAAAAGAAGGGATAGAACCGCGCCAACAAGCACCAGAATCTTCCTACTGGGGCCGGAGACTCGCATGGCGCCATTGTCAAGCCGGATCGAGGACGAGTCAAGCAAGAAGCCGGCTTTGAGCCGGAAGCTTCGATTTGGGCCAAGGGTAATGCATCCAAACAAATTTGAATTGGGACGGACTACTCCGACAAATGAACCACTAGAAGAGAAGACCCGGCGAGCGGAGCCCGCCGGGCGATTGAAAATGGAAGGAATAAGCTATTGGCTGAATGCGACGCCGTTAAAGCCCGCAACACCGATGGAGCTCGACGTTGCCACAAGTGAGAGGTCGCCGTATCCATCAATTGAGTAGACGCTGATATAGCCGTCGCCGCCGGCAGAGTAGATGACGGCCAGCCATTTTTGATCGCGGGACACCGTTATATCCGTCGGCGAACCCGGCAAAGGTACGGATTTGTAGAACACCCCACCCTGGCTGTCACTGAAGAATATTGAAATGGCTTTCCCCGGGGAGTTGCCGGTATACCACGCACTTCCCGGCCCTTTGGCGATCCAGCAGGGGGCGTTGGTGGGATAGGACGGCGCCGGTCCGGCTACGGGAAATACTGTCCCGGTCTTATTCACCAGAGCAAAGCTATCGGCGCTGTGGGCAGGGTTGAAGCCCAGAACGTCTCCCCAAAACGCTGCTCCCAGAGGGGTGTTATTGGCGATGCTGGGAAGGGTTACCGTGGCGCTTGCCCCGGTAAGCGAACCCTGGCGCGTCAGCGGCAACTCAAGGACGGAACCGGACTTCAGGGTGACCGCCGCCCAGGTCTTGCCCGCGGCAATCTGCCCGGCGGAAGGATCGGTGAGAGCGACAACGCCACCATCCACATTTCCCTCCGGCCACGCATGACTCTCCGCGCAATTCGCTCCAACTACAAAGAGATGGTCGTCCGCGAGGGCGACAGAGTCAGGGTTCAGGCAGCCCTGAGACAGCTTGATCGTCGATCCGATGGCAATGAAATCGTCATACCGCACCAACTGGCTGACGCTGTTTGAACCGAAGTTGGCAACGGCTCCCAGATTGTCTTTGAACTGCACAGCTCCCGCATTGCCGCTCGCGCCGCCATTGCCACCCGTCGGCAACAGATCCACGAGGGAAAGTGAAGGCGTTCCCTCCGTATTCAGTTTGAACACCGCCACGTCGTTTCCAGTGGCGCTGTTGGTGCTCGTGAGCACGAGCACGTTACGTCCATCCTCGCCTGCGACCGCCAATGCGGCGGCGAGAAATAAGGCAGCCAGCACACCGCCGGCGCGAAACAGATTGATTTTCACGTTAAGTTTCTCCTTTGTTGGAATTCAAAGCCCTTTGCGGCGATCCCCCACCCGCGCCCCAGGTGCGCTGGCCAGTAGTTGCCACACTGTCTAAATACCAAACGGATTCGTTTCTATTCCCGCGAAGAAGGAAATTTCATGGAAGGTCGTGGGAATTCAGAGGGAGGATTACAAAGTAACGGGGACAAGGGGCAGATCCAGCCGGGCTTGTGATCCACTGCCCGCATCGAGGGCAGCCTTCAAAGACGGAGCAAGCCCGCTGGCAAGCTGCATCGTGACGGCGGGGCTGAGGTCGGAAACCACAAACCCCAGGTACCCGCCTGCCTCAAATCCCGCGGCATTCATGCCGTCAAGATGGGCCTGATACAAATTGACACCGCCGGAAGCCACTGTCCGGAAAGAACTTCCGTTGGGGAGTTGCGCACCGTCGCTCCGGGTCAGAATCACGGAGAGAATAGTTCCGCGCCCTCGCGTGATGAAATGAACATACTTCCGCGGGCTGCCGGGAATCGAGCAGACGTGCGCTTCCAAAACCTCGAATCCGGGCAGTTTTTGTTCCACCACTTCGAGCAATCCGGCGTATCGCGGCCCGAGCTTCTGGCGGAGTTTTTCCGGGGGATTGGCGATGTCCGGATAGTTGTGCCCTTTAATAGCGCACTGGATGTGGTCCGAGACTCCAATGGCCATAACGCCGGCCACAATCCGCCTTCCCCGCTGTATGGTGATCCAATGCTCAGTGGCAATGCCTCCCAACACGATCACCAATGCCGCGAAAGCAAAAGCCCAGCTCAGGCTTCGAGAACCGCCGAAGAATCCCGGCTGCATTCCCCGAACCTGACGCTGGATTGAGTGGCGCAATTCTTCCGGAGGAACCTGGTTCGCGGCCGCCTTGCGTAATGCGTCGCGGACCCGCGTGCGGGCTTCCAGTTCCTTGGAGCAAGCCGCGCAACTCTCCAAGTGTCGAAGAACTTCGCCGGTGGTTTCAACCAGCAGCTCATTGCTGAGATAGGCGTCAAGCTGCCGGCGCACGCGGAGGCACTGTTCCGAGTTGAAGTTGAGCACGTTCATGCGGATTCACCTGCCCGCTGTGGGTCCTTCCCCGGCGTAATGCCAAATGAGCCCGCAACCCCCGCCAGCTCCTGACGTAAAATTTTTCTTCCCCGGCTCAGCCGCGACATAACGGTGCCGAGCGGCAGCTTCATGGTCTCTGCTATCTCTTTGTAGGAGAACTCCTGCACGTCGGCCAGGAGCACAACTTCGCGAAAGTCCAGGGGGACTTTTGCCAGTGCTTGCAGCACATCCTCATCCCGAATCTCCTGTGGGACAGGGGTTTCAGCCACAAGATTGGCTTCATCCGCGGGATTCTCAAATGCCTCCACCCTGGCCGCCTTCGCCCAGCGCCGCCGGAAATGATGCAAGCGATGAAAGAGGATCTTAAACAGCCAGGCGCGACAGTTGGTTCCCGTCTGGAAGCGATGGAATGACTTCCACGCCTCCAGATAAACTTCCTGCACCAGGTCCTCGGCCTCAGTTGAATCCTGGGCGAGAAGGCGGGCAGTCCGGTAGAGGTCCGGGAAGTGTGGCATCGCTGCGGCTTCGAAGTCCTCCACTCGCGGTTTGGGGGAAAAGAACAAATCCATCTCCAACGGGGCGCCGCATTCGCAGGGACAATATTGCCTGGCCCCACTCGCGCCTAAGTCTTCATTTCTGGCTGTTCGTCAAGACCATCTTATTCTGAGATTCGGCCACGGCATATCCTAATCCCCATATCTTACTAATACCAGTGGCCAGGAAATATATTCCCCATGCCGCAATTTAGATGCGAGTGGTCGCTGGGAACGATGCCGTTGGCTGGGCTTGACACACTCGGGATGAAGCGATGCGGTTGGACCGGAATTGCCAGAGAGGGTGCCAATGCCAAGCCAGACTGACCCGCCAGTCAACGGCAGGTGGTTTGACAACACCGCGCAGAACGGAGAAGATGGCTTGGTTTCGGAGCAGTAAAGAAAATCAGCCGGGCCTGCCATCCCAAGCACATCCCGGCCCATAAAACCTTTGAGAGGTTGCCGATGACTCGTGAGGAGCAGAGGCTGGAGGAGTCGCGCGAGCGCAAGCTCCATTGGAAGCGCTGGGGGCCTTACCTGAGCGAACGCCAGTGGGGAACGGTTCGCGAGGACTACAGCGAGTATGGCACGGCGTGGGACTACTTCCCCCACGACCATGCCCGCTCGCGCGCCTATCGCTGGGGTGAAGACGGAATCGCCGGCATTTGCGACCGCCACCAATTTATCTGTTTTTCCCTGGCGTTGTGGAATGGCCGCGACCCCATTATGAAGGAACGCCTCTTCGGGCTGACTGGAGAGGAAGGCAATCACGGCGAGGACGTCAAAGAGTATTACGCCTACCTCGATTCAACGCCTACGCACTCCTACATGAAGTATCTCTACCGCTATCCCCAGGCGGAGTTCCCCTACGCCTGGTTGGTGGAAGAGAATAAGCGGCGGGGCAGGAGGGATTTTGAATTTGAATTGGTGGACACTGGAATTTTTAACGGGAACCGCTTTTTTGATGTCTTTGTCGAATACGCCAAGAGTTCGCCCGACGATATTCTGATTCGCATTACGGCGCATAACCGGGGTCCTGAGACCGCCACGCTGCAACTGCTCCCCACGCTCTGGTTTCGCAATACATGGTCATGGGGCCGGGATGAGTATCGCCCAAGGCTGGCAAGAGGCGAAAACCTTGCCGCGGCAGCCGTAATCCGTGCGGAGCACCGGTACTATGGGTCGCGCTGGCTGGTTTGCCAGGATCATCCCGAACTGCTCTTTACTGAGAATGAGACGAACTTCCAGCGGCTCTTCGGCGTTGGCAATCGCACGCCGCACGTCAAGGACGGGATTAACGATTACATCGTCCATGGGACACGCGATGCGGTCAATGCTGTCCCCGAAGGTACAAAAGTCGCGGCCCCCTACCGCGCTGAGATACCGCCAGGACAAAGCGCCATATTCCGCTTGCGGCTGACCGATGAACAACCCAGCGAGGACGCTCTCAGCTCAGGCTTCGACGCGGTTTTCGAAGAGCGCGTTGCCGAAGCCCATGAATTCTATTCCAACACAATGCCGCCCGGACTTTCCGCCGATGCGCAAAACGTATTCCGCCAGGCAATGGGAGGACTCTTCTGGTCAAAGCAGTACTATCACTACGATGTGCGGAACTGGCTGGAGGGTGATCCCGCCGGCCCGCCCCCACCGCCCGAGCGGAAGATGGAACGCAACCATTCCTGGACGCACCTCTACAATGCCGACGTCATTTCCATGCCCGACAAATGGGAATACCCGTGGTACGCGGCCTGGGACACGGCGTTCCATTGCGTTGCGACCGCCCTGGCAGACCCGGATTACGCGAAGGAACAGCTCATTCTTCTTCTTCGCGAGTGGTACCAGCACCCCAATGGCCAGCTCCCGGCTTACGAATGGGCCTTCAGCGACGTCAATCCCCCCGTGCACGCGTGGGCGGCATGGCGCGTCTACAAGATTGAAAAGCGGCGGCGGGGCACAGCGGATCGGGAATTTCTTGAGAAAGTCTTTCACAAACTCCTGCTGAACTTCACCTGGTGGGTGAATCGCAAGGATCCCGACGGGCGGAACGTTTTTGAAGGCGGATTCCTGGGGCTCGACAATATCGGCGTCTTTGATCGCTCAAGACCGTTGCCCACGGGCGGCCACATTGAGCAATCCGATGGCACCAGTTGGATGGGCATGTACTGCCTCGACATGCTCGCCATCGCCATGGAACTGGCGCGTGAGGACCCTGCCTATGAAGACGTGGCCAGCAAATTCTTTGAGCATTTCATTTATATCACGCAGGCGATGAATAACCGCGGCGGGCACGGAATCTCCTTGTGGGACGAGAAGGATGGTTTTTACTACGACGTTCTGCACCTCCCCAACGAGATGCACGACTTTCTGAAGGTGCGGTCCGCAGTGGGACTGATTCCGCTGCACGCCGTGTTGGTGCTCGAACCGGAAGAGGTGGATGCATTGCCCGGCTTCAAGCGGCGCATGCAATGGTTCCTCGATAATGTACCCAACGTTCCTCATCACATCGAAATGACCGGAACGTCGGCGCGCGGAATTCGCCGGCAACTCTCGATTGTCAGCCGCAGGAAGCTCATCAGCATTCTGAAATACATGCTGAATGAAGATGAGTTCCTTTCGCCGCATGGCATCCGCAGCGTCTCGAAATTCCACGCGCGGAACCCTTATGTGCTAACGATTGACAATCAGGAATACCGGGTCGCCTATGATCCCGCAGAGTCCACCTCGGGATTGTTCGGCGGTAATTCCAACTGGCGCGGGCCGGTGTGGTTCCCCCTCAACTTCTTAATGATCGAATCACTTCAGCGGTTCCATTATTATTACGGCGACAGCTTGAAGGTTGAATGCCCCACCGGCTCCGGCAAGATGACGACCCTGTGGGAAGTGGCGGAGGACCTTTCGCGGCGGTTGACCTCGATCTTCCTGCGCGACAGCAACGGACGCCGCCCCGTATTCGGCGGGAACGAGCTTTTCCAAACCGATCCCAACTGGCACGACTTAATCCCCTTCTACGAATATTTTCACGGTGACAATGGGGCTGGCCTGGGCGCCAGCCATCAGACCGGGTGGACCGCGCTGGTGGCGAAGTTGCTGCAACAAGCGGGGGGATGAGGTGGCATCCTCCATTCCAGCTTTCGTTGCGTTGTCAGGCTGGTATCACTTATAATGCGGGTGACCCCAAAGAATCGGGATTTACATTATGGCTTCTTCATCACCCATCGTCCAAAAGCTTGAGATTGAAATTCAAGCCTTGGAACACGAACTGAACCACGAATTGCCCAAGGAGCTGAAGCGCGCACGCGCCTTGGGCGACTTGAGTGAAAACGCCGAATACAGCATGGCGAAGGAGCGCCAGGATTTCGTCAGCGCGCGCCTGATGCAGCTCAAGAACCGGCTGGCGGATCTTTCGCTCATCAACATGAAGAACATTCCGAAGGACCGCATTGCCTTCGGCTCCAAAGTGGTTCTTTATGACGTGGACCGCGACGTCGATATTGAGTACAGTCTGGTGACCAGCGAAGAAGCCGACGTCAGCAAGGGCCTGATCTCCACCACGTCACCCATTGGCCGGGCTTTGATGGGCAAGAAAGCGGGTGACGCGGTCACCGTGACTGCACCCAACGGAACCCGCGAGTTTGAAATCCGCACGGTCCTGACCTTTCACGACCTGCTTTAAGAACCACCGGCGAGCACGCCACCGCCGGGAGGGTAGACACCTACCATGCTAACGCGAAAAATCGGCGAGACGCTTCGATACGTTTTGGACGCCATTGTCAGTGGCTTTGCCGCCACCGGAATTAATCCCAACTTTCTTACATTCATCGGCTTTGCCATTAATTGCCTGGCCGCCTATCTTTTTGCCTACGGATATTTTCGTTGGGCTGGCGCCACCATCGTGCTGGCCGGCATCTTCGACATGACGGACGGCCGCGTCGCGCGCGTCGCCAATCGCGTCACCGCGTTCGGGGGATTTTACGATTCGGTGATGGACCGCTACTCCGACCTCTGCCTGCTGATCGGGCTGCTGATCTACTACGGGCGCATTAATCGCTACTCTTACGTCTGCCTCGTGGCGGTCGCCATGATCGGCTCCGTCATGGTCAGCTATACCCGCGCCCGCGCCGAAACCCTGATCGCTTCCTGCAAGGTGGGCTTCCTGGAAAGGCCGGAGCGCGTGGTTCTGATCATCATCGGGGCGCTCTTTGACCGCATGGCCCCGGTTCTCTGGCTGATTGCCGTGCTCTCCAACGTCACGGTGATCCATCGCATTTTCTATACTCGCCAGGAGGCCGCAAAACTGGCCCCTCAACAAGCTGCATCCTAACCCGTGCTTCTTTTCACCTGAAAGCCTGAAAGCAACTCCAATCTCAAATCGGCAAATGCATTGCTGCATGGCATGAAAGCCGGTAGGGAGGAGGTGCGCGCTTTCTGCACTTCTCCGCGGCTCTCAAGACGCCCCAAAGAAAAAGTCGCTTGGAGCACGGGCAGCGCCGGGATGAGGAGGGACAAGGTATATGGGACAAGGGGCTCGGGACATGGGACAGGGGTTACGGGATTCAGGATTTGCTTTCGTTATATATTGGCGGGTTTTCCACAAAATCCAGAGCTTGTCAGCGACACTCTGCCTCTTGACAAAATGGGTCAAAAGGTATAGGCTAGAGTTGCGATGAACGCTTGGAGTAGCACCGAACTCCCGCAAGATCCCCCCCCAAAAACCATCCAATCAGCCTCGAAATTCAGCGACACAAAAAGATGTTAAAAATGAAGGCTGCTCCTCATTAGTTGATGAAAACAAAGGAGTTATCAAAAAGAACGGAACGAAGCCAAGAAGCTATTGATAACACAGAAGATATTCGAAGCGGGGCTGGGGATGCGGGACACTCAGCACGGGGCATGGGACGCGCGATTGCGTCCCTACCGTTGGCTGTCGGCTGTGAGCTGTTGGCAGCAGAGGATCGGGGCACTCGCCTTCCTTAAGTCGCCCATGGGCGGGGGCGGGTAAGGTACAATCAACTGGAATCAGGAGCCCGCCTTGGCCATTGGTTTACATCTGCTGGCAAAACTCGCTGCCCCCCCGCCCGAGCCCGGGCCGTTGATGATCAGCATCACCGACTGGCTCCAGCAGAAGTACGCGGAAATGTTGCCGGAGGTCGCGCCGGGAAAAGTGAAGGGCTCGCCCGCGATCTTCTTCCGGCTTCATCCCGGGGCAGAAATGGTGAAACTCTCGCTCAGCGGCTCGGATCAACTTGTGGTATCTGCCAGCACATCTTCCGTGGGGCCCGGCTATCACATCTACCTGGTTTCGTTGCTGAAGGATTTGGCGCGCGAGTTCCAAACCTCGTGGCAGCGCTCTGAGGACGATTCCGGCGAGTATGACGACGATACCGGATACTTCTTCTCCGGCGACGAGCCCCAGGTGTTCATCCACATGACCCAGTGGCTTGAGAGTGTGGCCAAGCTGTTTTTCGATGGGCGGCTCGACCCGAATGACACGGGCATCGCTCTCAGCATGTCCCCGAACGCCCACTTCGAAAGTGATCAACTGGCCGTCACGCCGCTCGGCCCCCGCAATCGCGACTGGATGCTGAAGACGTCACAGGATGGCGCGCAGGGGAAGGACTTCTTTGCGTGGTGGGCGCCGGGCCTAAACGCCGAGTATTACCTGGGACGCGCCCTCACCCTGATGTGGAAAACCGTGCGCTGGCGCCCTGCCGTATGCGAGGCGGAGACGGGGGCGCTGAAGGCGGTTGCCGCTTCACTCGCCGCGGCTTACAAACTTGATCCCAAACTTCCTTATCCCTGGGCCGAGTGGGGCGAGATTCTGAAATTACTCGGGACCGAGACGCCGGAAAAGGACGTGGTGCTGGCACATGCTTCCGGGACTCCATCGATTGGCTACCGGCGCGGGAAAGTTACTGTGGCGCTGACGGGCGGGTGGCGGATCCGCATTCCCGGCTCCTTCAGCGAGTTCGACTTTGACAAGGATAAGAACCTCTTCGCCGTCTATCCGCCACATGAAATCTGGTTTACCTCCTTCCGCCTACCCGCACCCATGCCGGACGAGAAGTTTGAATTGACCAAAAGCCAGATGAAAGAGAGCAAGCCCGACTACGTTGAAGTGGGGGAGCAGTATGCGGCGACGGCCACCATCAGCAAATACGCTCGGCCAACCGGCGAGGAGTATTTTGTGATGAACACGCTGAACATCACGCCCGCCGTGAAATCCGTCTGCTCGTTTGTCTATCCACTGGCAGAGGACAAAAATTGGGCGCTCGATGCGTGGAGATCCATCCGTCCACCCGCCAAGGCTGGAGCAACGAATTGACGACCATCACCCATTCCTTCGATCTCGAGGCTCGCCACATGGTGGAGGAGCAACTTCGGCGCCGCGGCATTCACGATGAGCGCGTGCTGGAAGCCATGCGTGTTATTCCCCGCCATAAGTTCGTGCCCACGGAATCGGTGGGCGCCGCATACGAAGACCGCCCGCTGCCGATTGGCACGCACGAAACGATCTCCCAGCCTTACATTGTGGCCCTTATGACGGAAGCCGCGCGCGCTGCCCCGGGCGAACATGCACTCGAAATCGGCGGTGGCTGCGGCTATCAGGCGGCCATTCTCGCCCATCTGGGCGCAACGGTTTGTGCTGTGGAAAGAAATACCCAGCTCGCGGAAGAATCGCGCGAACGCCTCGAGCGGTTGGGTTATGGAAACATCGAGGTGTTCGACGGAGATGGAAGCGACGGCTTGGCGGAACGCGCTCCTTACAACGTGATCATCGTTAGCGCAGCAACGCCCAGCATTTCCCCTGTGATGCTCAGCCAATTGGCAGAGGGAGGCCGGCTGGTGGCGCCGGTGGGAAGTCTGCGACAACAGGAACTCCTGTTAGTATGCCGACAAGGCGAGAGAATAACCACCCGCAGCCTCGGCGCATGCCAGTTTGTGCCCCTGATCGGAAAAGGTGGGTGGAAGCAGGAAGAGGTGGGACCTAAAAATTGAGAATTAGGAATTAAGAATTAGGAATAGGAATTTCGAAAACGATTCCTGACATGCGGTGGATAGTTCCCAAATTCGAGCTTCCAGCACACAGCTCTTAATTCTTAATTCCTAATTCTTAATTCAAAATTCCTGCCTCCTGTCTTCTGACTCCTGACTTCTGATATAGTTTCCCTCCATGTCCGAACCATTTCTCAGCATCGTGATTCCCGCCTACAACGAAGCCGGCCGCATTGTGAGCTCGCTGGAAGCTATCCAGGCATACGTTCATGGAAAGGACTTCCCCATCGAAGTCATTGTGGTGGATGACGGGTCCACGGATAGCACGGTTGAAATCGCTTCCGCGCGGGCGGGGGTTCGTGTGCTCCGCAATCAGCGTAACCGCGGCAAGGGGTTTTCTGTTCGGCATGGAGTTCTGGAGGCGCAAGGCGAACTGATCCTCTTTACCGATGCTGACCTATCCGCTCCCATCGAAGAAGCGGACAAGCTGCTGGCCGCGATGGAAGCTTCCCACGCCGATGCCGTGGTGGGTTCGCGGGCGCTGCAACGGGAACTGATCGGCGCGCACCAATCGCCCTTTCGCGAATGGGGAGGCCGATTCTTCAACTTGCTCGTCCGGATCTTCTCAGGTCTCAAGATCTACGACACGCAGTGCGGCTTCAAACTCTTCCGGCGCCAAACCACCCGCCGCGCTTTTGAACTCCAGCGCGTCGACCGATTTGGATTCGATCCGGAAATTCTTTTCCTGGTGGAGCGACTGGGAGGTAAGGTGGTGGAGGTCCCAGTGCGTTGGAATCACAACCCAGCCACCAAGGTACATTATCTGCAAGATTCCCTGCACATGACCCTTGACCTCTTGGTGCTGCGCTGGCGAGCTATGACGGGAAAGTACGAAAAGCTGTAGACAGAAGGCGGGAAGCATTCAGCAATTTGCTGTCCGCTGCAGGCTGCTTTCTGCGCCTACCGGTTTTCTTATCGTTTTCGTCCTGTTTTCTCCACTTTTTTCTTGACTCCGCAAAAGCTCAGATTTAATATCGGCCCATCGCTAGAAAGGAGGTGATCCATGTCGATTGAAAGTGATTGTAACCTTAGCGAGGGTGCTGAGGCTTAGGCGCAAGGTACGCGCTCGTCCGTGGGCCCCTCTCTTCTTTTCTAGCTTAGAGAGGGTGTAGTGGCAAGGCGCTGCTGTGCGCCGTTCCTGAGCAACATCGGAAAAAGGAGAAGCCAAACCCATCAGTATCCCGGGCCCCTGGTTGTGCGGTCAGCGTGCAACCAGGGGCTTTTCGTTTTATTAGGGGCAGCGCCGGGTGCCAGGAGGGAGTAAGCAGCAGGCAGTTGGTGGTAAGCAGAAGACGCAGCTTCGGGTGGTGGTGTCATTTGCTCCGCTAAGATGGCTTAAGGAGCGTTTCACATTCAGGCCACGATGGGGACGCGAAAGACACAGAAAGTATTACGGATTCTCCCCGCGCGCTCTGTGAGCCCATCTTTGTGCGCTCTGGGTGAACCTCCTTCTTCAACTGCAAGGAGTGGATTCACCCTTGCGGGAATGAGCGGTGTGGGGATTGCCTGACTAAACTATAATGGCGGCGAATTCACCCGCGAATGACGGGCCGAGAGGAGTGGGCATTCTCCTCCTTTTTCACATGAACGAAGTTGAGGGCATTCATGAATGACCGGGAGGGTGGGACGGAAGTTAGACCGCTGGTTGCGCCGGGGCCTGACATTCCGCCTCGAGCCATCGCCTTTCTTGCTGGCCCCTGGCCAGTGGTGATTCTTCTACTGCTGGGGTTCCTTCCTTATATCGGTATCCTCTTTAACGATTTCGCTTACACTTTTGACGACAAGGTCCTCATTCTCGACAGCCCTTACGTGCACAGCTTTCATCATCTGCGGGAAGTGCTGACCACCACTCTATTTTCAAACATGGGCGCGCAGGCTGGAGTTCCGTATTACCGGCCGATGGTAAAGCTTGCCTTCCTGCTCTGCTATCAGATCTTCGGCCCGCTGCCCTTGGGTTTCCACCTATTCAGCTTGCTTCTGAACATGGCTGTGGTGGGAATGCTGTTTCTGTTTGCGGAACGGCTACTCGGTGATCGTGCAGCGGCACTGGCCACCGCGGCCCTGTTCGCAATTCACCCAGTTCATGTGGAATCCGTAGCGTGGATATCTTCGGTGACCGATATTGAAGTGACCCTCTTTTCCCTGCTCACGTTTTGGTGCTTTTTACAGGTTGCAACTCCCGGAGGTGGCATAAGAGCATGGGCAGTTGCCGCCATGATGGGAAGCTCTGTTCTTGCCATCCTGTCCAAGGAATTGGCCGCCACGATTCCTTTGCTCGCCGCCATCTACGAGCATTTCTATCGGGGAGACCGGCATGAAACCACACCCTTCCAGAAAGTGCTTCGTTATGGTCCGTTGTGGCTGGTGTTTCTCGGTTACATTTTAGTGCGGGTCAAACTGATCGGTGCGATAGGGCACCCCGCGGGAACGCACTCTTTCAGTATGCTGGAAACAATCCTCTCCGCCTTGGCACTTACTGGGCAATATCTGGGCATCCTATTCCGGCCCGTGCACCTTTCCGCATTCCACGCCTTCCTTGCGAGTGATGGATTTTTCGAAGCGCCCGTCCTGGCGGGATCATGTGCGCTCGTTATTTGTGCGTTTCTGTTTTACGCCCTCTGGAGGCGCGGGCTCCCGGCTTCCTTTGGCATTCTCTGGCTGTTCGTTACCCTGTTGCCGGTGCTGAATGCCCGGTGGATGAGCGCTTATGTATTGTCAGAGCGTTATCTCTATCTTCCCTCGGTGGGATTTTGTCTCGTTGCGGGTTGGGCGTTCGCAGCCATTTGGCTATCCTCAGCCAACCGTATTAGCATGCGCGCGATCGTGGTGGCCGCCGCCTGTGTGGTAGCGGCGCTTTGCGTCCTTCGAATCAGTCTGCGCGTGCTGGATTGGCGGGATGACATTACGCTTTTTACCAGGGCTCTCACGGTCCAACCCAATGACTATCGATTGCACGACGCCCTGGGCGCGGCCTATTGGATCCGAGGAGATTTGAATGGAGCGGAGCGGGAATGGCAGGAGACCTTGCGCCTTGAACCAAACTCTCCCGAACCCCTCAATGCGTTGGGGGTGCTGTACGCTCAGCAACAGCGCTTTGAACAAGCCCTGCCGCTTCTGGAAAAAGCCCTGCGGCTGAATCCCAACGATGCCACTGCCCACTTGAACCTGGGCGCAGCATATGCGGGAATGGGCAGGATGGATAGCGCCGAGGAACACTTCCGCACGGCCGTACTCCTGTTTCCGCTGGATTTCAATGCTCACAACCTGCTCGGCAAACTTTACTTTGATTCCAAGCGGCTTCCTGAAGCAGAGGAGCAGTTCCGCCAATCGCTGCAATGCGAGCCCAATATCGCTGCCTTTGACCATTTGGGCTACATTTACGTGCAATGGAAGGACCCCGTAAAGGCCGAAAGAGCCTTTAAGGAGGCACTTGCAATCAAGAGTACGGACAGCCGCGCCCACTTCAATCTGGGGCTGATCTACTCCGCATCGGGACGAAACACTGAGGCAGCGGAAGAGCTGCAAGCGGCACTCGCTGCCGATCCCAACAATCCTGAAATCCTTGGCGCACTGGAGAAACTGCGCCATTAGTCCAGGTTTCTCCCATTCGGGTTAAAGTAAGGTGATGAACAACCACGCGGAAGGAACCCAAACCCAAGCGGTCACAGCTCCGGGTGCTGATCTGCCCTATCATGTCGCTCCTCTTTTTTCGGGGGCGTGGCCCCTGGCGGTTCTTTTGCTCCTTGCCCTATTGCCGTACGCGGGCATCCTCCGTAATGACTTCACCTACATCTATGACGACAAGGCCCAGATCATCGACAATCCCTATGTTCACTCCTTCGGGCATTTGCGGGAAGTATTGACGACGCCGGTATGGTCGTTCGCCGACGCCCACGGAATGACCAACTATTACCGGCCGGTAATGACGTTCGGGTTTCTGATCTGCTACCAAATCTTCGGGCCTTGGGCTTTCGGCTTTCATTTGGCCAGCTTGCTTCTGCACGCGGCCGTGGTGATGGTGTTATACCTTTTTGCGAAGCAACTCTTCCCGTATCGTGGCGCGGCGTTTGCGGCGGCTGGTTTGTTTGCCCTTCATCCGGTTCACGTTGAATCTGTGGCTTGGATTTCCGCCGTCACCGACTTGGAAGTGACCTTCTTCTTTCTGCTCACTTTCTGGTGTTTCTTGCAGTTGGATAAACCGCATCGCGGGCTCCTTCTGCAATTTGGGATGGCGGGCTGCTTTCTTCTGGCTCTCCTTTCCAAGGAGCAGGCGCTGACGCTTGCCGTCCTTGCGGTGATCTATGAGCACTTCTACCGCGACGACCGCCCAAAGACCACGTGGGTGGAAAAATTTGGTCGCTATGGAGTGCTCTGGCTGTTAGTGGTGGCGTACCTCTTCATGCGCATTCATCTGATTGGATCATTCGCGCACGCCATGGGATGGGTCCGTCTCACTCCGATTGAAACTCTCTATTCAGCCTTTGCTTTGCTGGGACAATACCTCTTCAAACTCATTTTGCCCGCGCACCTTTTCGCCTTTTACATCTTCCATCCCAGTGACCATCTCTTCTCCACGCCGGTGCTTGGAGGCATCGGTGGATTGATCCTGTGCGTTGCGGCCTTTGTCGCGTTATGGAAGAAGGGGCGACCGGCGTCCTTTGGAATCCTCTGGATGCTCTGCACTCTCGGACCCGTTCTGAATGCCCGCTGGATGGGCTCATATGTGCTTGCCGACCGTTACTTCTATCTTCCCTCAGTGGGATTCTGCCTGGTCGTTGGTTGGGCAGGCGCAGCATTGTGGGAAGCGGCATCACGGCGGCAGAGGACCTGGCGATGGGCAGTGGTAGCGGGCACCGGCCTTATAGCAATACTGTGCGTACTCCGCATCGTCACAAGGATTCCCGATTGGCAGGACGACATCACCTTGATATCCAGAGCCCTTGCGGCCGAACCGGATGAGTTCATTCTGCACGACGCACTTGGCGATGCCTATTGGCTGCGGGGTGATGGAACGCTGGCTGAACGCGAATGGAAGGAGACTCTGCGCCTCAAGCCGAACTTTGTTCGAGCCATCAACGCCCTGGGTGCGCTCTGCGCCAAACAAGGGCGCTACGACGAGGCGGAAGCGTATCTCCAACGCGCCATTCTGCTGAACCCCAACGACTCGGATGCACATTTGAATCTGGGCGCGGCCTATGCGGAAACCGGCAAGATGGATCTCGCTGAGGAGCAGTTCCGCATCGCCATATCCATTGCCCCACTCAACTTTGGCGCGCATAACGTGTTGGGCAAACTCTACTTTGATTCAGGACGGCTCAAAGAGGCCGAGCAGCAATTCAGCCAGTCGCTGCAAGTTGAGCCCAACCTCGCGGCCTATGACCATTTGGGATACATCTATGAGCGCTCCGGTGATACGGGTCGCGCCGAGGCCGCATTTAAAGCGGCGTTGGCGATGAATGGCGCCGATGGCCATGCCCACTATCATCTGGGACTGATCTGCGCCGCGAGTGGCCGTAATGCGCAAGCCTTGGTGGAGTTGCAAACGGCCTTGGCCGCCGACCCCAACAATCCTGAGATCCTTTCCGCCCTGGCGAAATTGCGGCGGTAAAGTTCCCGCACCAGGCTACCTTCTCAAATTCAGTTGACCCCGCATTATTTTCCCGCTCTTTTTTCCTCCCGATGGGCCTGATAAATTCTTAGGGCGAATAAGCCGCGGTTTTCCGGGGAATCCCGGGATATGTCGGCGGTTACCGGCGCGTGGGGATGGCGCCATCAGAAGTACCGTCCGGTCCCCGCCGCATCCGGCAGATCACTTCCGGCGAGCACATTCGAACTGTGTTCTAAGCTAGCGACACAAGCACTTCCGGCACAAGCACTTCCGGCCCACGTATCAAGCCCTTTAATCATGTTACTTTGGTCTGTTGACGTCTTGACTTTTTGTCTGTAGGATGGGGGGCCATTGGGTGGACCCAAAGACTAGACTCGAATCCGCGTCACTTTAGGAACGCGGATTTCTGGGGGCACTAAATGGCAACCCGACGTGCAACCCGCCTTCACGCGCCAGCGGCTACGCCTGTGGCACTAGATGGAACCAGCGCAAAATTCACCGCAACCCTGCTCGAAATCAGCCCCTTTGGCCTTTCCGTAAAGTCTTCCCACGAGGTCGAGATGGGAGCAATCTTCAAGCTGGTCATTGAGGTGGGGGCAGACTACTTCCGCGCGGCGTCCGTGGTGCGCGCGAAAATTCCCGGCGGATTCGCCATGGAATTCCTTTCCATGACGCCCATCGACCGCCAGGTCATGCGCCGCCTCTACCTGCGTCTGCAAATGGCGGCCCGTCCCTCGTGATATTGCGAGTCTTATTCGGAATGCAATTCCCTGACGGGTCCGTTTGAGATCGCCAGAACGCGCCCATGTTGTGTTTCCCTGCCGGATTTCCCTGCCCGAATCTTCACCTCTTCCCAGAAAAGTGCTAAATTCACCACATTTTGTGCCTCTTAAATGAGCGGAAAGCGGCATCTCCGGCATCTTAACGAATGAGGCATTCTGTACCCGGAAAAACGAATCCGTTGGCGGCGTTTGATAATCCCGTGTCATGGGAGAGGACCGATCAGGCTTGCAAGGAGGCATTATGTTGGCAGCTCCAGGAAATTTTCGGAGTTCATTTATGGGCAGAACGGGGGCCATGCTCCTCGCAGTGATGGCGCTGGCGATTGGCGCCCTGCCCACATCAGGCAAGGATCCCGCACAAGTCAAGTCGCTCCAACAACTTGATGATTCGGTGGTGTCACTGGTGCAGCAGGTTTCTCCCGCCGTGGTGCAGATTCTGGTGACTGGTTACGGAACCGTTGAGCAGCGTGGGCAGACGGCGCTGATTGGGCACCAGCGAGTCCTCGGCTCCGGCGTAATCGTTGACCCGGACGGGTACATCGTTACCAACGCCCATGTGGTGCAAGGCGCCGAAAGAGTGCGGGTGGTGCTGTTTACATCGGAAAACAGCAATTCGCCCCATGCCACCTTGCGTTCAAAGACCACCACCATGGATGCGCGCGTCCTAGGAGTGGAGACAGAGGCGGACCTGGCCTTACTGAAGATTGAAGCCAGCGGATTGCCCTCCCTTCCTTTCGGCAGGTACGCGGACGTTCGTCAGGGCCAACTGGTCTTCGCCTTTGGCAGCCCGGAGGGATTGGGCAACTCTGTAACCATGGGCGTGGTCAGCTCTGTCGCCCGGCAGCCCGACCCCGATCGCCCCATGGTCTACATCCAGACCGACGCCCCCATCAATCCCGGGAACAGTGGTGGCCCGCTGGTGGACACAGAGGGCAGGGTGGTGGGGATCAACACCTTTATCCTGTCGCAAGGCGGCGGGAATGAAGGCCTCGGCTTTGCCATTCCCAGTGGAGTGGTGCGGCGCATCTACCAGCAACTGCGTGAGCACGGGCATGTGCACCATGAGACGATTGGCGCGGCCGTACAGACCATCACCCCCACCATGGCGGCCGGATTGGGGCTGCAACAGGATTATGGCGTGATCGTCTCCGACGTAACGCCCAAAGGTCCCGCTGAGACAGCGGGGTTGAAAGTCCAGGACATCATTTTGACCCTGGATGGCAAGCCGGTGATCAACGTCCCGCAGTTTGACGCCGCGTTCCAGTTCCGCGCAGATCCCGCTCCACTGCAATTGGAAGTCGTGCGCGCCTCGGAAAAGGTCTCGGTTCAAATCCCCGTCATCGAGCAGCATGACGATATGGACCGCCTGGCCGATTCTCTCGACCCGGCGAAGGACCTGGTGCCGAAATTGGGGATTCTCGGAGTTCAGATCGATAAAGACATTGCCGCCATGGTTCCGAGCTTGCGCATGGCATCGGGAGTGATCGTCGCGGCCCGCACAGCCTTTGGCGCCACGGTCGATTCCGGCCTGGAAACGGGAGACGTCATCCACGCGCTGAATGGCACCACCATCATCAGCTTGGATACGCTTAGCACAAGCATCCAACAACTGAAAGCCGGCGACCCTGTGGTGCTCCAAATCGAACGCAACGGAGATCTGCAATTCCTGGCGTTCGAGATGGAGTAGGAAGTGGGGGCTGGCTGGGGACTGGGGGCTGGGGGCTGAATTACGAATTAAGAATTGAGAATTAGGAATGGGCGGAAGAATTTCAAATTGCATCATGCTTCAAAACAGGGCAACTGGCTGGGTGCATTGTGGATACCCCGACAATCCCCGTCAAAGCCAGCAAATAGCCGCGCTTGATGTACGACAAAATGACTCTTGGCGGTTTTTTTGGTAGTGGGACAGTTTGGAAGCAGCGGCGAGATCCGGAATCCCAGAATCGGAACCTGAAAGCCGCGGATCCGGAATCCGCGTACCCGGGCCGTCGTTTCCTGATTCTCGCCCCTCCTCGCCGACATCATGCTCGTGGCAGAGGTCAAATTATCCCCGCCTGATTTGCCCATGACAAAAGGTCTCCAATTCTCCCCACTCCGCCTGAATTCTCAGGCATGTTTACCATTCGGCTACCTTTTGACCTGACCGCACAGGCTGCCGGGCGTATGACAAGCCATGACTGTGAATTGTGCATGGGTGAGACTTGGATGAGGAAGAGCGAGGATTGGAACGCGTTCGCCAAGCGAGGACAACCGAGAAAACCAGGGGCGGAAGAAAACCATCATGTGTTATGGCTTCGAGTAGGAGAAGCAACCCTACGCACCCCCAAAGATTCAGGAAATGACGTGTTGCAGCGGCGGGATTGAGGAATATACGGGGCGCGATGTCTCGACCGCGACGCTTGGTGTTATCGGACCTTTCGTTCTTTCTCACCTGGTTCTTTCGTTTGAGACGAATCATGGTTTGAGCGGGCGCGGAGCGCCTTTGGAGTGCGGCCGCGAAGCTGCCGCTTTCTACCGGGAGTTTATGCGGCTGCGAGTGGGTTTTATAGGGGAAAATTGCAAAGGCCAGAAAAGCGGCAGCTTCGCGACCGCAGTCCAAAGGCGGCTTTCGCCGCCAACTTGCGCGTTTGCAGGCAGTGCCCCGGCATAGAGGGAGCACAGCCCTATCGCCCCTCCTTTGTTCCAGCAAGTTCTTAGTTCTGCGGACCCTGTTGCCCCCGTTTGACCCTGCTGACCACCCTGCCATCCGCCGCTCCCGCCCCCCCGTGGGGAAAAGGGTGTCAGAGTGGCGTGGCGATGCAAATTAAAATCACGCTGAAATGACATGTTGCAGCGAAGGCTTTGAGGAATATACGGGGCGCGATGCCTCGACTTCGGTGCTGGGTATTATCGGACCTTTGGTTTTTTGTTACCGGAGGATTGGCCCTGGTCGAGCGTCCATGATTACACCGGTAACATCAGCGATGCGCCCGTGACTCCCAGCGGCCTGCCGGCGGATCGCGTGTTGTTGCCCGCCGACCCGAACACACGCATTTGAAGTTACGTGGAAGAACTTGAACCCTACGTTGAGACGAGCCGCTATTTTTGCTGTAACCATGACACGAGGCGTATCGCGGAATAACTTTTCTCGGGGAAAATAACTCCTCGCTGTGCCGCTCCCTGTTCCCTGACACCCTTGTTTCCCTCCGGTTTGTCGGTTTCTCAATTCTGCTTGACGGATGGTGTCCAATGGAGTACAACCAGGTTGTGCAGACGGTCGTTGAGACGCCTACATACCTCGCGATTGCCAACAAGCTTTTTAGCGAGGAAGAGCGTGCGGACATCGTGGCAATGCTTGCGGCTGACCCGGAATGTGGAGACCTGATCCGTGGAACGGGGGGATTTCG
>PLSX01000072.1 GCA_003165315.1 Acidobacteriota bacterium
AGGAATCTCGTTGGCCATCGTCTGTCCTCCTTGCCCTCCTGGGCAAAAGACAGACATTAGCAATTTCGGTTAGATCAAGTCATGCAGCCTTGCCGAAAGGACACGGTCAATTCATGCAATTCGCAAGGAAATATGAGGCGAAAAAATGTGTGGAAGAAATAAATTTGCGGGCAGGCGGTGGCAAATCGAAGAGTGGGAAATGGTGCGGAGTGATCGTGCAGGGTGCGGGTGCGACGAGGATTGAACGTGGATGTCGGCGCGTCGACATTGCCGAATTCGTGGACCTAAAGCACCCCTAAATCACACAAAACGCTAGAGAAGCCTACCCCAGAGATTCTTAGGAATCTGAATTTCAATTTGAGATTTAAAATTTCAAACCGTTGGATTCTGAGTTTGGCCATCGATTATTGGAGCTTGCAAGTTTCGAACCGCGTGCGTACACAAAATATTACGTCGCAGCGCTTGCTCGTCACTCTTCCCTTGTCCCTTGTTACTTGTCACAAATCACACTGCTTGCTCGTCACTTGCCACACGTCACTGCCCCTGCGCTATTTCCGCAAAGTGCGCGATTCCAGAAAACAGTTCGTCCAGCTTCTTCAGGAGCCGTAAGCGGTTTTGACGGACGGCCCTGTCCTCGGCCATCACCAGGACGGCGTCAAAGAAGCGGTCAACCGCAGGCCGCAGCGTTGAGATCGCTTCCAGCGCCTGGCGGTAATCGCGCGCGGCGCGGTGGGTTTCGACCTCGGCAAAGACTCGTGCGTAGGATTCCGCCAGCTCTTTCTCCTGCGCCTCGGTCAGCAGTTCGGCGACCACGGCGCCTGCCTGCCAGTCGGCCGAGGTGGCCGATTTCGCCAGAATGTTGCGGATGCGTTTGGCGGCGGATGACAACGCTTCAAAGTCTTCTCCACCCCTGAGAGCCTCCATGGCTTCGGCCCGCGCCTGGGCGTCAGCGGGCAGCTCAGCACCTGCCGCCACGACGGCACGCACCGTGTCATAGCGGAACCCTCGAACGGATTCGAAATAGTAGCGTAGGCGTTCAGCGAAGAAGTCAAGCACCCTGGTCTGAACTTCTTCCCTGGGCTTTCGCCACTCGATATCCAAGGCTTCTATGGCCATATTAACGACTTCTTTTAAATTCAATGCAAGATTATTCTCAAGTATAACTCTAACTATTCCGTTGGCCTGCCGCCGCAGGGCAAAGGGATCGCTCGATCCCGTGGGCTCATAGCCAGCGGCAAAGCCCGCCACCACGCCATCCACCTTGTCAGCCAGAGAGACGACCGCGCCCACAAGCGTGCGGGGAGACTTCCCTTCCGCGCCTGCCGGGAGGTAGTGGTCATAGATCGCCGTGGCAACTTCCTCCGGCTCGCCCTGCACCTTGGCGTAGAGCCCGCCCACAATTCCCTGAAGCTCAGTAAATTCCTGCACCATCTGCGCCGTCAGATCGCACTTGCAGAGCTCCACGGCCCGTTGCACGTGGGATGTTTGAGCGGGCTTCAGGGCTCCGGAAGCTCCAAGTGTTGCGCAAATATATTCAGCTATTAATCTGTTTCGATGAACCTTAGCTCCATAACTACCAAGCCTTGCCTGGTAGGTGACCTTATCGAGCAGGGGGACGCGGTCTTGAAGGGAGAGCTTTTGGTCAGCAGTCCAGAAGAACTCGGCATCGCGAAAGCGGGCGGTAAGCACTCGCTGGTGGCCTTGGCGAATCAATCCCTGTTCGTCGGAGGCCATATTGAGGACGGCGACGAAATTTGGGCGCAGATCTCCCTGCTCATCCTCCACGGCGAAGTAGCGCTGGTGGTCGCGCATGACGGTGATCAGGATTTCGCGCGGCAGGTGGAGAAATCGAGGGTCAAAACTGCCCAGCATGGGGAGTGGCCACTCGGTGGAATTGGCAATCCAATCCACCAGCCACTCGTCTTGAACAATCTTGCCAGCGGCGGGGTCGCCAACCGCAAGCGCGGCTTGAAGCACTCGCTCTTTACGCTGGTTATAGTCAACTTCAACAAGGCTTTGCGATAGTTTCTTCGTGTAATTCCTAAAGCCACTCACCGGGATTGGCTTGGCGGATTTGGCTCGATGCCCGAAGGTGAAGTTGCCCGTCTTTACTCCCAGAATAGTGAAGTCAACGGTGGCTGCCGCCTTCCCTTCTCCCAGCACGGCAACGATCCAGCGAATGGGCCGGACGAAGCGGGGATCGGATTTTGCCGTCCAATACATGCTCTTGGGAAAGGTGAGTCCCAAGATGGCGCCGGGCAGGATCTCGGCCAGAATTTCAGCAGCCGGGCGCCCAGGAGTCGTCTTGGTCAGCGAGAGGTACTCGCCTTTCGGAGTTGTGGTGCGGGCCAGCGCCTCAACACCAACAGAGTTTTTCTGCGCAAAGCTCTCGGCGGCTCGAGTGTATTTGCCCGCAGGATCCACAGCCACCTTCACCGGGGGGCCGAGGATCTCTTCAACTTTATCCGCCTGTTGACCCACGAGCGAGGGGACGCGAACCACCAACCGGCGCGGAGTGGAATAGGTGTGAATCTCTGCCGCCTGGGCCTTCTTGGCGGAAGTTTCAGGCCCAATCAAACTCGCCTGGAGCATAGCGGCGTGAACCCGTTCACCCAAGGACTTCTCTGCATCGCGCAAGAAACGGGCTGGAATCTCTTCACATCCTACCTCAAGTAAAAGTGGCAATATTACTGAGGGCTTTGACTTTGGATTTGACAAACCTTCAGCTTCAGGAAGCGGTGATTCAGGCCTGTCGAGGGTCGGAGGCTCTTCAACGAGGACCGCAGTCCCGGAAGAAGATTCCGGGTTCCGAATTCCGGATTCCGGAGTTTCCTTTTCATGCTGAGAGTTCCCAGATTCGAATTTCGAGTTTCCAGTATCGACATTTGAGTTTCGCGTGTCGTCGCTCATGCCGTCACCTCCGCGGCAGTCTGCCGGTCAAGGAAGATGCTGGCCACCTGGCACGCCAGCTTTCGAACGCGGGCGATCAAGGCCACACGCTCCGTCACGCTGATGGCACCGCGGGCATCGAGGATATTGAACAGGTGCGAGCACTTCAGCGTAAGGTCAAAGGCCTTGCGCAGGGGAAAACGATTTTGTTTTAATGTCATACTTTCAATACTTTCCTTAATCAACTCATTCTTTGTGTCTTCTTTCGATGATTTGATGCGAGGATATTCACTCAGCAGGCGCGTGGCCTCGCCTTCATAAAGGTCCAGAAGCTGGCGGCAAACCACGGGGTCGGCGGCCTCAAAATCGTAGACGGAAAACTCCAATTCCTCATCGTGGCGCATGTCTCCGTAGGTCACATCCTGGTTCCAGCGAACCTTGTAGACGTCGTCAACGTTCTGGAGGAAGGCGGCGATGCGTTCAAGTCCATACGTGAGCTCGACGCTAATGGGCTCCAGGTCGATGCCGCCGGACTGTTGGAAGTAGGTGAACTGGGTGATCTCGAGACCGTCCAGCATCACCTGCCAGCCGATTCCCCACGCCCCGAGGGTGGGCGATTCCCAGTTGTCTTCCTCAAAGCGGATGTCGTGCAGGCGGATGTCGATGCCGATCGCGCCCAAGCTTTCCAGGTAAATATCCTGGATATTGACCGGTGGCGGCTTCAGGATCACTTGCATCTGGGTATGCTTCAGCAGCCGGTTGGGGTTCTCGCCATAGCGGCCATCGGCGGGGCGGCGGGAGGGCTGAGGATATGCGACGCGCCAGGGTTTGGGACCAAGAACGCGCAGAAAAGTTTCCGGACACATCGTGCCCGCTCCCACTTCCACATCGTAGGGCGAAGCAATGACGCATCCCTGCTCCGCCCAGAAGGTGCTAAGCCGGAAAAGCATGTCTTGAAAAGAGAGAGGGACGGTGGTGGTTCGTTGTGATTTGTTTTGAGTAGGCATAGGTTTTAAAGAGCTTTCAGCGGTCAGCAATCGGCTTCCAGCGATCCGCAGTCAGCTCAGGCCATGTGGCGGCAAATACCGCAAATGCTTTGATTGAAAGCTGATTGTTGATGGCTGATCGCAGAAAGCTTTAAACTTCTTCTCCCATCATCTGCCGCGTAATCAGCCGCTTTTCCGTATGGCTCTCGATGATTTCTTCGAAAAAGTGGCGCGCTTCCCGGCATCCTGGTGGCGCCTTCTCCGCTTCCAGCCACTTTTCCAGAGGCTGGTGGCAGGAGGCCCGAACCATGGACAAGACGGCGCCGGCGATCCGCAATCCGCCCGGATGCCTGCAATCACGGCACAAAAGCGATTCCGAGCCGCGGGAGTAAAATCCCCCCTCGTCCCCGAAGGCACGCTTACAGGAGGCGCAGGTGGCAAGATTCGGCAGAAAGCCGCCCAGCCGCACCATCCAGTAATTAAAATAAAGCAGGGGGCGGTTGACTTCCTTCGAGGTCTTGAGTGCGCGCAAGACGGCTAGGAACAGGCGAAATGTCCGCTCGTTCGCTTCGTGCTCAGGCAGCAGTCGCTCCCCCACCTCGGCCAGGTACTGTGCCGCCAGTTGCACCTGGTAATCCGCCTGCATGCTGAAAAACGATTCGGCAAGTTCAACCGAATTCAGTTGGAGCAGGTCGCGATTCTCCCGCTCAAAAAGCTGAATGCGCAGATAGCTGAGGGGCTCAAGCGAACCACCATACCGGCTCTTGGGGCGCAAGGCACCCCGGGCCACCGCCCTCAGGCGGCCCATTTGCCGCGTAAAAAGCGAAGCGATTTTATCAGCTTCACCCAGGCGGTAAGTTCGAAGGACGATAGCTTCCGTTTCGCGCAGGGGCATTCGATGGCCAATGTCGACGCGCCGACAAAGAGAAAAGGTTAGCACACGCGCCCCCCGCCGGGAAGAGAAAAAGCGGCATTGGCCACGGCGGAATTTCTTCCCTTCAGCGCAGCCGACCGGAATTTGGTGGCAGGAAGGGGTGAGTGGGTCGCAAAAAAGTTCTCAGACCATTCTTGGAATTTGATTTGTCATCAATACATTTAATTTTGTGCATATTAAGCGACATAAATCAAAGCATCACATTCATTCTGATCATTTGACCGCGCGGCCAACCCCTACCAACAGCACCATCGTTGGCCACAGGGGCATCGAAAGGGAATTGGCTTTGTCCGTGCACCGTTCCGCAGCGGGTCCCCTCCCAACAATTGCCGCCGATTCAGCCCAAGACCTGAGACCACCCCTCTTAATTAGCCTGCGGATTGCCTATGGAATCAACTTGTAGGTCATGGCCGATCATATTCCTGCCTAATTTCGGGAATGACTTACTAAACTCAATCAGCCCGGTATGCACATAGATGGAATGAGCGAGGTGGCTTCCGCGGCAGCGAGGGCGCCACCCGTGGATCAACGCCCGGCAAGCTACAGCCACGACGGGGCGCGATATCACAGCCTAGGCCAACGCCCTGGGACCCAAACCCGCGCGAGGAAAGGCGAGCCCTGAAAGGGCGAGATACCTTTCTCGCAGCCCGCGTTAAACATTCAGGGTGACGTGCGGTCTTCCGCCCCTACAGGGCTTGTGGATCTGTTTGCCGCGCCATTGACCCAGGGCGTTGCCCTGGGTTGAGTTATTGCGCTCCTTTGGGGCTCACGGAAATAGCAGCTTAGCTGGGTGAGCCAAGTGAGTCATTCCCCTAATTCTGCTTGCAATACGAGACAACTAATCTGTCCCAACTACCTCTAGTTCAGCAGCTTAAGATAAATAATCTAATCTAAAAAATTACACATTGTGCAAATTCCTCAGCCTTTTGTGAATATCGTATTATGTTAACTTTAGGCAGTCCCCAAAATATTATCAGACGTGGCTGTGCAAAAGCACTCCCCTGCTGTGGGACAAAGAAGGAAATCCGAAATTCGGCTCGCCCCTAAATGTCGGCGCGTCGACAATGCCTGATCACCAGGCGGAGGGCAAATTTTCCACAGCTTTGGAACATGACCCGTGCCTTGCTCCCACGCCCAAGCAAGCCTTCCCTGCCCTGGAAGAATTCAGGGATTGATCAAAAAGAGTTCGGCTGCCATGAGCAAATTTTTCTGGTGAGCATTTATGGAAGAGACGGAAAGGGGGCGAGAGGAAGCGAGGAAAGTTCAAACGGGATGAAGAGAGCCGAGTTCCCTGTCTCGATCAGACGGCGGTATTGAACACCGAGTCGTGACAGCAGAGAAGGAATGGGAGCGCCCTAAGCTCTGCTTACCTGCCGGGATCTTGCAATTCGACGTGGTCGCCCGGGTAAGGGTGGAAGGTGGAGCCGACGTCCACGCAGTGAAATTCCAAGCCGATATCCTCGCCATCCACGCGGAACACAACAAAATGATGAGGGCTTGATGCTCCAGCCCGGCCGGGCTTCACCAAATGCTGAAGCTGCACTTTCGCTCCCTCGTTGGCTTTCAGATAGTCGTCCAAATTTGGCTCGCGCATGTAGTCGTAAATTGGAGCTCCCCCGCCGCCGGAAACAATGAAATCCATGCGATGCAGACCCGTGTTGTCGGTATAGTGTTCCACCCAATGCTCGTAGAGATGCTCATGGCCGGTCAGCATGGCCCGCACATGGTGGGCTTGAAAAAGCGGCAGGTAACGCGATCGAAGCACTCGTGTGGGCTCATCCAAATGAAGACTGTGGGGGCCCGACGAGAACGGCGAATGGTGGCAGAAGACGAGGATGCTGACGTACCGCTTCCGGTCGAGCTTCTCAAGCTGCCCTTTGATCCACACATACTGTTTATCGTCATTGGCGACCAGAGAATCAAAACCGATGACAAAGGTATTTCCATACCCAAACGAGTAGGTGGAATAGCCTGCCAGCCGGCTAGGGGAGCCTTCCGGAGGGATCAACAACTGGACGGCGTCGAGTACATTTCTCAGCCCCGCCTGCCTTGACGGTGCATCGACCCTGGTAGCGGTCGACACGTCATGGTTCCCGGGAACGAAAAAGTAAGGAATCCCGCCTTCCTGCACCAGGCGATCGATGAGAGGAACGAAACTGACATTCCATTCATGCGGATCATCACCATGCGCCACTGCGTCACCCGTTTGCAGAATAAAGCGCGCAGGCGAGTCGGTGCCCTGAAGCGACTTGATCTGTCCCAGAATGCCCTCAATAACGCGGGAGTGGTCAGACTGAAGGGCAACACCGTCCTGGCCCCCGCGGGTATCGCCATAAAGGACGAAGGAGAATTTCGAAACATCTTTCGACTGGTCTTCAGAAGGTAGAGGGGCGAAAGGTGCAACAATGGGCTTAACTTTCTCGCCTGGGGTCGCTGCGGTGTTCTGCATTCCACCCAGTCCTGTCAAGAAAAGGGCCACCAGCAGCAAGGGCGGGGGCCGAAATCTAAAGGCGCGGGACATTGGAGGAAACCCTTTCGCAGATGGCAAATTATGCGGCGCGACATCAATTGTAGCGCCGATCTCCGATCGACGACGGCCGTCGGAGACCAACCCTGAAGCGGATGCGCACACGCCCAAGTTGATCAGTATAGCTTAATTGGCAAGAGGGATTTCCACAGGGGAACTGAAGGGGGTTAGAATTCGCCCCTGTGGAAAAGAATGTCGAAATCGACACAAACTACGCAGAATCTGTGGATTGCGCTGTTGAAAACAGGTGCTATCCCCGTGGTCAGTCTATCACCGGCCAGGCTGTGGAAACTTCCAGGCAGGACTGTGCATCCACTCTTGCTGTTTGCAAGGTGCGGCACCCTGATTTCCGCCGCCGTTATTGGACCCGGTGGAGATCAAAGGCTTCGACGCTCTCTACGCCTTTTTGACTCCAGGTCCAGTGCGTCGTTACGTGGTCAGCGTCTTTCCAATCAATCTTTAGGCCGACCATGTGGCCTGCATCGGGACTAGAGAGGTTGGTGACGTCGATTAACCTAAAATTGATGGAGGTGGGGCTGCTGGTGGACGCGTCGGCCCGCATGCGGGGCTGATTATTGGCCATACAATAGTGTGTCATCATCAGTTGGTCGCCGTCCAGGTGGTACATGGTGACCATCAGAGCTTCTGCTTTCCCCTCAATCGTCTCCATCACGGCGGTTCCGCCAGAGACGACTTTGTAGTTGAGGTGGGCAGAACTGCCGTCAGATGCCTTCCCTTCCCAGTTTCCGGCCAGCGATTTGATCTTATCGAATTCAGGTTGGGATTTGCTGGCCGCCAGAGCCGAGACCGCGAGGGTGAGCAACGCCAGGAACAAAACCAGGGATTGTCGGACGATTCGCATGGGATTCTCCTTTTGACATATATTCGCAATCTCTTTTGAGAAATGCCATAAAATTATTTCTGAAGGCTCGGGCGCCAGGACATTGCGGTTATAATCACGCGATGTCAGAGGGCCAAACCCTAATGGACGCGAGGGCACAAAGAGGATGGGAATAGGCGGAAGCACCACGATGCCGGAGCAAATCTCGGGTTATCGGCTAGGGGGTGAGATCGCGCGCGGAGGCATGGGAATTGTCTACCGCGGCGTCCACATGGTTTTTGATGAGGTCGTTGCCATCAAGGCCATCTATCGCGAACTGATGGTCAATCCGGACATCCGCGAACGGTTTCTGAATGAGGCGCGAATTCAGCGGCGCTTGCAGCACCCCAACATTGTCCAAATCCGCGAATTTCTGGTGGTGGACGACCGGTTCTATATCGTGATGGACCTCATCCAGGGGGAAACACTGGCGCAGCGCTTGAAGGGGCTGGCCCGGCCTATGGCACTGGGTGAGGCCTTGCCGATCTTCCGCGAAACGCTGGACGGGCTGGGTTTCGCCCACTCCCAAGGAGTGATTCATCGCGACATCAAACCCTCGAACATCATGCTAACGCGCGAGGGTGTTGCCAAGCTCACCGATTTCGGCATCGCCCGCGGCCGGGAGACCGCCAATCTCACACGCACCGGCATGGCGGTGGGCACGGCGTCCTATATGTCACCGGAACAGATCCACGGAACGAAAATCGACCATCGGTCCGACATCTATTCGCTGGGAATTACGTTGTATGAAATGCTGGCAGGCCGTGTGCCCTTTGAACGGCCGAAAGAATCGGACAGCGATTTTCCCATTCTCACGGCGCACACCAGCCAACCGCCTCCCCCGCCCCGCCAATTCGTGCCCGACTTGCCTGATTCTATTGAAGCCGCCATCCTGAAGGCTCTGGCCAAGAAGCCGGAAGAGCGATTTCAGTCGTGTGCTGAATTCCAAGCCGCATTGGGACTAAATTCCAGGCCAACAACCGATGTCGTGGCTGCGCTACGAGCAAGGCCGGTGGGATCGCCCCAAACTGCGCACGTCGCGGTAACAGACAAGATTACGGCCGACAATCCTCCTTCCAAGCCCGCATCCCCCGCCCCGGCTCGACCCGATTCCAGACCACCCGGACCGCAGTTTCGTTCGGCGAAAATAAGGAGAGAAGATCCCCGAAAAGTCTGGCCTTGGATTGTTGCCACCGTACTCATCTTCCTGGCAATTGCGGGCGGCACGTGGTGGTGGTTTCAAACCAGGCAAGGCGACTACAAGTTGACAGCGACACTGACCGGTCATCAGGGCGAAGTGACTTCAGTGGCATTCAGTCCGCACGGACGACTCCTCGCTTCGGGGAGCACGGACAAGACCATCAAGCTGTGGGATGTGGCAACCCATGAATTGAAACAAACTCTGCGCGGACACGAAAATTACGTGGAGTCCGTCAGCTTCAGTCCCGACGGCCGCCTGCTGGCGTCTGGGAGCGCCGATACCACAATAAAAGTTTGGGAGATTCCAAGCGGTAATTTAAAGCAAACTCTGAAGGGAAATGGGAATCCTGTTCTCTCTGTGGCATTTGCTCCCCAAGCACAATTATTGGCATCTGGAAGATGGGATAATGCACTGGAGGTATGGGACGTTGAGCTAGGAACTCTCAAGCAAAGCCTGAGGGGGCAACAAGGCCCGGTATCCGCCGTCCGTTTCACCCCGGATGGCCGCCTTGTCGCTTCGGGGAGTGATGACAAGACCATCAAGCTTTGGGATGTCGAGACGGGGAATTTGGTTAAAACCCTCAGCGGGCATGAAGGCAAAGTGACGTGCATCGACTTCAGTCCGGACGGCCGTCAACTGGCATCAGGAAGCGGCGACACCACGGTCCAGGTTTGGGACGTGGCCCGCGGGACACCGGTCCATATCTTTGCCGGGCATAAGCTCTGGGTTCGCTCCGTAGCCTTTAGCCCCGACGGCCGATTACTTGCATCGGGAAGCCATGACAACACCATAGAGATCTGGGACCTTGCGAGCGGAAAGTTAAAGCAGACATTGAAAGGCCATGGTTTCGACGTGGAATCGGTCAGCTTTAGCAGCGACGGGCAATGGCTCGCGTCGGGGAGCGCAGATCGAACTGTCAAGTTGTGGGGACGGTTTCAATAGGATGACCTGAAGAGGGCCCGGGGCACGTTGGCCACATTCCTCAACGCGGGCTGAATGTCCGTACCTAGATGAGAGCTACCGATTTGCGGATCATGCATGCGAATTTGGCTAGACCCCCGGTGGTTTCTGCTGATACCATGTGCGCCTTTGCACTGGGATGACAAGTCGCTAAGGCGAGGAGGAAAACATGAAGCGCTCGGAAGTGAATACCATCATGCAAGAGGCCGAACAATTCATACGGCAAAGCGGGTTCTATCTTCCCCCCTTCGCCTATTGGACTCCGGCAGAATGGCGAAGCAGGGGTGAGGAAGCCCGCGAGATCGTGGAAAATCAACTGGGCTGGGACATCACCGATTTCGGCCTGGGCAGATACGCCGAAGACGGACTGTTTCTCTTCACCGTCCGCAACGGCAGCCAGGCGGAAATGCGAGCCAAGCAGGGAAAGCTCTATTGCGAGAAGATCATGGTGGTGGACGTGAACCAGAAAACCCCGTTCCATTTCCATTGGAACAAGGTTGAGGACATCATCAATCGCGGCGGGGGGAAATTGGCCATCAAGCTGTACAACGCCACACCTGAGGAGGGGCTCGCGGACACTCCCGTTGTCGCCAGCCTCGACGGCGTCAAGCGCCACTTTAAGGCCGGGGACATCGTGGAACTCGACCCAGGAGAGAGCATCACGCTGACACCTTATCTCTATCACGAATTCTGGGGGACGGGGCAGCGGGTGTTGGTGGGCGAAGTATCGCTGGTGAATGACGATGCGGGCGACAATCGCTTCTACAAACCCGTGGGCCGATTTCCCGAAATCGAAGAGGATGCAGAACCGCTGCACCTCTTAACGCAGGATTACGCCAGGTACTGGAAGGCCAATTGAAATGGCACTGTGACAAGTAACGAGTGATGAGTGACAAGCAATGGCAGAATCCCGTGGTTTGTCTTCTCGCCACATTTCACATTTAACTTGTCACTGCTCTTGGGAGATGTCCATGACAACAGATCATCGTCAGGGAATTGCCTGTGGAGGCGTTTGGGTGGTCGATACCGTGAAGGTCATTGACCACTATCCGCAGGAGAATTCGATTGCCTACATCACTGAAATGTCTCGCGGCGGTGGCGGCCTGGCGCACAATGTGGTGATCGATCTGGCGACGTTTGACTCGACCTTGCCGCTCCATGCCCTCGGACTGATCGGAAACGACGCTTATGGCGACTACCTGGTGGAACTATGCCGCCCCTTCGCCAACATCAGTCTCGACCAACTGCGCCGCACGGACCTTGCGGGGACGTCGTTTACCGACGTATTCAGCATTAAAGGCAGCGGCCGCCGCACCTACTTCCACTATAAAGGCACCAACAGCCTGTATCAGCCGCATCACGTCGACGTCGATAATTTGCCGGTTAAGATGTTCCACTTGGGCTACCTGCTGCTGATGGACGCCATGGATCAACCCGACGCGGAGTATGGAACCGTGGCGGCGCGTTTGCTGGCGCAACTTCAAAGCCGGGGCATCCGAACCTCCATCGATCTGGTTTCCGAAGACAGTAACCGCTTTGGACAAATTGTCCCTCCAGCGCTGAAATACACCGACTACTGCATCATTAATGACTGGGAAGCGGAGAAGCTGACGGGCATCCCGCTGCGGGTGGAAGGCAACTTGATTCCGGAAAACCTGGGGAAGATAGGCGCCGCCATTCTCGCCTTCGGAGTTAAAGACCTGGTGGTCATTCACTTCCCCGAGGGCGGTTATCTGCTTTCAAGAGCAGGAGTGGAGATCTTGCAGCCGTCGCTGGCCGTTACCGATGACTTCATCGTGGGCAGTACGGGGGCGGGCGATGCCTACTGCGCCGGAATCCTTTACGGTATCTATCAAGGCTGGGAGCATGATAGGACATTGCGCTTCGCCACATGCGCCGGGGCCATGAATCTGAGCGACTTGACCACCACGGGTGGGAGTAAGTCATGGCAGGAAGTGCTGCAACTCGAAGCGAGATTCCCCTATCGGCCGATTGCGGCGTAGGGGGTTCCGACAATCCCACACTCACAATCGGTACTATAATCAGAGATAGGCCTTCCCTCGCCCAATCGGGGACCAAGGCACGAATCCAAAATCACCTGGAATCGAATTCGCTATCTTCAAGGAGTCATCTGCATGTCTGTAAATCCCAGGTTGAACCGGTTGTTTGCACAGGATGGAAAATGCCTTCAGGTGGCGCTTGACCACGGTGCGGTAAACGTGCCAAGCCTCATTCCCGGCATCGAGAATATGCAAAGTGTCATCAGTACCGTCGCCGCAGCCACTCCCGACGCCATCCTCATAACCACGGGACAGGCCCACTGGCTTCAGGATCTGAAGCAAAATCCCAAACCGGCCTTGGTGATTCGGGTGGATTTTCCCAACATCTACTGCGTTCCGACGCCAAAACATGTTTTTTGCAAATTGATTGACGATGCAGTGGAACAAGCGGTGGTGCTGGACGCAGCGGCGATTGTCCTGAACCTGTTTTGGGCGCCAGGCCAGGATGAGGTGTACCGGCAGTGCATCGAGAACATCGTTCGCATCAAGCCGCAGTGCGAGCGCTATGGAATGCCAATGATGATTGAGCCGATGATGCTGATCCACGATGAAAAAGGCGGATATAAAACCAATCCCGATATCGCGAAGACCGTTGCCTTGGCGCGGCAGGCAGTGGAACTGGGGGCCGACATCGTAAAAGCCGACATGGCCGAACAGCTCGATGATTACCACCTGGTGGTTGAAGCCGCTTCACCCCGGCCGCTCTTGCCGCGCGGTGGGGCACGCGTTTCCGACCATGAAATCCTGACGCGAACTCACACGCTGATTCAGCAGGGCGCTGCCGGTATTGTCTACGGGCGGAACATCTATCAACACCCACACCCGGCGCGAATGATCCGCGCCTGCCAGGCCGTGGTGCATGAAGGCGCCACCGTCGTCCAAGCGATGGCGATGCTCGAAGAAATCAGGTAAATGACGAGGTCGAGAGGGTGAAGGAAAAGGTTGAAGTTTAAGGTGTAAGGTGAAAAGGGTAAAGGGTAAACATCGTGCGAGTGAACTCCAAATCGGCGACTGCCCTGCGCCATCTGGCTTTCGCAGCTTGGCACTTACCTTTCACCCTTTAGACTCCAACCTTTCCTTCTCCCTTCACCCTTACCCTTTGAACTCGACCTTTTCGTTCACAATACACCCCTTGCGCCTTAAGCTTTGTTCTTTATATTTTACCCTTTTCAACTTAAACTTAAGCCTTACACTTATTGCTCCAGCGCATTGACCTCTCGAATCTTACCCGTCGCCGCCAGAGGAACTCGCAGTGTTTTGATTTCCAGCGGGTGGAACTGGCCGGTCCATTGGCGATGGACCAATCCCAAATCAAGCGACGCCTTGGTGGCGCGCCCAGCGGTCTCATAGCAGCGGATGATGAGGTCGGTTCCGTCTTCCGCCTGCTTAACGTCGGATACGACCACGTTGGGTACATCCACAGACAGGAAAGAAGCCGACATCGCACGGGTTCCCCGATGGATGCCCTGATAGATTATGGGCACAGGCGCTGTCAGTTCTTCCGCCATGTGAACGATGCCTGCGTCCTGCCAGGCGCCTGCGTGAGGAGCCAGCACCATGCGGAAGGTTTGGATGCCCTGGTCCTGCCAAATATACTCGCCATTCGGTTCGATCTTGCGAGGCTGGTGCTGGGCATAGACGGCGCCCCGAACAATGGAGACCCGCAGGTCGTTATCCTGCACGCTGTAGCCGTACTTGGCATCGTTCAGGACGGTGAGGCCATAAGTTTTGCCGCTCCTGTCGCCGGAAACATCCAGCCATCGCTGCCCCGGATCTTCATTGCCATTAGCCGTGCGGGTTTTGAAGCCGTAAGCGATCTCGTAAGTGGGGACCGGATTTTGCACATCGACGGGGTAGGAAAACTTCAGGATCTTGCGGTGCTCGTGCCAATCCAGGGATACGCGCGATTCCACCGAGCGGGCGCCGGCGTAAAGAATCCAGTCCGTGGTCATCAGGGAGGCGCCATAACTCGTTCGCACGCGCACGGTGGCTCGCACGGGGCCGCTCTCCAACACGCGGAAGCTGGCATCCCCGAACGCCCCGACCTCCTTGGTGTAGGAGCGAACGTCATGGCTCCAGGTATCGCTTGGATCGTCAATCACCACGGCCCGCGCGCCGCCCGCTCCACCACGGAAGACTTCCGCACCAGCATCCTTATCGAAAAGGGAGATCGTTCCGTCGCCGGCAAAGGTCAAGCGAAGATGATCGTTCTCCAAGCCCTTCTCCGTTGCCTGGACTGTGGAAGGAGCCGCGGGGCCGCTTTCAAGCTTTCGCAAGCGAAATTGCCGGTAGCCAAATGCCGGGACCGGAGCTTCAAATACCAGACCTTTGCGTGCACCCGCCACGGTCTGGCCATCAGTCCATTGATGCGGAATGGCATTTCCCTGCTCGTCTTCAAGTCTCACGTTATCCGCAATGATGTCGCGGTCATGAAAGCCCCAGCCCAGATCGTATTGGACTTTCTGTTTTGTGGCCCACGCGTGCGGATTAAAGACCACAAGGTAGTCGGAGTCAGGATCGGCGGTGGGAATCTGCCAGGCAATCTTCTCCGCCGCGCGATAGATGGCTTGATTGGCCACTTCTTTGGCAAACCCGTAAGCATTGTGTGCAACAACGTACTGCTCAGGAAGCGCCGTTCCCGCCATGCTGTCGTGAAATTGCATCAACAACACTTTTTCCCAGGAGGCGGTGAAATCACTTTTGGGATAGATGAAGCCCACCAATGCGTTTGCCAGCGAGGCCATCTTTTCGCCTGTCACCAACTCCGCTTCCGCCGTGCGATTGTCTTTCTTGACTTCAGAAACCGCGGTGTAGCAGCCCACCGAGTGGTGCTGCAAATCGTCGTCCACCACCGGGAGATCTTTGGTCTTGGCGATATCACTAAAGTAGGCGTCAGGAGTGCTGAAGACGATATGGGGCGCTCCCGCCTGCTTTTGGGCGTCCAAAATTGCATGGATCGTATCTTTGGCCGGCCCCCCGCCGTGATCCCCCGCCCCGTAGAAGACCATCAAGTCCTTGGTGGGCTCTTGAAGCTTGGTTACAAAGTCGTGCATTTTGCTCTGAACATCTTCCGTTATGCCGTAACTATAGGAAATGCGGTAGGTCAGAATGCGCGTCCCGTCCGCACCCTGCCACCAGAACACATCGGCGGGGATATTTTTTTCGTGCGAGCCGGGACGCATGAACACGTATGCGTGCAGTCCTTCCAGTTTCAGGATCTGCGGCAGCGTCCCGGGATGGCCAAAGGAGTCTGGGTTAAAGCCCACGGTCGCCCGGCGCCCCAGCAATTGCTGGAATACCCCCTGGCCGTAAAGCCCCTGGCGAATCAAAGACTCCCCGCTGGGGATGTTCACATCAGGCTCAACCCACCATCCCCCAACTGGGTCCCATCGGCCCTCGGCCACACGCTTGCGTACCTCCGTCATCAGATTGGGGTCAGCCGCCGCTGCCCATTCATACAACTGGGCTGAGCTGGCGGTGAATTTGAATTCGGGGGATTCGTTCATGCGATCCAGCGCGGCCCGAAAGGTGCTAAGCCCCACCGACATCGATTCCTGCCAGGGCCATAGCCAGGGAATGTCAATGTGCGCGTTTCCGATCATGTACAGCTTATAATGCGAAGCATCCGGCGGCCAGGAAGTTGCGGACTGCCCAGCCGTTTTCCGAGCTACCAGTGAAAGTGCACACACTATCCCCACAAATACCAACCAACGAGCCGCACTTGAACGCATAGGGCATTGCTCCTGGAAAGAAGTGTAAGGCGCCATGGATGAGGGGCAGGTCTAACATTTATCTTGCCTGTTCGACTCAGCTCCGTCTCCCGTGCGCCATCAGATTAAGAGTGTCTTGATTAACACTTCTGCGCCAACGGGTCAACTAACAAATCAATTGCATAGTTCTGCGCCACGATTCAAGGCAAAAAAGTACAGCCATCATATGCGCCCAGCCGTTTCGGAAACGATGAAG
>PLSX01000104.1 GCA_003165315.1 Acidobacteriota bacterium
ACCCGGATGGACCACAGATCCTCGGTGTGATCTTTGCGGAAGATGATCTTCGCTTTCTGGAATCTTTGGGCGGAAACCGTCATGCGGCCTGAACTTGCCCCCCTCAATCAGTTTGCCGAGCGGAGCACACTACACCGTGGGCGGTCTGGAAACTCGACCGCAGAGGCTTAGCTCCAGGCTCGTGGATGGATGGCCCACCCCTTCAGAATCTCAGAACTCCCGGCGCCCATAGAGTGCCGCTAGAGAAGATGGCTGCCACTCGATGTTGCCGGACGCAAGAGGGCGCGTCCCCGGATTAATGCGGCCGCACGGCGGAAGAGAACTGGTGGAATTGCCAGAAGGTAAGAATTCCAACCCAGATCAATCCCACCACCGTGGCGGTGGCAAAAGTCTTCCCCAGGAATTTCTCCGTGACTTGTTTCCGCCAGGCATGGGCGCAGAGAATCAGCAGCACCAGCCCCGTGAGGATGGCGAAGCCGTGCAGCGGCGTCTCCAGAGGACCCGAGGGTTTCCCGCTCAGGAACCGGAGCAACGTGGCAATCTCTCCCATGAAACTCCCGGTCAACAAGCTGGAGATAAACCAGAGGATGGGAGCAACCATGCCCAGCATGTAGGGAAATTTATCTTCACCAAAGAAGACCATAACCGCAATGACCACAAAGATGGTCGATGTCAGCAGTTCGTGAATGAAAAGCTGGGGAATAGCAAAAGCACTGGCAACCACAAGAACCAAGGTGAGGAAGGCTGTAAGAAAGACCCCTCGGTCGGGCATAGTCGCACTCCTTAAAGTTAGCGCTGGGATCGAACTTCGCGCCGCCCCACCGCCGCACCCATCCCCACCCGATGGGGGGATTTGCCGCGAGCGATCGGGCGCCGCAGATTTCGTTGACCGCAATTCCACTCAAACTACCGTCAAACGGCGCCAGTATACCACACCCCATCAACAGGGAAGAGGAAAGGCAACGGCGCCGGGTGGTGCGAAAGTCGAACAGCATCAAATTGCGGGATTCTTCCGTCAAGGCGGCAATATACCGTCCGTCCGGCGACCACCGCGCCCTCCACAGGCCTTCCGACCCCGGCACGTCTGACAATTGGTGTGTCTTGAGACGCAGGATGTGGATGACGAGCTGGCCCGTTGTCCTTGCCGGGGGTTGAGTCATCCCTCCAAATGCGACTTGGCCGCCGTCGGGTGACCAGGTGGGTGCTCCCTCTTGATTGTTGACGGGTGTCAACGGCGCATAGGACCCACCATCCACGGATGCCACCGCACCCTCCACGCTGCCCCGGATCCTTGGGTGAGCAGACGAACCCGCCACTACTGCGTGGTCTTGGCTGGTTTACTTTCGCCGCGATGGTGGCGGCGGCAGGAATGTTCGTGACATCCTGATATCTGCCCATGATGAGCAAAATGGGACAGCGTTTTGTTTCCCCTGGTGTGACGCTGCATAGTGGGCGACGACAAATGTGCTCCCGAGGGGAGTACGGGCACTCGCTCAAAGCGCTGACCCAGTTTCTCCACCGTACCCGTTTCTTCCGGAGAGAAGGGCACGCACGACAAAAGGAGTTTCCATGACTACACCGTCCAAATGCGCACATCCCGCTTGCAACTGCATACCCCCGAATGGGAAAGCATACTGCAGCGAATCCTGTGCCGATGCGAAACGTATCTTGGAAATAACCTGCCAATGCCAGCACCCCGGGTGCCAGGGCCAAAAACTGAAACCCTAGTCGATTAGCCAAAATAACTGTTCCGCACGAGTCTTCGTTCTTTGGGCCAGGTATGTTCTATCACAACCCAAAGAGGTATGCGCAACGAAGGCACATTCGATGACACTTTCGAAGACACTCGCCCCACCCAAGTTGGATGAGGTGTGTATCAACACGCTCCGTTTCCTGGCCGTGGACGTGGTGTAGCAGGCCAACTCGGGCCATCCCGGGTTGCCCCTCGGCTCGGCGGCCATGGCTTACGCACTCGGGGATCGTTCGCTCAAGTTCAACTCGCGGATCAGTTCGCGCGCCAAGCCGATGCTTGCCCTGAGGGTCTGGCTCTGGTCTACCCGCCCGCTGGAGGTGAACTTACCGAGGTCGCCGCTTGGATGAGCGGGGTTCATGGCTACGCCACGAACGTCAGCCGCGCGGAGACAGAATGCGACTCTCTAGCGCCGTGTCTCAGAAGATCGTGACTGAAGTGAGCTCGCGGAGCGGGCAGAAGAACGTAGCCCAGCGTGCCCTGGGCAACCGTCTTCCGCCCCTGACGGGGCTGCGGAACCGTCGGCCCACCACACGAGTTATTCAGCGAACCTGAACTGAGGGAGCAGAATCTTGCTGGGTCTTGATCGCGGCGCCGCGCATTACACCTGGACAGCGGTTGTTGTTCTCGTACTAGTGGGACTGCTATATCGCATTCGTGAGCCCCAGGGCCCTCCCGTGATAGTAGCACCCGACGTTACTGCTTCTCTGTGATGGCGCATGAAAGAATCGCTCGACCCATAAAAAGAGAGAGAAACTACTGATGGAAACGGTATCATTCTGCGTGCCGTGGTGTCATTTGGACCTTTCTAAAGCATGCGCGTCAGATTTGAGCCACTCGTCGGGTACGCAAACAGCATGTGCTTTAAATCGGTGGCATGCATCCCGGAACGGATGGCAAGCGCGAAGAGATTGATGACCTCCCCGGCCTCGCTCCCTAGAATATGAGCGCCCAAAATGCGGTCGGTGCCTTCTTCTATAAGCACTTTGTAGCTGGAATATGTTTCCGCAACCCGCCGAGACGAATACCAGGTTGAGGTCATCTCCTTCTGGACCCTGAATCTAAGGTTTTGCTCACGCGCCCTGCGTTCTCTGAGATCGACGGCAGCCAGCGGGGGAATCGTGAAGACGACCGAAGGAATGCCGAGGTAATTTGCTGTTTGATGGTTTCCCTTCAAGAGGTTTGCGGCCACGAAATGGGCGTTGCGTGCATCTTATGAGGCCTTCAAGCGGATACATCCGGGGATGTTTGGACAAATGCTGGTGATGAACCTCTTTCGGGAGAAGGGCGTCCTCACCCAAATGTGCGGAAACAACTTTCAGGTGTTGAAGGTGGCACCTCCACTGGTGGTGACGGATTCTCAGATAGACGAATTTGTAGACAAGTTGGACGAGGTGGTGGAGTCGATCCATTCTTCCACCACCTTCTGGACTGAAGCGCTGGGGCTGGCCCGGCGCGTGGTAAATATTTAAGACGGACAAACTCAGGCAATCAATCAATTGTCACAGGCGCGGCTGATTTCACTAGTTCCGTGAACCTACGGCCTTTGACTCAATGGGCGTTGCCACGATCTCAACGTCGCCCATTAACGGGTGATTCTGGGCAGAGGAATCTGTTCAAACCGGCACTTGAGTATCAATCGCTTGCGGCAAGCCGAATCGCAGGTTTTTTGGGCAAGGGAAGGCACAATAAGTACAGGAGGTGAAGTCACGGCAAGTCAGGCCACCTGTGGTCCTTAATGTTCCCTGGCTGTATGTCCGGCGCAGTATTGAACCATTCGCTGAAAAATTTGCGCATTTTCATCTCCTGCCCGGCCGCCAGTTCCTTAGCACTTGGATCAAAATCACTTAGCGTGTTAACCAAACGCGCGATCTCCCCATGCGCAACCTTGTTGCGTAGTTCCACGAAAGCAATTGGCTTCTGTCCGTCCAGGTCGTCATCCTCCGACAGAAGGCCCTCCATGCGCAATCCATTGTCCCGCGCGATCCTAAGATTTCCGTTGTTGAGGTATGCCCATCAATCGCGGCTTCCGGCGCAATCCTTCTGGAGCGTGCTGAGATGGATTACGACTCCTTTCTTGCAGACTTGGCGATGTGGGGCTGCGCCCGGAGACCCCATTCGGCGCTCCGCTATGACTGCCCACTTTCGAAGATTGAATTGATCAGGACAGGTACCGGAAGGATTGCTGGCAGGTCGCGATTTCAGGAAGGTCCCCCGCCGTCGTTCCTTGGCTCACTTATGCACTGATCAGTGATTCCGTCCACATCACTTCTGACCCCTCTTTCGTCAATACCTTTTGGAATGTTGAGCAATATGGTACAGACAGCACAAAGAGAGAGGGAGAAGATGGGCGGCGTATTGGTCAGCCTCAGCGAGCGATCGTTCGGCTGCCTGCGATTGGCCCGGTGACCTTGCTAATCCTTTCGCTGTGTGGCATGGAGTAGAGCCAATTACTGCACCAAGCAATCCACCGGCAGGAGTGATTTGACTAAAGAATGAATATTTATTGTTAGTAGATTTGACCTTTACTTATGTCCGCGATATATATGCACAGTAGCATGCGGCCAATGCAGAAAGCTCGGTACGCACCTTCTTAAGAGATAGGGCGCATTCTTGGCTAGATTCCGCTGAGAGTGCTGCCCGTCTGATCCGGCCGAACAGAATCCCGACTCTCGCGTCTTTTGTCGCTCCCATGCATCGTCCGTGCGTGCGAACGGCCAGGTGATCTAGCTGATCCTTGAAGGATCGGAGGCCTTCCCATGAGCGCAGGGATCCGCGCGGTACGTGTCGTCATACTCCTTTTAACGGCCCGGCCCATCGGCGCCGGGTCCCCAAGATTCACCCATCTCCAGGTGGCTGGCCCATTGGCTCCACGGGCTGGCGTCTGTCAGCCGGAGGCGCGGTTATGAAGACGCCGCGCAAAGTTGTGCTCCTATCAACAAGCTCCTCTATCCCCAAGCCGGTCAACCGCCTCTGGATTCTCATCCGGGAGGCGTCCTCATATTTTCTGCCTTTCGCGTTAGCGATGGCAACGGTGGTGGGCTTCCTCCGCTGGCACGTTGAAAGTTCTTATAGGGAGGAGATTCTTTCCTGGCAGGTAAGGCTATCCGGCGTTGCCGATAATAATGCAGAGAGCGTTTCCGAGTGGTTAAAGGAGCGGCTAGCAGATACCCGAGTCTTGTCCGCCAGCCCTGTGATCCGTTCCGTTTTGCGCGCCGAAAGCAAGGGAGGGCAATTCTCGAAATCCCCTTTCGTCAGTGAGCCAGACCCGCTGTTTGTGCTGGAAGAAATCGCAACTTCCTATTCCTACGCTGGGGTCTACATTCTGGACCGTGATGTTCGCGTAGTGATGCAGTCCCGCGGTTCTATCCCGTTCAACACCTTGTGGACAGAAAGCTGCCGAGCAGTGGACCGCTCAGGCGTCGCGCGTGTCGATCTAATAGGCGATTCGCCCAGCAGGACCGTGGTGGGATCCATCGCTCCGGTGTTTCTAGGCCCCGCCGCGGCCGACAACGGTCCTCCACCACCGGGCCAACTCCTGGGCAGCGTGCTATTGGTTTCTGATGCGTCAAAGACGCTCGTTCCCCTGTTGAAACGGGAGGCGCTTCCAACCCGGACCGGCGAAACCATTTTGATACTCCGGGAGGGAAACGAAATTGTCTTCTTCTCTCCCTTACGGCACACTCCAGCCAACGCCCCCAGCCTTCGGTTTCCCCTTGCTGCGGCACCTCTCCCCGCCCGATACGCCGTGGAAGGCCGCGCAGCCTTTGTGCAGTTCAACGACTACCGGGGTGTGCCGGTGCTGGCGGCAACCCGGAATATCCCCCTGACGGGATGGGGACTGGTCCGCAAAATCGATCGCGCTGAGGCCTTGGAGGAATTTAACCATGGGAAACTGCTGGAGGAGCTGGCGGCGGGCCTTATGATCCTTCTCCTGGGCGGAGTTCTGATAGTTTCCCGACGCTACATCATCGCGCGCGAGCAAGACCGGACGGAGAAGGAACTGCGGCGGTTAAACCGTGCCCTTCGCACCATGCGCGAGTGCAGCCTCGTTTTGGTAAAGGCTGAGGACGAATCGAATTTACTAAACCAGGTTTGTGAAACCGTGGTACGCGTTGGCGGTTACCGCATGGCCTGGGTGGGCTTTCCTGAGCGCGATGAAGGCAAATCGGTGCGCCCGGTGGCCCAGGCCGGTTTTGAGGATGGGTATCTGCAAACGGCCAACATCACTTGGGCAGATACGGAACGTGGAAATGGACCCACGGGCTCAGCAATACGCACGGGGAAGCCTGTGGTTGCGCAGGATATTCTGTCCGACCCGAGCCTTGCCGCGTGGCGGGAGGAAGCACAGAAGCGGGGCTATGCGTCCTGCATAAGCCTGCCGCTAATTGCACAAGGCCAAGTCCTCGGCGCCCTGATGATCGACGCAGGGGAGCCGGATGCTTTTGATTCCGAGGAAGTGCAATTGCTGATGGAGCTGAGCAATGAACTGGCTTACGGGATTCAATCCCTGCGCGCCAAGGCCGAACGCCAGCGGGCGGAGGAGTCCTTACAACATGAGAGGGTTTTTACCGAATCCATCATCGACAGCCTGCCAGATAGTTTCTTTATTATCGATAGCGATCGACGGTATGTGCGCTGGAACCGGAACGCGGGGAAGGCCATGGGATATTCCGCGGAAGAGTTCGCGGCCCTTGAACCTCTTGCCCTTGTGGTGGAAGACGAACGTTCCTTGGCAGCTAGCAAAATGCAGGAAGCTTGGACGAGTGGCAGTGCGACGGCTGATTGCCACGTGTTGGCGAAGGATGGCAGGAGGATTCCATACCTTCTGACGGCGTCGCGCGCTGCTATAGATGGCAAACCCTACCTTATTGGCATGGGCATCGACATTACCGAGCGCAAGCGGATGGAAGAGGCGTTGCAGGAAACTGCGGCCTTGCTCAATGAAACCGGCCGGATTGCCAAAGTTGGCGGCTGGGAGCTGAACCTCCTCACCCATAAACTGACGTGGACGAAGGAGGTCTTCCGCATTCACGAGGTGGACGACAGCTTTGTTCCCACCGTCGAACGAGGGATCGGATTTTACGCGCCCGAATCCAGGCCGGTCATTCGACGGGCCGTGGAGCGCGCCAGCGAGCATAGCGAAGCTTTTGACCTGGAGCTGGAGCTCGTGACAGCCCGAGGCAAGCGACTGTCGGTCCGTGCCATCGGCGGAAAGCAGGCGCGTCACGATGGTACTTTTGTCGTAGCCGGAACATTCCAGGACGTCACTGAGCGCAACTTAGCGGAAAGTGCTTTGCGTGCTTCCGAAGTTCGTTATCGTCGCCTCTTTGAGGCGGCCCAGGATGGGATTTTGATTCTCGATGCGGACTCCGGGGAGATAAGAGACGTCAACCCCTTCTTGACCGATCTCCTCGGATTTTCTCAGGCGGAACTCCTGGGAAAGAAACTTTGGGAGATCGGTCCATTACGGGATGTCCTTCTCAGCAGGGTCAGTTTCGAGGAGCTCCAGACCCGGGGGTACGTCCGGTACGAGGATTTGCCGCTGGAGACTCGTGACGGGAGACAAATTGCCGTGGAGTTTGTCAGTAATGTTTACCTCGCTGACGACAAGAAAGTGATTCAATGCAACATTCGCGACATTACCGCGCGCAAGGAAGCGGAAGAGGAGCACGTCCGGCTGGTAACGGCCATCGAACAGTCAGCCGAAGCCGTGGTGATTACCAATCCCGCGGGAGACATCGAGTACGTCAACTCGGCGTTCACTCAGATCACAGGGTATAGTCGCGAGGAGGCGCTGGGAAAGAACCCCAGGATACTGAAATCGGGCAAACAAGACCCGGAGTTTTACCAACAGCTTTGGGAGACGATTGTTAATGGGCAGACTTGGGAAGGTGAACTTATTAACCGGCGAAAGAACGGAACCCACTATACGGAAAAGATGAGCATTACCGCGGTTCGGGATCGGGCCGGAATGGCCACCCACTTCATCGCTACTAAACAGGATATAACCGAGCGCAGGAACCTGGAAGCGAAGCTTCACCAGGCGTCGAAAATGGAGGCAGTGGGCCGCCTGGCGGGTGGCGTTGCCCATGACTTCAACAACCTATTGACCGTTATCAATGGATATTCTGAGGTCCTAATGGAAAGGCTTGCTTCTGACACGAAGTCGAGCGGCTACCTTGAAGAGATTCATAAAGCCGGGGAACGTGCTGCTTCTCTCACCCGCCAACTGTTAGCCTTCAGCCGCCACCAGGTACTCGCTCCACAGGTGCTCGACATGAACGCCGTGGTCTCGAATTTGGGAAACATGTTGAGGAGGCTCATCGGGGAGGACATTAAATTGCGCACGCTTCTTAACCCCTCTTTGGCCCGGGTGAAGGCGGATCCAGGGCAGATCGAACAAGTCATTATCAACCTCGCAGTGAATGCCCGCGACGCCATGCCCAAGGGCGGGAACCTTACGATTGAAACGTCGAATGTTGAGTTGGACGAGGAATACGCGCGGATCCACCCCACGGTGAAGCCGGGTCCTCATGCGGTGCTGGTGGTCAGTGACACGGGCGAGGGTATGACCCCTGAGACGCAGGCGCGAATCTTCGAGCCGTTCTTTACCACCAAGGAGATGGGTAAGGGGACGGGCCTGGGGTTGGCGACCGTGTACGGGATCGTGAAACAATCGGGAGGCAGCGTCTGGGTGTATAGCGAAGTGGGTACGGGTACGACCTTCAAAATCTATTTTCCCGTTGTTAGTGACGGTTCGGAGGCGAAGGAGTCGCCAAAATTGGAAACGGACTCAGCCGGTGGTACCGAAACGGTTCTGCTGGTCGAAGACGAGGAAGGCGTGCGCTTGCTGGTTCGTCTGGCACTGGTTTCGAAAGGATACAAAGTCCTGGAGGCTCCGGACCCTAAAAGCGCACTGGCCATCTGCTCCAGCCATGACGGACCCATCCACCTGCTCCTGACGGATGTGGTGATGCCGCAAATGTCCGGCCCCGAGGTGGCGAGCAAGGTCGCCGCTCTGCGTCCGAGCATCAGGGTGCTTTACATGTCTGGTTACACGGACGATAGCGTGGTGCATCACGGTGTTCTCAGTCAGGAGATGTCGTTCATCCAGAAACCTTTCTCTAGCGCGAACCTGCGGAAGAAGATTCGCGAAGTTTTAGATGGGACCAAAGGGCGAGGATCTGGAGCAGGACAGGCCCGCGACTAGGAGAGAGTTAACAGGCTGCTGCGTAGGCGGAGAAGGGGATTAGGAAATCTATCTCGGGCAGTATCTGCCCATTATGAATCGGCTCGAGGCAGCCCAACCTGGAACGTACTCGGAGAATGAGGGAGAAAACTAATGGAGTCTCAAGGTTCTTCCTCTCCGGAACTTTCGTCGAACGAAATGAGCGGATTCTTCAAATGAACGCTGGACAACCTCTTTGAAGCTTGCCTTTGATCTGATCCTTCGTGCTCGATTTCATCTATCTTCCCCTCTTTTCAGTCGAGAATTCCAAAAGCGGTTGCAGTGCGAATCGTCGAGATGATTCCTCATGTTGACCTGTTAACCTGCACTAAGTTTGTACGCCGTGGCGATTTGCTAGTCAGTCCAATAGTGCTCCGACATGTGGGCACAATTGCTCAGACAGAGGGGAAGCCTCGACTTAGATTGATATTAGTTGGCAGCACACGACATTAGTCAGCAGTCTAGCGTTCCACCCTAAGGAGATTGATTATGAGCAAGAAAAAGACGGCGATTAATTCTGGCAAACGTAAGCAGGAAAAGGGCTCGGCTCCCAACAAAGACTCACAACGGGCTGCTGGTGGCGAATTGCACCAGATCGCTGGTGGAAAGCACCCCGCGCTCACCACGAACCAGGGCGTCGCGCTTTCCGATAATCAAAACTCGCTCAGGGCCAATCCGCGCGGCCCTACGCTTCTGGAGGATTTCATCCTTCGCGAAAAAATCACGCATTTCGATCACGAGCGTATTCCCGAGCGTATCGTTCACGCGCGAGCGACGGGCGCGCATGGATTC
>PLSX01000264.1:0-5152 GCA_003165315.1 Acidobacteriota bacterium
GCTACACCTCAGAGACCGAAGAGGAACACGAGCGCTGCCCAGTCTGCAACTGCCCCTGGGAAAAATTTGAGATCATCCGTTAAACAGTGATTGTTTTGACGAACGAATCGCGAGGTTCATACTTTCCCAGGTCTCAAAACTGGACCTGGAATGAATCCATTCAAATTGGGGTGGTCAGACATGGGCCAACCAGGAGCGCGTGTCGGCTTACTTGTCATAACGGACTGTCTGGGGTTGGCCGAAGATATCGGTCTCTTCCCGGCTCTCTCCGATTACATTACCATCGGCATCTTTGTGGACAGTTGTTGGCGTTCCGAGCCAATCCGTGTCAGGCAGACTCTCTCCTATGCGAGTCCCATCGGCGTCAGTATGGACCGTCTTGGGATTGCCCAACCAGTCCGTATCAGGTCTGCTCTCGCCCACGATGTTTCCGCTCGCATCTTTGTTAACCATCTTGGGGTTCCCCAGCCAGTCAGTGTCGGCAACGCTCTCCCCAACCTTTCTGCCCGATGCATCGAAGTGCTCCTGCTTAGGCCGCCCAAACCAATCCGTGGTGTGTCGAGTTACGACCTTTCGTTCTCCTTGACCGGACAGCGATAAGATCCAGAAGAAGATAGCGAAGCCGATCACGATCACAGCAATCACGACTATGACGTAAAGGGCAATCACGATCAGGTTGATAGCGATTCCACAAACAAAGATCAGCGTGGTGGCGCGCACTCCGGCTCGAAGATGTACATCGGAAATCGGTGTTGTCCAGCGCCAAATGGCGAGGCATGAGCCGAAGAATGGCCGTTGAAAGAATCGCGCGAACTTGCCTTCACGATCCGCCGCCTTGGCGGAGCCGCTCCTCAGCCAGTTCTCTATTGAATTGACCGTGGCAGAGACTGGCTTCAAGCGCAACGCTGTAATCACTGCGCCGATCATCAAAGGCGCCAGAAGGATCAGGACAGCGTCATCGTAGCGATTCCGGTAAGTAAACCACAGAAGAAGGGCAATGATAAGTCCTGCCCCACCTCGGTAAATCCACTCCCGGCGATCCGTGATCATTGATTGGCCGCTTGATGGCGACTCATGTGGTGGCACGGTAGATTCTGAAAGTGACATTCTTACCTCCTTGCGGCTCAACAATGGACCCGATCTGTAGATCACAAGAGCGCATGTCGTTCCCAGAATTGATTGAGTTGTTGGAGATGACCATTCTTTGTGCTAGCCTCACGGCGCGGTGGGGCGTTGGCAACTTGAATGCAATTGTTGCTGGCCCTAAATGACCGACAGTTTTCTGCGAGATTTCCAATTCCTGGTGTTCAACAAAACAATTCATGGGACTTGATTGGTGGCACCCGGAGTGTATATATCCGTTTTTCCACCATTGGAACCACCCCCGAAACCTGCTATCAAGACGCTTCCGTTAGGGAGAAGCGTCATGGCGTTCTGAGTAAACCCGATGGTGTTGCCGCTCGCGTCATTCAGCAGCGGCCCTGCGTAAAACGCCCCGCTGGAGGGGTTGTAGAATTCTGTCCGGTTTGAGTAATCGGCAAACGGAGTGCCATTTGCTAAGATACCCCCGCCAATGAAGACAAGACCGTTTGGAAGAAGCGTTCCAGCCAGTATTCCATAGTGCGGATACACAGTTGGTGTCGACGCTTCCGTGAACGTTCCAGAAGAAGGATTATAAATTTCGGCCGGTCCACCACTGTAGGTCCAATCCCCGCCAACGATCAGGACTTCTCCATTACCCAATAGAATCGAAACAGCATATGATTTCGTCACGGTCATGCTTCCGGTTGGACTGAAGGTTCCCATTGCTGGATCATATAACTCTGCGCTAGAAAGATCGTTATAATATGGATCCACACCTCCTGCAATCAAGACCTTTCCATTGCTTAATAGAGTTGCTGTAAATCCATACCATCGGGCCGTTGCCATACTGCCTGTATAACTGAAGCTCCCGGTCGCCGGGTCATAGAGCTCTGTCGTGGCATCTCCTCCGATAACTAAGACCTTTCCATTTGGAAGCGCGGTTAGGCTTCCGGTCCCCCGGGTAGAATCCATCATACTACCGGTTGGGCTGAAGATTCCCGTTGTAGGATCATAGACCTCAGCGGTCGACCCGCCTACGAGCAGAACGTTTCCATTGGCAAGTAGAGCCGCTACGCCGGGAGAAATTGGGATGCTACCTGTGGGTGCGAAGTTGCCAGTGCTGGGATCATACAATTCAGCAGTTGAAGTTCCCCCTCCCGCAAGTAGAACCTTTCCATTATTCAAAAGCGTGGCTGTGTTTTGTATTCGCTGTGTCGTCATCTGAGATCCGAAGGTTATCTGCCCCGCGCCGGGGCCCACTATAACTTGCGCGATGGCGGATTGACTCTGATCTGCGTGTGATGTCGCGACGACATGATAGGTTCCTGGAGTCACTGGAGCCGTATAGACGCCACTGCTAGAAATTGTGCCGCCAGACGCGCCCTCCTGAACGCTCCAAATCACACTAGTATCGGATGTTCCTGAGACCGCCGCGGAGAATGAATTGGTGCTCGCTGTTGGCCATAGGGCGCGAACAGGCGTAACCTGGATGCCCACAGTCACGTTGAGAGACGCCGCATTCGAAACTCCGCCGCCTGGAGACGGGTTATAGACAGCAACGCTGTAAGAACCGACATCTCCTGGATAGAACCAAATCTGGTCAGGGGTGCTCAAACTCCCATACGATGGAACTGGGAATCCGTTCAGAAGAATATTGGAACTATCCACGAAGTTGTTGCCTGTAATAGTAACCTGTGCTCCCGATGGCGCAGAGAGAGTGGAAAGACTTGAAATGGCGGGCACTGGGTTGTTCACCGTGAATTCGGCAGCTGCCGTTGCCGCAGAGGAAGAAGCGGGTGGATATACTTCGGCGGAACCTAGGAGCTGAGTGGGACCCTGGTTGCCTTCGCCACCTGAAACGAGGACACTACCGTCCGAGAGCGTTGTAGCATCAGTAAACACCCGTGCAGTGGACATCGTCCAAGTGGGAGTGAAATGTCCTGTCGCGGGAGTGTATATCTCCGCGCTTGACAGTGGAATGAGGTTATCCTCTGTTCCGCCGACCACAAGAACAGTACCATCTCCTAATAGGGATGCCGAATGCAGGGTCCGCGGTGTGCCCATGCCGCCCGTTGCTGTAAAAGTGGACTTCGCCGGATCGTAGATCTCGGATTCCATCAGGATTCCCGATGGGTTTTGATTCCCACCAGCTACCAAAACAGTGCCGTTGGTGAGAGTGACAGCAATGGCCCACGCGCGGCCCATTAAAAGATTGCCAGTCGGAGTAAATGTTCCAGTCGCTGGATTATATAGCTCTGCCGTTGAGTTGGCCTGAACACTTTGGCCGCCCGCAACCAACACCTCGCCACTGGGGAGTAGCGCCGCTACGTGCCCAAATCGCGGTGCAGACATGGCGCCCGTGGAAGTAAATTTTCCCGTTCCGGGGTTATAGAGTTCGGCACTGGCCAAGATATTTCCGCTGGAGTCAGTTCCTCCTACAATTAGGACGGTGCCATTCCCTAGTATAGTCGCCGTCTGATACATACGAGCAGTAGCCATGCTTCCAGTGGGACTGAAGGTGCCAATCGAAGGGTCATAAACCTCTGCGCTAGCCAGGGCACCCATGCTGGGACTCCCATTCACTGCCGCGCTGCTGCCCCCTACGACAAGGACCTTACTGTTGCCCAAAAGTGTCGCCGTGTGAAATGCTCGCGCACTTGCCATGGTGCCGGTCGAAACAAATTTGCGGCTCACTGGGTCATAGATATCAGCACTGGCCGAGACGTTAGAAACGAGCCCCGAAAACCAGCCTCCCCCAGTAACGAGGACTTTTCCACTTTGAAGCAGAGTCTGAGTGTGGCTTGCGCGAACGGTGGTCATGGCACCAGTGGATGCCCAGGGGCCGACGTTTGCAGAGGTTCCCCCGCCCGGAGCGGGGTTCGTCACTGTCATTAAATGAAGTTGCGCTGTGCCAAGCTTGGAGGCGGGAATTGTTGCTTGAATGCTGGAAGACGATCCGAATGTTGTAGGAAGGGAAGCGCCATCTATTGCAGCTGAGGAGTTTTGCACGAAGCCAGTACCACTGATAGTGACGGTAGTGTTGCTTGCCCCCACAATTACTGACGGCGGGAGAAGCCCCGAGATGGACGGCACAGGGTTGTTGGGCGGCGGGGTCACGGTAACGGTGGCCGAACCGGATTTGGCGCTGTCCTGGGTTGATGTAGCCGTAATGGAGGTCGAGCCGGAAGCGGGAACAGTTGCCGGTGCCGTGTACAGCCCCGAACTGGAGATCGTGCCTGATCCGGCCGTCCAACTGACTCCCGAACTGTAGCTGCCGGTTCCCGACACTGTCGCCGTGCATTGGCTGATTTGGCCAGTCTGGACACTCGTTGGAGTGCAGGAGACGCTGACCGAGGTAATGGTGGGAGACGCCGGGGCTGTGCTGCCCCCACCGCCTCCGCCGCAAGCGGTTACAAACTCAGACAAGATGCAGATTATTATGAATGCGAATACTATCCGTGCACGTGCCATGAACCATCTCCTGTTCGCTGTTTTCGGAAAATGATGCTGCTGCGTGATGCCGGAAGAATTAAAACGGCCAAAATATACACGCGTTTCCGAGAGTGTGTACACATCAGAACTATACTTCAGCAGACGGTCAGATGGGGGGATGCATCTGTAGATTCTGATTGCGAATGTTGGACATGTCCAACATTACAAACCCACCATACGCTGACTCTTGAGGGATGGCAAATGATATTTGCATCCGAATCGGCAGAAGGCTACGGGTGTTGCGGACAAAGCGCGGCTGGAATCAGCAGTATCTAGCTGAAATATCAGGAGTTAACAGATCGCACATCTCTGAAATTGAAAATGGAAAACGTGACCCTCATGTCAGTTTGCTGGAGATGCTTGCCACGTGCTTCAAAATGACCATCTCGGAGTTTCTAAAGGGCGTGTGAATAGAGAACTGTGTAGATGCACTTGATTCTGGGCGGATGGCGGCGGGTGGCGCAGGTCCCCATTGTGTTCAACAATTCAAAACTGGGTGCCCCTGGTCCCTTGCAATTGGGGACCAGGGATTCCACCAAACACATTCCGCGAATGCCCGGCCCGAATCCTTCCGCAC
>PLSX01000264.1:5251-6745 GCA_003165315.1 Acidobacteriota bacterium
TTTGCGCCCAAAGTATGGGTGGGGGGTACCCCAGGGAAATCGCATTTGAAAAAGCTGAAAGGCGTTGCTTTGAAAGGGCAGCATTAAAAGCCGTACCTTTTCAAAGCCTCGCCAGCTCATCATTTCTATTTCAAATGCGATTGCCCAGACACCGGGACCGTTCTCTTTTGACATGCATTCTTATGTTAAGGTATGCTTTACACGTGATTGAGTCTTTCAAGCACTCCGGGTTGAAACGGTTCTTTCAGACGGGCGATATGCGCGGCATTCAGCCCGCACACGCCAACAAGCTATTTGCCCAATTGAGTGCGCTGGACGTGGCGAAAGATGTTGCATCGCTCCCACGCCCGGCGGGATGGAAACTGCATAAGCTGAAGGGCGGGCGCGAGGAGTTTTTCTCGATGTGGGTTAGCGGAAATTGGCGGCTGACCTTTTCTTTCAACGGTGACGCATTTACCCTGTTGAATTATGAGGATTACCATGGGAAATGATAAGAAGCGGATTGCGCCGTATCGTATTCCCCACCCCGGAGAAGTGCTGCGGGAAGTGATTGGAGAACTCACGGTTACCGAGGTATCGGCACGGCTCCATGTGTCGCGTGTCACCATGTCAAAGATTCTTAATTGCCGGTCTGCAATCACCGCTGAAATGTCCTTGCGTCTGGCTGCTGCCTTTGGTGGAAGCAAAACATTCTGGCTGGAAATGCAGAGCCGATATGACGTGCAAAAGGCAATGGAAAAGAAACTTCCCAAGATTGTGCCGTTCCGCAAAGCTGCGTAGTTCAATCCATCCAAAACAGCGCAACCCGCAGGTCAGTTGGCCCCACTGTGGGCGGTCTAGTGTTCCCCCGGCGGCAGCTTGCGGGTGCCCCTGGTCCGGGGTCCCCATGGACAGGTCTTCGTCCGTGGGGTGGTGATCCCTCGCATTGGGGGACCAGGGAAACCACATCGCCGTTTCAGCGATGCAATTTACTCCTCATCGCTGTAAATCTTAATCTCCACCTTGCCGCCTTCCGTCTGCCGCGCGCGGAACATCCCCGGCGTGTTGAAGCTCCACACCATTTGCCCATCGGGAGTGATGGCGATGACGCCGCCGTCCCCGTGCAGCGCTTCAAGCTCCTGGTGAATCACCTGGTCGGCGGCCTGCTGTAATCTCATGCCCTTGAAGGCCACCAGGTTGCAGATCTCCCGCGCCACGCCCAGCCGGATGAAATATTCGCCCGAGCCGGTGGCCGAAACAGCGCACGACTGATTGGAGGCGTAGGTGCCCGCGCCGATGATCGGCGAGTCGCCCACACGGCCCGGCATCTTGGCCTGCATCCCGCCCGTCGATGTTCCGGCGGCAATGTTGCCTGCCCGGTCCAACGCCACTGCGCCCACCGTGCCGTGCACTTGCGAGTCAGCCGATTCGTCGATTTGGAGGTTAGGAAAAATCTGGGCCACAGGCGTAGCCGGTCCCGCTGGCGGCGCCGGCGCGCCAACCGGACGCGGCGGC
>PLSX01000253.1 GCA_003165315.1 Acidobacteriota bacterium
TTTCGCAGTAAACTACCGCTAGCCCTTACCGTTCATTCCTCGAAGAAAAACCCAGCAATTTCCGGTGCCCCAACCAACCGATTCAAAGCAGCGAACCGCCAGGTCTGAAAGACCGCAGCGACCCGCTTCCTCTGTCAGAAGGGCCTAACCCCAAGGGGCTATCGGCTCCCACGAAAGCAGCAGGAATCGTGTCAAAAATGGTGAGTTTTCGACTCGAGTCCCAGCGACAAGAGCATCTCTCCTCCTCTGTTCACGCAAGTCCTGAACAGAAAACCAATTCTTGCCAGGAGGCGCTGACCATTCGGTTGGAATTTGCCTGCGTGTCATGAATTCTGGGTGTGATCCGGTATTCAAACGGAACCGATTTCATGAAAACTGCGAACTATTGCCGAAGGACGTCCCTTTCCGCGGAAGACATCGAGTTTGTCATCAACCCCAAGTATCTGCTCCTTGGTGAGGCTTCCTTTCCCCAGGCTGCGGCGCGATTCTCCATTGACTCTGGTTCCACAACCGCGGCATGGCGTCACTGCTCTAGCAAGCTCACTTCGCGGACTTCGCCTCCCTTGCGGGGGACGCGGAGCGTTTTGATTTCCAGTGGTCGAAAGGTCCCCTTCCAGCGCCGATTCACCAGACCCAGTGAAATGGTGGCGGTTGTCGCCCGTCCTTCGGTCTCGTAGCACCGCACGATCAAATCGTCCCCATCTTCGGCTTTCTTAACGGCCGAAACGACGACGTTGGAAGCGTCAACGGAAAGGAACGAGGCAGATCCAGGCCGAGTTCCGGGGTGAATTCCCTGGTAAAGGAATGGCACCGGCGCCGTGAACTCTTCCGCCATCCGGGGGATCCCTGCTTCGCGCCACCCGTCCACGTGCGGAACCAGCAGCATACGAAATGTTTGGCGGCCTTGGTCCTGCCACAGGTATTCACCGTCCGCCTTCAGCTCCCGCTCAAACTGGGCATACACAGGGCTGCGGACAACGGAGACGCGGAGGTCGCCGCCTTTCACGCTATATCCGTACTTGGCATCATTAATCAGGGCCAAGCCGTAAGGGTGGCCTCCGCATTCGCCGCTGACGTCAATCCACCGTTGACCCGGATCTTCGTCGCCTTGCGCTTGGCGTGTCTTGTAACCGTAAGCGATTTCATACGTGGGTTGGGGATTCTGCACGTCGACCGGGAAAGAAAACTTCAAGATCTTAAGGTGCTCGTGCCAGTCCAGAGCCACGCGTGCCTCAAGCGACCGGGCTCCGGCGTACAGCACCCAGTCCGTTTCCAGCGAAGATGCGCCGTACCGCGAACGCACCCGCAGCATGGCACGCAAGGGGCCGTTCTCCATAACACGAAATGTCGCGTGGTCAAACGCGCCAACCTCCTTCGTATAGGCTTTTACGTCGTGACTCCAGGTGTCACTAGGATCGTCCAAAACCACGGCACGGCCTCGATGTGGGCCGAACACCGCGGCCTTGGCGTCCACGTCATAAAGGGAAAACGTGCCGTCCTCAGAGAACTGGACACGTAAGTGCTCATTCTCGAGTTCATTTCCCTGAGCGTGAACGCGCGACTCCGGCGCGGCCGAAGTAGGCAACTTCTTTAATTGAAACTGTCTATACCCAAATGCAGGCACGGGGGCGCGGAATACCAGGCGCTTGCGGTCGTCAATCGTTGTGGTGGCCTGTGTCCACTGGTGGGCAATCTCACGTCCCTGCTCATCGACTAGAGAGGAATTGGTTTGCACCGAGCGGGATTCCGGGGTGGCGCCGGAAGTCCATTCCCATCCCAGTTCGTACTCGGCAGTCAGGTTAGCATCCCAAGCATGAGGGTTAAAGACCACCACATACTCCGACTTTGGGTCGGGTGTAGGAATTTGCCAGGCGATTTTCTCCGCCGCGCGATACATGGCTTGCGTGCCCACTTCGATGGCGTATCCGTGCGCCTGCCTCGCCATGTCGTAGTGTGCGGGCAGGGCGCTTCCCGCCAGACTGTCGTGAAACTGCATGAGCAGCAATTTCTTCCAGGCTGCTGTAAATTCACTTTGGGGATAATCGCCGCCCGCCACCAGGGAGCTGAGTGCGGCGAACTTCTCGCCGGTCACCAGGGCTGCCTCCGCCATCCGGTTGTTTTTCTTCACCTCCGACACGGCGGTGTAGCAACCCACCGAATGGTGTTGCAGGTCGTCGGCGAGAACGGGCAGGTTGGGAAGGTCTTTCACCTCGGCGAAATACTTATTGGGCGTGCTGAAGATCATCACCGGTGCGCCCGCCTCCTTGCGGGCCGCCAGAATCGATCGAATATTGAGTTTTGTCGGCCCGCCGCCGTGGTCGCCCGCCCCATAAAACGCCATCAGGTCCTTGGTAGGCTCCGGCAGTTCCGTCACGATCTGATGCATGCGCGGCACGATGGGACCGCTGTAATCTCCGTAGGAAATGGGAATATGGTAGGCGAGAATTCGCGTCCCATCGGCTCCTTCCCACCAGAACAGGTCGGAGGGCAGGGTCTTTTCCTTCGGCTGCGGGCGCATGAACACATACCCGCGAAGGCCCTGTAACTTCAGAATCTGGGGCAAGGTTCCAGGATGGCCGAAGGAATCGGGGTTGTAGCCAATCTCCGCCTTGCGGCCGAACAACCGCTGGAAGAGCCGCTGGCCATAAAGCCCCTGCCGCACGATCGATTCGCCGTCGGGCAGGTTCACGTCAGGCTCAACCCACCACCCGCCCACAATCGCCCAGCGGCCCTCGTTGACGCGCTGCCGGATTTCCGCGATCAATCTGGGGTCGGCGGCCGCCGCCCATTCGTAGAACTGGGCCGAGCTGGCCGTAAACGTAAACTCCGGGTCCTCCTTCATACGCTCCAGAGCCGAGCGGAAGGCGCTGCACACCGCCGCCATTCCCTCGGGCCAAGTCCAGAGCCACACAGCGTCAATATGCGAATTGCCGATCACGTGGAACCGGTATTGGCTTGCTTCCGGCGGCCAGAAATCCTGCTTGGGGTCGGGGGATGATTGCGTGGTGGCATTGGGAACCAGAACAAACATCAGGAAAATAACCGCAACCAGTGGGCGAACGCTTAAATGCTTCATCGATAGTTTCCTCCTCAACCCGGTTGGATATAGTGTCGGTCAGACCGTGTGTTTCTCTTGCTTGGCAAGATGCCGCTCCGCTCGCCAGCACAAATCCTCAAGTGCGTCGGGAGCTGTGAGGTTGGGAGCCCAAGTGACGCACACAAGCAGGCATGGCCAGCGGCGGCCCGCCCGGGCCTACTGCTCGTCTTCAGGCCTAGTGTGGTCATGCACGCGATGCCGCGCATGCCGGGTTTCAGAATTCTTGGGCCGGAGATTGAGCGGGCGGAATCGTGAAACGATGGGCACGGCAACTCGCTCTCGCGCCGCCCGGCGCGCGGCGGCGATGACCTCGAGCAGGTGCAGATCGTGAGCGAGATCTGCCAGCGGCGCGCGGCCTTCCACCAACGACATCACCAGTTCTCGCAGTCCATCCGCCCAGTGCCAGGTGCTTTCAATCGGCTCGTATTCCTCCCAGCGCCCGGCTTCGTTGCGCCAGATCTCGAGGCCGCGCGGGTCCCAGTCATCGCCGAGAAGATTGGCGGTGCCCTCGGTGCCGTAGAGTTCCAGTCCAGGACGCCGATATCGCTGGATGGCGTTGCTCGACACGATCGAGGAGAGGGCTCCCGACTCGTGCCTCAGGATGACGTGAGAGACGTCAGGGTCAGGGTTGGCGAGTACCTGGCTGCCCACCACCCGCGACGCAACCGCCGTGGACTCGGCCGAGACTACCTCCGCCCCCGGCCCCAATAGCGCGGTCAGGCTCTTCAGGTTGTAGATTCCTTTTTCGGAAAGCGGTCCCTCACCGCTGCTGTGATGCCAGACCACGCGCGAGCCCGCATTTCCGTAAAGACCGCGCGCGGAGTGCACCCGCCCGATGGCTCCGTCCTGGATGAACGTCCAGAGAGCGCGAAAGGTGGGAGCGAGGTGCACAAATGGGGCGGCCATTAGGAACAAGCCGCTCGCCGCTGCCAAGTCCCCAATTGCCTTCGCCTGGGAAGGTTGGAAGGCGAGCGGTTTTTCCACCAGGACATGCTTGCCGTGTTTAAGCGCCAGTCGGGCGAGATCGAAATGGCTGTCAGGCGGTGTAATGATCACGATCACTTTCGCGTCGGACTCCACAACCTCGCGGGGGGTCTCCACCAGTTTCATGGCGGGCCGACGGGCTAGAAGGGCCGACCAAGTCTCGCGCCGGCGCGCGCAAACAGGCCCTGCGACGGAGTACCCCCGCGCCACGAGCCGGTCCAGAACTCCCAGATAGGCCCAAAGGACGCTGCCCGCCCCGATGAATCCGACACCGATGGGGGATCGATGTATTCCAGGAGCAGGTCGATCTTCTTGTTCAAGACTCATTGGAGTTGCGCTCGCTTTCCGCTGCAGGTTCTACGCTGCCTTCGGCAATTCCACGGCTGTTCCGGTCTTCGCCGGGGTTTCAAGCGACATCAGAATGGCGGCAACAACAGCAAGGATAATCCCAACCCAGTGCAATGGACTTACCCTTTCACCCAACAACGCCACGGCAAGAAGAACCGTGAGCAGAGGGTAAAGCGCGGTGAGGGGCACGGCGATGGATGCCTTGGCGCCGCTCTCCAGCGACATGTAGAGGAACAGTGCCCCCAGGCTGTTGGTGATTCCATCCAGCGTGCCAATGATCATGTCTTTGGGCCCGAGATTCGTGAGGTGCGTATGGACCACCAGCAGGGGGAGGATCACAACGTAACCAATGCGATCCCAGATCAGCACCGCGTCGGCGGAAATGCGGTTGGTGGTGACCTTCTGGAGCAAGCCGACGATTCCCCAAAGCACCATCGCGACGAGTGAAAGCATCAACCAGTAAGCCATGATTAATCCTCACATCGAGAGAATGACAATCGCCACGAGCGCAAGAAACAGTCCAAAGAGCTGCACCTTGTTCAGTTTTTCTTTGAGAATGATGACCGCAAGGATGACCGTCAATGCGGGGTAGAGCGAGGTGGCGGGGGCAATCAGGGAAGCTTTGCCGGACTTCATCGCGGCGAAAAAGGCCAGCGATCCAAGGGCAGCGATAATACCCATCAACAGGGAATAGCCGACGCCCAGTTTATCCGTGGCAATCCGGAACTTGATCCGGAAGGCGCACACGAGGGCAACAGGAACCATGCCGAGGGTGAAGAAGATTTGCATCTGTGAAGGGGATATGCGGTCAGACCCCACTTTGCCGAGAAATCCAAAGATGCCCCACCAGAGCAGTGCGACGATGGCGTAGATCAACCATTTTGGAAATATTTTGAGTTTTTCCACTGCAGTCTCCTTGCTTCACAGCAATAAGGCATGGCCGACAGCCTGACACCTCAATGTCCCCCGGGCATTTTAACCGTGCCCCTGGATCGCCGGGACGGCAATGGCACAGAAACTACGCCACCCCGTGGTCGCGTTTACGCCGCCAGGTCCTTCACTACTTCATCAATCTCCGCCACCTGGTCAGGCGTCAGAATGGGTCCGCCTTCCGCCGCCGTCAATTCACGAACTTTCGCGGCGGCACGCTTTTCAAACCGCTCGCGATCCAGGCTGTCACTGACGCCCCACGACTTGGCATCGAAGAACGGCGAGAGCAATTCCACTTCGCGGAAGTGAGAGACCCTTGGCGGGTGGTCATATCTTCGCGGCTCAGATGTCGAATGGGCTCAAAGGCTGATGTTTTCATGATTTAAGACCCTTCGATATAACAGCGGAATAGAGGGACACGGGCATCCAGGTCGTGTGAAAACCTGGCGCGTGCCACAAGAGTTGATGATACCGAACTTCAAAAGCCTCGTAAGCGGCCGATGGTTTCAACCAGCGCCACGATATTCTGCAACGGAAAACCGCTGTCAATTTCGACATAAAGCCAAGCGCCCCCGTCGGAAATCGAAAATTCCTCCCCCAATTCAAGAACCGTCGAACGCACGTCCTCCGGCCTGCTCCTTATCATCAAGTCGCCCCGGTCGGGGTGGATTGCGATGGCTATTCTTGTCTCGCGACTAAAGCGCGCCAGAACACCCCTACCGTAGGCATTTAACTGGGGCCATATGGCATGCACGCGAAGGTCGGCGAGGTCATCCAAAAGCTTGAGGCTGCAGCCGCAGGTGTGAAAGAAGACCCTCTTGCCGGCAGCATGGATCGGTTTCATTAGCAGTTCATAGCGTGGCTTGAAGAACTTTCTCCATGTTGACATCGACATCATCAGGCCGGATTGGGTCGCGTAGTCATCTCCAAACTGGATTGCGTCCACTCCTCGCGCCAGCAGGTAATGAACCATTTGCAACTGGTAGTCGGTGATAAGGTCCGCCAGGCGGTTAATTTCGGGACCGTCAGTAGCGAGATCCATGAGAACATCTTCAAACCGCCGGAGAGCGTGCATCACCTCAAAAATGCTGATCCAGCCACTCTTGATGAAATATCGTTGTTGATCGGAAGCCGTCCTCATCTGCTCGCGTTCGAACGGGGGGCCGAATGTGACCGGAACTGGAGGAGGCTGGAACCCCTCCAGATTGGCCCAATCGTCCAACGGGCGTAGATGCGGGTGACCGGCGATACCGAAGATGAGATGTTCCCATATCACTCCCCACTCGTCGCGGCGGAACTCCTGGTATTTCCCTTGAGCGTCCACCCATTTGGATTCGGGCCTGGCGAGTGGGATGGCGCTCGCGTCGCCGAAATCATGGGGATAGCGCGCAAAGAGTTCGTGCATTTGCTGGCCATGCTCGTAGGATCCGGCTGGCGAAGGGTGATACTCCACCGGTACGACATCGGGCTTGCGGAAGTCCAGTGCAGCAAATACCCTTTCCCGAGGCAATACAACTGCGGTCTTCATGGAATCCCTCGCCTCCGGAATTCGTGCCATACGTTAGTCTTCGCTGAGCGCATTGAACAGATTGGAATCGGAGAAACAGTCCGCAATGTCTTCCTCGGGGGCAGGGTTAAGGACGATATCCTTGGCACAGGTTCCGGAGCGCAAGAATGGATAAAGACGGAGCCCTCCTATGGTCTTTGTTTGGAAAACGTCAGGTAGTCGGGTACCCACGATTGCGGTGCAGGTCCAGTGGATTCTCTGATTCGTAGTGACGATTTCAGAACGATTTGGCGGGGCTCAATCACCACCCCTTGATCGCCCGCCCGGATGGATTCGAATAACAGTTCTGCCGCCTTCTGGCCGATTTCGTATGTGGGCTGGGCGATGGTAGTAAGGCTCGGATTGCATACGGCAGCCCAATCGAAGTCATCAAACCCCATGACGCTCACACACCCCGGGCAGGCCACTCCCAGTTCTCGCAACGCGCGCAGCACGCCCAAGGCCATGCGATTGTTCAGGGCGAATATGGCCGTGGGCGGATCGGAAGATCTCAAAAGATTCTTCCCGCATCGGTACCCGCTTTCGATGTGCGAGTCACCTTGTTCCAGGTATTCTTCCCGGATCGGCAGGTTGGACTCCTGCATGGCTTTGCGGTAGCCCTCCAACCGGTCAAGGGTCGTGGAATGAACGAGCCGCCCAGCGATGATGGCAATTCTCTTATGGCCCAAGTCCACGAGATAACGAATGGCTTCATAGGTAGCGTTCAGGTTGTTGGTGACCACAGATGAGACATTGGCGCCGATGGGCACGATATCAATAAAAACCAGCGGAGCGTGGCTCGCTACCAGAATTTCGCGTACCGCATAAGAGTCGCAGGGGGCAATAAGAACCCCTTCCACCCGGTGGGCATACAGGGCGTTGAGATGCCTCATCTCAGTTTCGGTTTGAAAATTGGAATTGCACACCATCAACTCGTAAGAGTTCTTAATGACCTCATCTTCGATTCCCCGCATTACCTCGACAAAGTAAGGGTTGGTGACGTCCGTCATGACCATGCCAACCATGTTCGTCCTGCTGCTCCGCAGTCCCCTTGCTCCTTGGTGAGGATGAAAACCAACGGCTTGAATCGCCTGCAAGATCTTGGATCGCAACTCCGGACTCACAATCGGCTTGTTGTTAACGACGGCCGACACGGTCGATACCGAGACCCCGGTGAGTCGTGCAATGTCTCGCATTGTGTAGTTCGTGCGTTTGACCAAGAGCTCTAGTCACCCCCGTGGTGTTCCCCTCAGCATCTGGAGTTGACAACTACTCGCGCATGAAAGGTCAGGGAGCTCCTTCAGCGCATTTCGGGCACACATAATAGACACTCGGCAAGGGGATGTAAAGATAAATCTCGCAAGAAAATATGACTCGCAACGTTACGATTACAGCGAGTGGAGCCGTGCACCGCGGCAGAGAGAATCAACTGCGTAATTCGTAGTTTTTAACAAACCTGTTGCGAGTCAAGACTTTCGTAAGCAGAGATTCCGCACGCCATCCTGCAAGTGAATGAAATTGGGGACCGGCGAACATGTCCACCCTCTCACGACGCGGTAATAGATAATTGGATGGGGGAAAGGGCGAGCCCATGGCAAGATCTCTCCCGACAAGGCAAGAACCTCGTTCGTACAGCAGACGAGGCGCCGGAGAACCTCATTATTCCTTGCTTTTTCGCAAGCGCTGCCACCTCCGGTTGGGAGTTCTTCTATCAACTCGTCCAACTGTTGGCGGCACTTTACCGCTCAAAGGGGCGCCTTCTGTCTTATATAAATATGATTCGTAAGACAGAGGAGCTCGTGAGGGGTAGGGCGCGATTTCGAGTCTGCCTTAGGATGGGAGAGGGCGGATAAGGAGCGTACAGAAAGCGCTTAGCTCAAGGGCTTTGAATGCATCACGGGCGTCCGCAGCGAGGGCATCCCAGTTCATTCTTTGCGGAGTCGAAACGTTATTATTATTTTCTTGACAGGCTATTTTTTCCGTGTTAGCGTCCGCTGCGAAATTAATGCCTGGAATGAGTAAATAGAGCAGATAGAGCAGCATCGTGCGCACATTGGTGGCTCAGTTCGATACGTTATGAGGAGTCTGCGGCGAGAGTGCAAGCTTGGCGGCCAGCGTTAGGCGAGTGGAACGGGGGCGCCTCGAACCCGCGTAACATCCAGGTCAGCGCCAGGATTGAACGCTAGGCCGGCAAGTCAACCCCGGCTATGACGCGAGGTTCGATCGGCTACCGACGTCGCATACGGGCAATCCGGATGCCAGGAGCTTTCCGGAATCAGTCAAATTTGGCACCACATCTCGCGTGGACGCGTTATTTCAGGAGATTCCATATGTCTAATCGTCGCGAATTTATTCAAGGAGTAGTCGGCACGACGGCCAGCGTGGCCGTTTCCGGCCTGGCTTCGTCGCGCCGGGTACTAGGCGCCAATGATCGGATTCGAATTGGTTTGATTGGGGCGGGCGCCCGCGGAAAATATGATTTCAAAGAAGCCATCAAATGCCCCAATGTCGAACCGGTGGCCGTGGCCGATGTCTATACACGTCATCTTGAAGAAGTGCAGGCCATCGTCCCGGGAATCAAGACTTATCAGGACTTTCGTCACATTCTGGATGATAAGAGCATCGACGCGGTCATCATCGTCACGCCGCAACACCAGCACGCCTTGAGCTTTGTCCCCGCCATTCAAGCAGGCAAAGACGTGTATCAGGAAAAGACCATGGCCTTCAACCCAGAGCATGCCCGTCGCATGCGCAGGGCCTTTGAAGGTTCGGACCGTGTGGTGCAGATCGGCATGCAGATGCAGAGCGGCCCCGGTTACGCCAAAGTGCGTGAACTTGCCACTCCCGAGCGACTGGGCACGGTAACGCTAATTGAGACACACCACTTCCGCAATTCACCCTACGGAGGCTGGATCCGTAATGTAGTTCCTCCCGACTGCGATGCCCAGCACATTAATTGGGAGCTCTTCGAGGGAGAGGCGAAGCACTATCCGTTCGATCCCGACCGCTACCTCAACTGGCGTTTCTACTGGGATTATGACGGCGGGAACATGTTTGAGAACATGGTGCACCAGCTTGGTTTTTGGTACCAACTACTAAACCTCTCAATACCTCAAACCGTGGTGATGCAGGGAGGCAATTATCTTAGTCCCAAGATGCACCCGCCTGACGCCATGGCGGTGTCCTTTAAGCTCCCCGAAAATCTGCTGATGACCTGGAGTTCCACGTTCGCCAATGATTTCTATGGTGAGCACCAAGGATGCCTGTTTGGCTCGAAGGGCACGATCATGCACACCCAGTCGAACAAGGTCTACTACCTGCCGCAAGGAACGCTGACGGGTGAAGGGTCGGCAGACAGGCCCGTCGAGAACCCCGAGTACGTGGACAACACCGACCTGCACATGCAGAATTGGTTCGATTGCATTCGCAGCCGCAAGCAACCAAACTGCCCGTTTGAGATCGGCTACCGCACCGCGATCGCCTGCCAGATGGCAGTGGCCTCCTACCGCCGTGGCGAGCCCGTGCGTTGGGATCCGGAAACTGAGGATATCGTGTAAACGGTGTCGCGAAGGCGGAGGGCAAGTGTAGCGCGGGTGTCCCGTCCGCGCCTCCTTGAGACAGCGCGACAAGGAGTTCCAGAATGAATCGACGCGAGTTTATGGCGAGAACGGGGATTCTTGCGGGCGCCGCCTGCATGGCGAAGCCCGCAGATCCCCTGAACCGAACCACATCACCGCTCGACCGATTTAAGCTCGGCGCCACCAGTGACGGCCTCTCGCAGGACTTCGAATACGCTTTGAAGATCATGAAGAACTATGGGCTCTCATGGGTGGAGATACGCGTGGTTTGGGGTAAGTACAACACGGAGGCGACCGCGGAACAAGTCCGCCGCATCAAGGATCTCCTCGACCAGTACCAGTTCAAATGCTCGATCGTGGATTCGGCGGTTTTCAAGTGCACGCTACCGGGGACGAAGCCCTTGGGTAACGGTAAGGATGTCTATCCCTATTCACAACAGATGGATCTGCTCAAGCGGGCGATCGACCGCGCGCACGCCTGGGGAACTGACAAAGTGCGGATTTTCAGCTTCTGGAGAGTCGATAAGCCGCGAGATGTTGCCGGGCCCATCCAGGAAGAAATCCAAAAGGCCGCAGAAGTGTCCCGCGCCGCCGGCATTCGCCTTGCGATCGAAGAAGAACCCTCCTGCAACGTTGCGACAGGACGCGAGCTGGCCGAACTGCTGCGGACGCTGCCCGGTAACGTCGGCGCCAATTGGGACGTGGGAAGTGGTCTGTGGTTGGGAGAAGTACCTTATCCGGATGGGTACCTTAACCTTGAGCCGAGGCGCGTCTGGAACTTGCATTTGAAGGGGGTAAAATGCGGGGCCAACTTCACTGACTGCGATGAAACATTTGCGGACCAAGGCCAAATCGATCTGATGGGCCAGCTACGCGCCCTACTGAAGGACGGGTATCAGGAGACTCTTTCCGTGGAGTGCGAGTTCAAAGCCCCGGGATTAAGCCAAATCGAAACCACCCGGCGCGCCGTAGAGGCTGTCTTGAAAGTGGCGGGGGCGGCAGTTTCGTAGTCTCTAACCCCGGTTACACTGACCTGGCTACTCAGGTCCGCATCCTGCGCAGAGGCCAGGAAGGACTCGGGAACACCTTCCGATGAAAAACCGTAGGCCCATCACGATTTCTCCCGGGGCGGCCCGGGGCCGGACTACTTCTTTCTTGCCCCGTACTCGGCCTGGGCGCTCCTGGGTAAGTTCCTCGCAACGATTTTTTCTGATGAAACTCGCAACAATAAAACAAGGCCACGTGGTAATAACAATTTCCGATTAAACCTAAGGAGATGCCATGAAAAGAAGGACAGCAGGGACCGTATTGGCATTATGCGTATTCTTTATGGCTATCGGCACGGCGCACCTTTGGGGCCAGGCAGTAGCCAACGCACAGATTTCAGGACTCGTCACTGACCCCAGCGGGGCGGCAGTGCCGGGCGCAAAGATAACTGCCACCCAGACCGACCAAGGACAAGTTCGCACGACGGTCAGCGGTCCGGATGGAAGTTACGTACTGGCTGATCTTCCGGTAGGACCTTACAAACTGGAAGCACAAGTCGCAGGATTCGAAACCTACGTCCAACGCGGAATCCGTCTTGAGGTCGGCAACAATGTCGCCGTTAACGTTAAGCTGGCCGTGGGACAGGTTTCGCAACAGATCGAGGTTACTGCGGGCGCCAACATGGTGCAGACACAGACAACTTCGGTTTCTCAGGTGATTGGTCAGGCAAGTATCGTTGACCTGCCTCTGAATGGGCGTGTTGCCACGCAACTGGTGATGCTGGTGGGGGCGGCGAACGATGTCGGACCAGCGAACGGCGGGTGGTTTTCAGACCTGAATACCAGTAAGAACTATTTCAACTCGGACACGATCTCGGTGGCTGGCGGTCAAGCGAACGGGACCAATTTCCTCCTGGACGGAGGTGATAACATCGATCACTTTACGAACATCAATCTCCCATTCCCGTTTCCGGATGCCATCCAGGAATTCAGCGTTCAGACCAACAGCCTTCCGGCCCGATATGGAGTCGTGCCTGGGGGGGTGATGAACGTTGTGACCAAGTCCGGAACCAATCAATTCCACGGGGATGCCTTTGAATTCGTCCGCAATGGCGATTTTAACGCTCGTGACTACTTTGCGGCCACCCAGGACAAGCTCCGAAGAAACCAGTTTGGAGGTACGTTGGGCGCCCCCATTCTCAAGGATAAGTTGTTCGGCTTTTTCGGGTACCAAGGAACCCGCATCCGAACGGCCCCACCGAGCAAGATCTCGTTCGTGCCCACGGAGGCAGCGCTGAACGGTGACTTCAGCCAGCTTGAGTCCGCCAGTTGCCAATCCAGCGGGATGGCGCGCACCATTATCGATCCAACCACCGGACAGCCCTTTGCGAACGATTTTGTCTCGCCCACGCGGTTTGATCAGGCGGCTATGAACTTCCTCAAAGACATTCCCACTGCGTCAAACCCCTGCGGGGAGCTAACGTACTCGATTCCAAATCCCCAGACCGAAAATCAGTACATCGGTCGCATGGACTGGAATCAGAGCGCCAGGCACAATTTCTTCGGGCGGTACTTCTACTCGAACTACATTAGTCCACCCACATACGACAACAACTTGCTGCTTACTAACCTGCGCGGGGTCAATGACCTCAGCCAGTCCCTAGTTCTAGGTGACACGATGTCGATTAGCCCCAACGTCCTCAACTCGTTCCATCTCACCTGGACGCGACTTAGTATTAACCGCGGGCCAGCGGCAAATATACCCAGTCTTACCGACTTCGGAGTGAATACGGTCAAGCAAGCGCAAGGCGACTTGTACGTACAGGTGAATGGCCATTTCACCATTTCCCCAAGCGCAAGGGCTTTCTTAGCCAGGAACGCGGGGCAGGTTGCCGACGATGTCGATATCGTGCGTGGCCGACATCACATGTCTTTCGGTGTGGAGGGGATCTATAACCAGTATGCCGACTTGAATGTCGCCTTCGTTGATGGGGATGCATACTTCAATGGGTCATTCACCAACGACTCGCTGGTCGATCTCATGTTAGGGCTAGAGAATGCCTATAGCCAAGCTGCCTACGTCCCGTATTATGCTAGGGCAGACTATTTCGGTGCCTACGCGGACGACAACTTTCAGGTCAATAAGCGGTTTAGCGTCCGGATTGGTTTGCGGTGGGAGCCTTATCTGCCGGAGCGTGAAGACCACCACCCCCCTTTGAACAATCATTTTGTGCGGGCGGCGTTCGATGCCGGCGAGACGACCACGCAGTTCACCAACGCACCGCCGGGATTATTCTTCGCGGGTGATCCAGGTGTGCCGCAAGCCTTTGCTTACAGCCGATTGTCAGACCTTGCCCCTCGATTGGGAATTATCTGGGATCCCACGGGGAGCGGGCGCCAGACGATCCGCGCCGGATACGGCCGCTTTTATGATTTTCCTGAACTGGAATGGTTGGTTGACCAGACAACTAATCCTCCCTATGGGAGCATGGTCAATATAACCGCCCCGCCGGGAGGGTTCACGAACCCCTGGCAAGGATATCCTGGCGGAGATCCATACCCGACGGTTCTGCCCCTGAAATCAAATGCGAATTTCGTCACGCAGGGGTACTATTATAACTACCTGACAAACACCCATCCAACTCATGTGGACCAATGGGACCTAAGCTACCAGCGCCAATTGACGAATAATTGGCTGATGACCCTTACCTACATCGGCAACAAGAGTACCCACGTCTGGACTACGGTGGAGGGGGACCCTGCCGTATACATACCAGGGAACTCGTCCCTGGCGAATACGGAGCAAAGACGAGTGCTCTATCAGACTAACCCTGTCGCAGGCAACTATTATGCGGGCATGGTCACTGAAGACGACGGGGCGAATGCGGAATACAATTCGCTGCTGGCCTCGTTGCAGCACCGATTCGACAGTCATTACACGCTGCTAGCGAATTACACCTACTCCCACTGTATCAGCACGGGAGATTTCGAGAGCGCGCCTTGGACAGGCCAAACCCAGAATCCATACGATCGAAACGCTGAACGCGGCAATTGTGGGTTTGACCTCCGCCAGATTCTCAATTTGTCCTTTATTGCTCAATCACCTCGGTTCACAAATCTTTGGGCGAACAGGTTGCTCGGGAATTGGCAGCTTGCTCCGATTGTTGCCTTCCATACCGGGGAATGGTTTTCACCATGGACCGGCTACGACGCATCTTTGACAGCGGTGGGCTGTGACCGTCCCAATGTGGTGGGTACTCCGTATATCCGAAACGCCAGTACGCGTCAGTGGCTTAACCCTGATGCATTCGTTGCCAACGGTCCCGGTACTTACGGTAACGCGGGGTCACAGTCACTCGTGGGGCCCGGCTATTTTGACATCGACGCCAGTGCGAGCCGTTATTTCAACATCAAAGAGAAGCAGCGGCTGGAGCTGAGGTTTGAGTTCTTCAACCTGATGAACCACGCAAATTTCAGTACTCCGGACAACTATATAACGGACTCCACCTTTGGCCAGATTCTTGGCGACGTCAGCCCGCGCATTCTTCAATTTGCGCTCAAATACAGCTTCTGACACGCGTTGGTACACTGCGTCCAGTCGTGCTTACTCGTTGACGATGCGATCTTGTCCGCTCCCGCCCCTGGCCCTTCACCTCCGCAAGGAAGGGCCAGGGGCTGTGAGGGGTGGCGTGCCGGTCGACTCAACAAATACCTTGGTAGGGGTGGGGGACACTGAGAGGAGTCCGGACTTATGCGAAACAAACTGGTCATCATCGGCGCGGGTAGTGCCATGTTTACGCAAGGAATCGTATTGGACTGGCTGAGTCGGAAACCCGAAGGTGATTGGGAGATTGCCCTGGTGGATATCGAGGAGACTATTCTTCGAGCCACCGAGAAGATGGTACTTCGGTACGCACAGTCAGCCGAGAAGCCCTTGAAAGTTTCCGCCACTACCGATCGCCAGAGTGCCCTGGAAGGGGCGACCGTAGTTGTTTGTACCATTGCCGTGGGCGGACGCCGCGCTCGGGAGCAGGATCTATTGATTCCCAGGAAATACGGGATCTTTCAACCCGTCGCTGACTCGGTTATGCCAGGAGGAATATCTCGAGCCATGCGCATGATCCCCGCGGTGGTTGACATCGCCCGAGATGTCCACCGCTTCTGCCCTAAGGCGCTGTTCATTAATTACGCCAACCCCATGACGGCGATCATCCGAGCGGTTCGTCGGGAAACACCAGTGCCAGCCATCGGGCTCTGTATCGGTGTCGATGACTCGCTGCGCTTGCTGGCGAGTTTGGCGGAGGTTCCCTATGAGCGCATTACGGCGAAGTGGGCGGGCTTGAACCACCTGACCTGGATACTGGAAATTCGTGACTCCGGCGAGGATCTTTGGCCAGTACTTCAACACAAGGTGGCCGAGCGTCGACAATTGGGCATCAACCCCAACTTAATAGGATGGTATGGTTGGACCGAAGGCCCGTGTCCACACGCGACTTACCACGATACCCTCTTTAGTTGGGAGCTCTACGAGGAGTTTGGAGCGTTCCCAGCGCCGCTGGACCGTCACGTGGTTGAGTTCTTTTCGGCGCGCTTTCCTCAGGGATGTTACTACGGACATACGCTGGGTGTGGATGCGTATTCCCTTGAACGCTTTATCGCCCACGGCACTGAAATCTATCAAGCTACGCTCGAACTCGGGAAGGGCGATGGCCCTATTCCGCGGGGACAATTGGAAACCACTTCCGGTGAGCATATGCAGTTGATGGATATCTTGGGGAGTATTCGGCACGACTCTCGCCGCTGGTACTCGGTTAACCTACCGAATGGGGGGACGGTCCCGAACCTCCCCAAAGACGCTATCCTCGAATTGCCGGCGGCGGCCGGGGCTGAGGGCTTCATACCCATGCCCATCGGCGAGCTATCGCCCCCTCTCACCGCAATCCTCTTGCGGCGGCTGGCCGTCGTGGAAGCTAGCGTCGAAGCTGCCCTGACCGGCAGTCGCAAGCTCATGACCGAGGCGCTCGTTCTCGATGGCAGCGTCCCCGACTACAGCACCGCCCAGCGTCTCACGGAAGAATTATTGCAGACGCACCGCACTTACCTGCCGCAGTTTAACTGAGGTGGTCGCGTCTATCGTCCATATCCGAACCTCAACCTCCGCTGCCCGAATCGCGGGGAACAATAAGGAAATCTGCCATGAAAACCTGTGCTCTTGAACCTCTTCGATATCTCCGTCAGGAAGAGATGGAGGCAATCCACAAGGCCGCACTGCGGATCCTGAATAAGACCGGAATGTGGATCGATCACCTCCAGGCCCTGGAATACCTCCGCGCGGCGGGATGCCAGGTGGATATGGACGGGCGGATCGTGAAATTCCCACCGGAAATCGTGGAGGCCGCTGTCGCCCGCATGCGCCGCAATTTCCAGGATGTGAATCGTTGGCCCAAGCGCCTATCGGTCCGCTACTCGCAGGTGCGTTTCGACGCTCAACCGCCGCGGGTTCATGAAGACTTCACCGTGAGTGGAGGTGGATTCTGCTGCTTCATATGGGACTTGGACGGAGAGCGGCGGTATGCCACCCTCCAGGACGTACGCCAATCCTTGAAGCTCGCCGACCAACTGGATCAGATCGCTTACACCGGGCTCCCATGCGCCGCGCAGGATATTCCGGTGGAGATTCGACCCGTCATGATGGCGGCTGAATTGGTGAAGGCCACCCGGAAGTACGGGGGGATTGAGACCTTTCAGCGCAAGGATGTTGGCTACGTCACCCGCATCGGCGAGATTGTCGCGGGCAGTCGCGAGGCGCATCGACGCAATCCGATTTTGGTGGGCTACGGGGAGGCTCGCACGCCCTTGTGTATCGACGCGGTGATGGCGGACGTGATGCTTGCGCACCTGGAACTCGGGCTGCCGCAGAGCCTTGACACCATGCCCAACGGCGGGGCCACGGCGCCCATGAGCCCGGCCAGTATATTGGCACTTGGCATCGCGGAAACCCTGGGCGGTCTGGTGCTGGGGTATGCCATTGATCCTAATGCTACGATGACGATCGATGTCACCCCCGGCTACTGCGACATGCGCGCCATGCAGTTCCGCTGCGCGGGGGCGGAGCGTATGCCGCTGGTCGCGGCGCGCGTGCAGCTCATCTCCGAGTACTACGGTTGCCCGTCCGGCGTGCACGCCGGAAAGTCCGATGCCTGCGTGCCGGGCATTCAGGCCGCCATCGAAAAATCCATCTCCATGTATGTGGCGGTAATGTCAGGAGCGATCGGATTTGGGACCGTAGGCCAACTGGAGAATATGATCACCTTCTCACCTTTGCAGCTTGCCATCGACAATGAAATGGCCCGCTATGTGCGCCATTCCATCCAGGGGTTTGAGGTCAATGATGAAACCCTCGCTCTTGAGGTCATCGAGGAATTGGGGCATGGCGGCCACTCGTATGACCACCCACATACCGTCAAGAAATTCCGGGAGCTTCAACTATTGTCCCCCTACTTTGACCTTTGCGGCTGGGGAATGGGTGACAGCCTGGACCGGGAGCGGTTCGAGAAGCGGGCCGTCGAGCGGGTACGCCAAGCACTGGCAACAGAACGCGCTCCCGTCCTAACCGCCGATCAGGAAGCGGCGATCGATGAGGTGGTGAAGGAGGCAGCCATGGACCTGAAGGTGAAAGTCCCGGCGTGAGCCGGGATCGCCGGCGGGCCGAAGGCCTGCACGAAGAGTCGAATCAGGGAGATTCCCTCCGGGGATTTTCCCCGCAATTTTCATTGACAAGAGAAAAGGCTGGCGATTGCGACATGTATATCGGATTCCTGCTAGCAATCCTCAGTGGTGTTTGCTACGCCGTCTGCTATGTTCCCGTTCGCTTCATCAACAAGTTCGCTTGGGAGAATATCTGGTTTCTCCAGTCACTGGGCAAGTTAGTCTTCCTTCCGATTCTCGTGGGTGCGTGGGCGATTCCCTCCTTTGCGGGGCTGTACCGGGAGATTGACTGGCGGCTGAATCTCGTGATCGTGGCGGTCGGCTTGTATAGCGGCGTATGCCTAGTGCTGTCCGGCATGGCCCTGGTGCGCATCGGGATGACCGTGACCTATGCCGTCGCTAATGGCATCTCGCTGTTAGTGGGCGCCTTCGTCCCGCTGATCATCCAACACCGCGAGGCAATGCACGGACGGCTCGGGGAGGCGCTCCTGCTGGGGATGGTGTTGGCGGTCCTCGGGGTCGTGTACTCGGCTATTGCAGCTTCACGACAGGACCGGGAATCGGCTTACCTGGACCCGGACCAGCAGAAGGGACGGAGCCGTACTCGAACCATGGTGGTGGGATTGTTGCTGGCCATTGCCTCCGGAATCTTGCCGAGTATGAATCTTACCTTGGCCTTTGCGGGGGTTTACATGAAGGTCGCCAGAGCCCATGGCGCGTCGGAAGTGTTTGCCCCTCTCGCCCTTTATATCCCCGGCAATCTTGCAGCATTCTTCGCCATGATTTTCTATTTCGGATTTCTTTGGAAGAAGAACGGGACACTGGCACAGTTTCGCGGGCCGGACATGTTACGTTACGGGCTGTGGTGCCTTGTCATTACCGTGATCTCATTCGCAGCGGCGATTTTCTACGGCTGGGCCATGCCTTGGATGAAGACCTATGGCCCGATCATCGGATGGCCAGTTTGCCTGACCGTGCAACTGGTGGTGAGTGCCGTCATCGAGTACTTTTGCGGCGACTGGCGAGGACGCGCTCTCCGGACTCTTAGTTTTGCGCTAATTGTTCTAACCACATCCGTGGCGCTCTTTGCGTACGCGACCGCACTCATTCACCCAACGATTTGATGCCGTAGTTTAGAAGACCGGGAAGCCCGCTCATGCGGCAACTAACGCAGGACTCTTCCTGGGTCCAAGCGAGGTCAAAGTTAAATGCGCCTTCGAGGGTTCCTTAAGCCCGAGCAAGTGGAGACCATTCACCGCAGTGCTTTGCGAGTCCTGTCTGAAACGGGCGTCAGCGTGGAACACCCGGAGGTTCGCAGCAGGCTGGAGGCCCTGGGAGGAAGAGCGGATTCCGCCACCGGCCGCGTGCGCTTCCCGGCGGACGTGAGCGAACGATACCTTTTTGACCGCCCGCGAACCGAGGCTCGAGAGACCACACCTAAAATCACCACGCTGACCGCCGTGTACCAGTCCTATTACCAGGATCCTGCCAGCGGCCAGGTGGTTCCATTTGATGAAGACCTTCTGGCTTTCTATTTTGCCCTTGCGCGCAGCTCTCCGACCACCCGATACGTCGGGATGTTGGGGGTGCCATTCGAAGTCGGAGGGCTGCCCCCCGGCTGTGGGCCGCTGCTGGAAAAGTTCATGGCTTGGAAACTGGTGATTCCGGTATTTTGAATTGG
>PLSX01000213.1 GCA_003165315.1 Acidobacteriota bacterium
CCAACACCTGACACCTGCTTTCCAGACACCTGCTTTTCTATGAATTGCGCTGGCCCTTTCGATCGGGCCGCGGTGCAGCCGGGGACCGCCAGAGGCTGGCCCCCGAGGCCATCATGAGTACATACATAGCCAATGTCAAGAAGATAAGTGAGCCTACACGAAGAAACCTAGAAAGGAAGGTGGAAAAGCCGACGGAAAGCCTGTTTTGCGCGGGCTCAGGCGGATTTCACCCTGTCTTTCTGCCATGCGGTGGATGGGGTAAGGCCATGGCGCCTAGGGAGCGTTTTGTGCCATGGCTATACCGATCTAAACCATCGGGCCAGGTTCTGGCCATGCAGGGGCGCACAGTCAGGAGTCTTGTGCCACGAAGGGAGCCAGCTTGCCGCCTTGATGGGTAAATCGGTATAGCGCATCAGGGAAAGGTAGCGCAAAGTTATTCGGCTTGGCTTACCCGTGTCATCAGGTAAGGTAGCGCTAACCTTGAGGTCAGCATCTGTAAGGCCCAGCAGCGCTGGGCCAGGCCGAACGCTGTTCGGCCCTACACCACTGACCTGGCCCGGCACGCCGGAGCTCATGCCGACCTCAAGGTCGGCGCTACGACGCCGCTCTAGTGATACGGATCGATCACCATACCACCACTGATACACTGAAAGTCCATGGCATATCCGCCGGCGGCGTGGCAGGCGGTCGCGTACCGGGCCGCAAGCGCATTTGACTCGCCCTGCATCCGCATTCCCTTGGCCTCCATCTGAGCGTAACGATTACCCAGCTCCGCGGCCCTGTCGAAAATCTTTACGGCTCTGTCGGTATCCTGCGTTACGCCGGCGCCATGCTCATACATCAGACCCTCGATGAACATCCCGTCGGCGTTGTTCTGGGCTGCGGCCTTCTTGCACCAGTCCATCGCCGTGTGGTAGTTGAGCTGCACTCCAACGCCTTCGTAGTAGGCCTTTCCCAAGAGGGCCTCGGCGGTTGCATCACCCTTGGCTGCCTGTTCCTTTGCAATCTTGATAGCGTCGGCATAATGGCCCGCCTGCCAGGACATCGTCATCGCCTGGTAAGTGGGATTGCCCATCGCCCGCTTTTTGTAGTTGGCATCCAGACCCTTGCTGGCTTCGGCGCGAAGCTGGGCCGCGCGTTGGGGGTCACGTGGGCCGCCGACGCCTGCATCCAGCATGATGGCGAGATTCGCCATGGCATGCGCATCGCCCTTGTCCGAGGCACGCTCGAACCATTTGCGTGCCAACGCGTACTTCTTCTCCGCTTCTGCCCGTTCGTACGGTGAAACGTCGTTATTGTGCCCGGGGTTTATGCCGCCGGCCAGATTCCTTCCAACTTCGTTGTAATACTGCGCGAGGAAATACATGCCGTGGACATTGTCATGATTGGCGGACGACAGCAGCCATTTTTCAGCTTGCGCGTAGTAGCCGGTTCCCGGTGGATTTTGATGGTTGAAGAGCATCATGCCGACACCCGCTTCACCATCGGACTCGCCATGCTGCGCGGCCGCCATAAAGGTCCGCCAAGCCGTGTTGTAATCCTTGGCCATGAGCGCCTTGGATGCGGCATTGATCTCGGGTGAAACCGTCGGGTCGTCTTGGTATTCAGCTTTTTGCCGGCGGGGAGGACTTGGAATCGATTCGGGCGATGCCGGAGGATTGGCGCCGGGGCCTGGCAGGACCGGAGCCGATTTCTCCCGACGCCAGATGACCGTCTGCCCCGCGGAGTTGGTGCAACTGATGTTGTTGGCGTCGAGGAAATGATAGGTTCCGCCATTGTTGGGCGCGTCAGCGGTCGCGGTCCATTTGCCGTTGGCTGCGGAGAAGGTCCCTTCGTTTGCGAACTGGTTGCCGGTGGGTGTCACCACGTAATTCTTATAGCCGCTGGCATCGTGTACAGAGATCAGGGTGACGGTCACGCCGTTGTAGGGAAAGCTGGTCTTCCACGTTCCGTAGAAGCGAGCCGTATCGTCTGCGGCATGCGCAACAGTTGCCAGCCCCATTAGCAGGGCGACCAGCGCACTGCCGATCCATGTCTTTCTGCATCGTGTTGGCATCATGATTCACCTTATTCTTTGCCGCCGGATGCATGCCACGGTTTGGATCCGGATTTTCCAGCTGGCAGAAGTTCTTCCGCACCTGTTGTTCTGGCTGTGCCCGACTGCACGGACTGTATAAATGACTGAAGGCCTGCCCAAGATTCCGGGCCATCGCAGAACGGAAAAGTTTGAACGACCCCACCCCAATGGGATTGGACGCAACAAAAGGTGCGCTTTCCGCGATTCCGGAGCCACTCTCAATTTGAATTTGAATTTACGCTGCCCGATTTGTTTCGATCCGGGATTCCAAGTCTCACTTCCCGGTCACCCCGCAGTATACACCCAAGTCCCATGATTGAGACTATTTTCCCATCGTTCATATGTCAGGTCGGCCGGATCGTATGCCCGGGCGGCGCAGCATCAGCTACTCCACCAGGTTCGCTCTTTTCTTGACACCTGTATGCAGTGGGCATATGGTTTTCAAGTCTCATGCTTAGGGATGAGGCGCCAAGGCTATCCATGCATTTACTTCATCTCATGCCTCCGGTCGTCGCCGTGGGATCAATCCTCTGTTTCCTTGTCGGACTCTACGCATGGACTTTGGGGAGCGAATACCAACGGATGTATCGTTTCCTCAAAGACCCGCCCTTGGTTTGGATCAATGGCATGCCCCGGGGATTCGTCCACGTGCGTGGCAATCCTATCTTCGATGCTCCGCTCACCAGTGCGCTCACCCAACTGCCGTGCTGCTATTGCCGCACCAAGGTCGAGCACATGGAACCGGGAAAGGCGGGGAATCCGAGCACTTATCGAACGCTTTATGATGAACCCAACGACAAGGAGTTTTATCTCGATGATGGGACGGGCAAGATTCTTGTGATGCCCGCGGGCGCGGAATATATCCTGCCCATAACCTACTCAGCGGAAATTGACGTAAATCTGCCTGGAATCAAGGAGAGTAGCGTCGATCCGTCATGCGGCAAAGTGACCCAACCCTCAGAGCAGCATCTGCGTCACTACCTTGCACGGCATGACATCCCGGCGGGCAACGAAGCGCGGCAGGGCCGGCGGGGACCCGCCAACTCAAATGGTGTCTACAAACTTACGGAATATTGCTTGCGAGCGCGCCAGGAGGTCAGCGTGTTTGCCACCTGTGATGGCTATTTCGGCCCCGGAATTGAAAGTGGAAGCAGTGTGCTTTGCAAGGGTGATGACCTGACGACTCTCTTAATTTCCAGCCATCACGAAATCCAGGTGGGACCTCGCCTGAGGATGATTTCCATTGCCTGCTTCAGCAGCGCTATTGTGCTTCTTGGCGCTTCGGTCGCAGGCTGCCTGCTGCTGCTTCATCGGCATTTCGTTTAGACCCATTGACCCGGATTTCTCACTATCCCTCGGAAATGCGGAACCTGAGCGCACTCTTTCAAGGCCATACCGTTCACGCTCCCCGTACCCCGATGAGGACAGCCTGTTCGGGGAGACAGAGCGAAGCTTTGGAGTGCGTGCAGCTTGCTGCCGCTTTCCTTTTCGCAAGCATGCTTGCGAAAGTTCGAATTAACGCCTCAATCTTCCTGCACCGTCCTTGGGCGCATTCCAGCCAGCGAGCTTGCGAGAATCCCGCCCCATTCACGATTCATCTTTCGCGATCGATTTTCAGCCAGCAAGCTGGCTGGGGGAAAAGCGGCAGCAAGCTGCACGCACTCCAAAGCTCCGCTCCAAATGCCAGCGATGGGAAATCCACACAAACACCTGCGAGGCTGGTGATAAGGCCGGCTTAAATCAGCGTCGTTATTCACCGCGAAGCAGTCCTATTCATTTCTCAATTGAGGGTCGGCAGGAACCAGTTTTCCAATGAACTGGTTATCCGATGGGCCGATCACTCCATGACTCTGTCACTCGACTGGGGTTTCCGTTGAGGGTAGGATTTGAGCAGGCGGAAGAACTTAAAGGCGCGGCGGGCGTCCTCCTGAATCTGCACTTTCAGGATGGCGGGATTTTGAAACTTCATCTCATCGCGCAGGCGGTAGAGAAATTCGATTTCCATTTCAGTCTCGTCAATCTGGCCGGAGAAATCGAGCAGAAAGGTCTCAACCGTCAGCCGATGATCGCCGAAGGTGGGTTTGTAGCCGACGTTGGTTACGGAATTGTACCGGACGCCGCCCAGTATCGCGTGCGTCACGTAGACTCCGACCTTGGGCAATTGTTCTTCAATGGGAGCCAGATTAAGCGTGGGAACGGTATGCTTGCGGCCCACTCCCATGCCCGCCACAATCGGTCCGCGGGAGGAAAAAGGCCGTCCCAGCAGGCGGTTGGCTTTGTGGACCTGCCCTTCGGTCAGAAGTTCGCGAATTCGAGTGCTGGAGACGCGGTCACCCCGCATGAAAAGCAGGGGAACCGTTTGCACCTGGAACCCTTCCTGATGGCCCAGCTCTTCCAGAATTTCGGTGTCTCCCGATTGGCGATAGCCAAAGCGGAAGTTCGGCCCCACGTGGACGGAGGCAGCGTGAAGAGGCTCAACCAGGACGCGGCGCACGAATTCCAGGGGCGATTGGCGGGCAAGATCCCGGGTAAAGGGCAGGACCACCAGCAAATCGATTCCCGTCCTCTCGATCAACTCAACCTTGCGCTGAAGTGGCGTGAGTAGTTTGGGCGCATGGTCGGGTGAGAGAATCTTGATGGGATGCGGCTCAAAGGTAATGGCCGTCGCCCTCAGGCTCTGTGTGCGCGCCACTTCCACAACGCGGCGTAGCAGCGTTTGATGCGCCAGGTGGACTCCGTCGAAATTGCCGATGGTGACCACGCTGGGCACGGGGGATGGGCCGAGTTCCTGAAGGTTGCCGATGACGCGCATATAAAACAAGTCTGAAGTCCAGTGTCCGAAGTCCGAAGTCTAAAAACCAAGCCTTAGAACTCGAGCCTCAATCCATCATAAGCCAATTGGACGTGTGATGGCAGCGTGGCGTTGGTTGCCTCATGGCCGAGATCGTGGGCGATGTGCGTTAAGAAGGCGCGCCGCGGCTTTACCCGTTCCACCACGGCCAGCGCCTGCGCCAGGGAAAGGTGCGTGGGGTGGGGCTTGGGACGAAGGCCGTCAATGATCAGTGTGTCCAACCCCTCGAGCAGGGGAAATGTCGGCTCGGGAATTTCGCTGACGTCGGTTACATAGGCAACGTCGCGGATGCGGTAGCCATAAATGGGCAGCATGCCATGCAGCACGGGCACGGGAGTAAAGGTCAGGCCCCACAACTCAAACGGCCCGTCGATCACATGCGGGTCGAGTTTGCCCACTCCACCGAAGGGATAATTCCCGTCCCAGATATAGCCGAAAGTCTTGCGCAGGGTTTCCATGCAGCGGGCGTCGGCATAAATGGGGATGGGCACCTGCTGGCGGAAATAGAAGACCCGCGTATCATCAAGGCCCATGATGTGGTCGGCGTGGCCGTGCGTGTAGACCACCGCGTCGAGGCGGGTCATGCGTTCGCGCAAGGCCTGGGTGCGAAAGTCGGGAGTGGTGTCAATCACCACGGCCCGGCCATCGTATTCCAGCAGGACGGACGGCCGAAGGCGTTTATCGTGGGGATCGGATGAGGTGCAGACAGAACACTGGCAGGGGATGATGGGCACACCCGTGGAAGTCCCAGAGCCTAGAATCGTGAGCGTCATCAGCCTTTGCGTGCCAGCCGCTTCTGCAATTCCACAAACGTCATGCGCAGTTCGTAGAGAACGTCATCGAGAAGGCGGGATTCGTTGGAAGTCAGATTCCCCTTCGTTTTTTCCTGGAGAACCTGGAGCAGGTCAATGGTGCGTTGGGCGTTGGCCATGTCGGGAGGAATACGCTCGCCCCCGGGCCCCGCCAGCAACCCCAATTGGAACATGGTGGTGGTGCTGAGATAAGAGACCAGCGTTTCAAAGCCCGACGGCTCGCCGTCAAACTCAGGCTCGGCGGGTTCGCCTGTGTGGGGGTCAATAATTTGTGGGCGCGCCACATTCTCCTCTGGAGCCGGTGGCTCCGGCTTGATCACTTTGGGGGCCTCTTCATCGCGCCGGGACCCTTCGTTATTAAAGCTGCGACGATCAACCACTTTGAATCCTGAGGATTCGTTCTTCTCATCTACCATGAAATTCCTCGCGGGCCGCGACTCGCAAGCCGTGAATATTGGAGCGAATAACACTAAATAACTGGAGAATCCAGTTTAACAATAAACCCGCAAACCAACAAGACAGACGGTTCGGGACTCGGGACTCTTAATTCTAGATTCGGGCTCCGAAAGCGCGGGGCAAAGCAATGTCCGCCCCGGTGTAAAAGA
>PLSX01000212.1 GCA_003165315.1 Acidobacteriota bacterium
CCCCCAGAAATTTCAACATGTTATTCAATGGTCTAGTCACTATTTGCTCCTTTCGGCAATTGTTCGTAGTAGGTCCAGACCCGGGAAATCCGACGCCTGAAAACACAAATGTCAGTTGTCTGACATGCAGATCTGTAATAAGATTTAAACTAAGTCAGGCAGTAGTTCTACTCGCCAAAAGTGATGATGTCAAGAGTTATTTGACAGGCTTATATGGATCAATTATTTCTTAATAGAATCATTTATAATCAATGCCTTACAGGATTTCGCCGGGCGGGATGGCAGGCTCGCAGGCTGGACCATAGGCAGTTGTTTGGGAGGAAAAATATTGCACCAAGAACTTCTTGATTTTTTTCATTTTACATCTGGTACAATGGGTATGGGTTAAAGGCATACTTGCCCGACATTTCGAGTTCTGAGATGCGATCACCCGTCAGCCTCGAAAAATTAACCGTTTGGATGGAGACTGCCTTCAGCAAGGTATGAAATTAACTCCCATTTTGCGAACCACACTTGGCGAACAAGTTGCCAGTCAGCTGGCGGGGATGATTTCAGCCCGAAAGTGGAAGCCCGGAGATAAGTTACCCTCAGAGTTAGAGCTCCGCAAGACTCTTCACATTGGCCGTTCCACATTGCGCGAGGCATTAAGGTCCCTCTCCTTCGTGGGCCTTGTCGTGATTAGACCGGGAGAGGGCACTTATGTGAGCGAGGGACTCAACAAGCCCCTGCATGGAGTCTTTTCCCACGGAGCACTTAGGACCCGGGAGGATGTGGATGACCTGTTCGAGGCACGGGTCACCTTGGAATCCGAACAAGCTGCACTGTGCGCTCAACGCGCTTCCGCTGAGGACCTCCAAAAGATGGAGACGTTGGTTCTTGAGATGGAAAAAAGCAAGGACCAGCCCTCGTCGGATTTTGCTTCCCTCGATTTAAAATTTCATCTAGCGATATCGGATGCCTCCAGGAACAGGTTCTTGGGTCGGATGTATCAATCAATCCATAGTCTGATCAAAGAACTGATGACCAAGCGGGAATACATTCTTGGCGGCCACGATGAAACCTGCCTTGGTCATCGCAAAGTCCTTCAGGCGTTGAAGCAAAGGAACCTGCAAGCTGCGCGCACGGCAATGCGTGAGCACCTTAATGGCTTTAGCGCGAGCTATTTGCGCGAGCACCTCTCTGACTATATTTCGGTGGACAATGGCACCGCCGCGGAACAGGACTCACCGCTCCCCCTGCTCAAGTCAACCCCTGGCACAGCCGATGCATCTCTTGCTGTGAAGGTGACCCCTATGGAAGTCATTTGATGAGAAATCGACCTGCCAAATCAAAAAGAACCTAACCTTAAAGCGACCTGCCTATACGCCGACAATTGAGGAGTTCCCGCGACTCCTACCATGATGGTAGGATGTTCAATCGTTTTGCGGAGTCCACCCATGAGAATTTTTTCCAGACAATGGACGTGCCCGGTCGCGTTCCTGAGTATGGTGTCCCTGTCCACGCTTTCTTACTCGCAGATGATCGACAGTAAGGAGCGGGAAGTTCAGTCGGACCTTCAGCGTGCCCAGGAGGCTTTGAAGGTAAACGATCCGGACACAGCCGTTCGTGAGTACAGAGCGGTCTTGCAATTGGATCCGAGCAACATCGACGCAAGCGCAAACCTGGGCGTAATCGCTTTCATGCAGGGCCGATACGCTGAAGCCGCTGAGAGCTTCCGCCAGGTGCTCAAGCTTCAGCCGGACATTTGGAAAATTCAGGCGCTACTTGGGATGTGCGAAAAACGACTGGGTCACTTCACGAGTGCGCGAAGCTGGCTGGAGAAATCGTTCCCGCACCTCCAGGAATTGAAACTGAAGATACAGGCCGGACTGGAACTGGCCGAACTCGATTATCAGGTTGGAGAATTGGGTAAGTCTGCGGAGGTAATCAACACGCTCCGCCAGATTGATCCAAAGAATTTGGATGTCATCTACTCCGCCTACCGAACGTACTCAGATTTAGCCGACAGTGCTTTGAACGCGATCGCACTTTTGGATCCTGAAAGCGCCCGAATGCACTTGATCATTGCCGAGCATCTGATCAACGAGGGCGACCGTGACGGTGCGATCTTGCAGTACAAAAAGGTTCTGGAGCTTGCGCCGCAATTGCCGGGCGCCCACTTTGAATTGGCAGAGGCGTTGTTGCAAAAATCCAAAACCCAGGCGGAACGCGAGGAGGCGGAAAATGACTTCAAGGCTGAGCTGGCTCTTAACCCTGGGAACATCAACGCGGAGTGCAGGCTGGGAGACCTCTACCTTTCCGCCGGGAACACGAGGCTCGATGATGCCTATAAGAGTTACGCCCGGGCCTTGCAACTCCAGCCCGATTTTGCCAGTGCGCAATTGGGAATGGGAAAGGTCCTTATAAGAATGGGGAAAAACCAAGAGGCCCTCGCCCCGTTGCGCGAGGCTGCAAGGCTGGATCCGATTGACTCAACCACACACTATCTCCTCGCCCAGACCTTCCGGAGGTTGGGGCAAACGGCGGACGCAGACCGGGAGCTAAAGATCTTTGAGGGTTTGGAAAACTCAATAAAGAAAATCCGCGAGGTTTACCAGGAAATGCACCAACTCGGCCATGAGGAAGAACCGCCCGAGTCTGGTTTACAGCAGTAGCACTGATCAGTCGGGGCTGTGTGCCTACGGCTTCTGAGCTTCCCCGGTCATGGGGACGAAACGTACGGGCAGCAGAACTTCCTCGGTCGTCCCTTTTACCGTGCGGCGAATGCGAGTCAAGTCCTGTTCCGAGCCCCCCACTGGGGCAATGAGGCGCCCACCCTCACGAAGTTGCTCCACCAGAGGTGGAGGCACGCGTTGTGGTGGCGCGGCAGTCAAAATGATAGCGTCGAATGGCGCCGCCTCCGGCCACCCACGGTACCCGTCACCAGTGCGCACCTGCACGTTGGAATATCCCAGACGCCGCAGACGCTCTTCCGCCGATTTGGCCAGAGGCTCGACGATCTCTATCGTATAGACTTGATCCGTCAACTCGGCCAGTATGGCTGCCTGATAACCTGACCCCGTACCAATCTCCAGAACCCGGTCGTGGGGCTTCAGCTCCAAAGCTTCGGTCATGAAGGCCACGAGGTAGGGTTCGGAAATCGTCTGCTGATATCCAATGAATAAAGGTGAATCCTCATAGGCGGACTTTTGCTGATCGGGCGACACAAACAGGTGGCGGGGAACTTTTCGCATTGCCGCCAGCACGCGAGCGTCACGGATTCCGCGCGACTCGATCTCCTCATGTACAAATCTCTCCCGCGCCTGCTGGTATTCGTCTGCAGGGGCGCTGACGGATGCAGCACTTTTCTGGAAGGCAAAATGTGCGCTCGGGAGACCGGAACCGAAAACCGACGCCAGTACCGCCAGGCTGAGCCACGCCCAGAACCGCTTCTCCCCCTTGGTTAAAAGGGAACCACTCGGAGGCCGCCCATTGGACGATATCCACTGCCTCCAGTGAATGCGAAAGCGCTTCTGTTGCATGGCTGGATTTGTAGCAGCTTGCAAAATTTCTGTCAATAAAGCCGAAACAGCGGCCGCAGTCACTGAATTTGTGACCGTGGGCCTTCGCTTCGAAGCCAGACTCGATATCTGTTTCCAATCGCCAACAGGCTGAGGTTGACCTTTACGATTCTGGCTTGAGCGAGGCATTGGCGGCAGCAGGGTGGATTCGGATAGTCCATGGGCGATTGCCGCAGGCGTACGCACTTGAGAAGGGACCATGGTCAGAAAACCGCCGACCGCGGCTACCAACCGCCTTGTCAAGGACATATTGGCCGAGTTGGAACTGCGTGCCGAGGCCCTTACAGGCCAGCATGATTGGGAATTTATTGTTTGTCCACAATCGCCCCCGCCAAAAGACCCTCTGGGCCATCTCCAAGCCCGATCTCACCCTGCTCATTGCGCGGCATTGAGGAAGGGCCGCTGCTATACTCATCAGGATTTAGGGACTGACGGGAAGGAGACAATATGGGACATCATGATGACCAGGCATCCCGCAGGACATTTTTGAAGGCGGGAGTGGGAATGATGAGTGCGATCGGCATGAGTTCTGCTCCGCTTGAAGCCGAGGGCTCCCCGCGTCCGGACCCGCCGAGGCCTAACTTCATTTTCCTGCTCGGTGAGGGCCATCGGCCTGACGCCCTCAGTCTGAACGGGAACAAAATCCTCCAGACTCCCAATTTCGACCGCATCGGGCGCGAAGGGGTGCAATTTCGAAACTCGTTCACGGTGAACGCGCTCTGCCTCCCGGCTCGATCTTCTGCGCTGACCGGCCTTTACACCCACAGCACGGGCTGCGTGGACAACAAAAACCGAACGATTCCGCTGGAGATTCCACTTTTCACCGAGTTGCTGCGGAATTCCGGTTATGAAGTTGCACTCTTTGGGAAGTCGCACATTCCCAGGATCGGCGAACGCGGATGGGATTCCTATTTCGGCTTTCCCGGGGCGGCCACCGACTACTTCTGGCCGGTCATCGACGAGGGCTCGGACGGCAAGGTAAAGCCGCCCCAGATTTTTGAAGGGTACGTCGACGATCTGGTTACGGATCGAGCTATAAGCTGGCTCAAACAAAAGCGCGAGAAGCCGTTCTGCCTCTGCCTATGGTTTCAGGCGCCGCATGCTCCCTTTTTCCGGGCCCGGCGTCATCTGGATCTGTTCGATGGCGTGCCGATTCCCAAGCCCAGCACCTTTGACGACGACCTTAAAGGTTACCCGGGTAAGCCCCAGGTCTTTGTGGAGGCGGACAACAAAATTGGCGGCCCTTACATCAAGCACAGCCAGACGGACGGCAATTGCGCGCGATCGCTGGAAGAAGTCGTGAAGGATTATTACGCCGGCGTCGTGGATACAGACGAAAATGTTGGAAAAGTCTTCCAGGCGCTCACCGATCTTGGCCAGCTCGATGACACGGCCATGGTCTTCAGTTCTGACCACGGGTTCCTGCTGGGAGAATGGCGGATGTATGACAAGCGCCTGATGCACGAACCGTCCATTCGTACTCCTCTGCTGATTCGCTATCCCCGCATGATCCAGCCCGGCTCAGTGCGGGATGAAATGGCTCTGATTACGGACCTGGCGCCCACCTTTCTCGATCTCGCCGGTGTGAGCGTGCCCGAGGGGATGCAGGGACAAAGCCTTGTCCCCTTGCTGAAAGGTGCAGAAGCAAAGTCCTGGCGGAAAGATTGGTTGTACGAATACTACGAGTACCCTGGTCCGCACAACATCCGCAAACATCGCGGCGTGCGCACGGAGCGCTATAAGCTGATCCACTACTATGAGGCTCCGGAGGAATTCGAATTGTACGATCTGCAGGAGGATCCCGGAGAACTGCGCAATCTGCACGGCGATCCAACTTACGCCGCGCTCGCACAGCACCTTCTCACGCGGATCGACGAACTTCGCCAGGCGACGCACGACCATTACGTCTATTCAGAACCTGCGCCGGCGCAGGAGAACTCCCGGCGTTCGTAGCCGCGCCTACTCTTTGATGGCCAAAATTGCATCAAGTGGGGCGCCGGTCACTTTTCCTTCGACCTTGGTGAATCCTGCCTCGCGCAGCAATTGGGTGTATTCGGCCAGAGTTCGCTCCTTGCCCTCGGTGCAGACCAGCATGCTGAGGGACTGCATCAGGGCGGGGACAGGTCCAGACTTTTTGTCGTTCAGGAGCTTCTCCGCGATCAGCAGCGCGCCGCCGGAGGGCAGCCGCTCCCAGACCTTCTTCAGCAGGAGCCGGATCTTGTCCTCGCCCCAGTCGTGAAGTATGCGTCCCAGGGCAAAAATGTCCGCTTCGGGCAAAGGGTCGGTAAAAAAGTCGCCCGCGATGAGCACGATTCCCGGCGATTCAGCACCATTCCCCAAGTACGATTTTGCCGTTGCAATGGCATTGGGAATATCAAAAATTGCCCCCCGAAGTTTTGGATATCGCGCGCAAGCAGTTAAGACCAAATGGCCTGTGCCGCCGCCCAAGTCCACGAATCGGCGAAAGCGGGTCAAATCGAAAGCCGCGATCACCGCGGGTGAACTCAACTGGCCAAAGCCATGCATGCCGCTCAAGAAATCCCGATGCGCTTCATCGGTGCGGAAGAAGTGGTCGAACAGCGCGGCTTTGCCTCCAAAGGTCTGCTCCCAGCGGTTGGTACCCTCGCGAATCGCGGCTTCCAGATTTCCCCACAACGGGTAGAGAGCACGGTCGGAATAGAGGATGTAGCCCGCGAGCGTATTGGGGCTTGACCGCGTCAAATAGGTCGCGGCAACGGGCGAGTTGGAATAAAGCCCTCCTTCCTTTCCCAGCAGACCCAGTGCAACGCAGGCTTCAAGAAGTCGGTCCAGTGCGTCGGCATTGACGCACAGCTTCTTCGCGATGGTCGTGAGGTCGGACGCGCCTTGGTCCAACAGATCGAAGACTCCCAGAGACACGGCGGCAAACATGGTCTTGGACCGCCGAAAAGCCTGGATAAGATCCAGCACCGGCGCGGGATCAGGTTGCTTGGCCGATTGAGTCAAGTTGGGATGCTCCGTCATGTAGGACCTCATCTGTAAAATGGCGATGCCCGACTGTGTCGCGTCAAAAAAATTATCCTACACGCCGCCAAAGCAATTCGGGGGAAAAATTGAATCAGGAATTAGGGGTTTGGGGTTCTGGAAAAATCCGATTTCAAGCATTCCCCAATTCAACCCCTTTGGGATCGTCAAAAGGCTCCAATTCCTAACTCGCAAATCCCGCGCTTGCCCCGTATCCCTTGTCCCTCACCCCAACCCCCAACCCCCAACCCCTAATCCCGTGTCCCTTGTCCCGTCCGACTCGCTAAAGGCCCAGGCAATATTGCCGATGAGCCAAGTGGTGGGTGGAGATCATGCAACTGTCCAAGTGCTATGCTGAGTTGGAGTCTCCGGAAGGGCCCGCAAGCCTGGGTTCTGAGCCTTCGGCGAATGCGGCCGCATCCCCCACCGCTATTGATCCGGAAGAAAGGCAAAGTCGCAAGGTTGCCTTGATGGCTGCGCTGTCCGACGGGCTGCCCACACTTCCCGCCTATGTGTTTGAACTCAACAGTATGTTGGCGGCGACTCCGGTAAACCTCAAGCGCGTGGCGGAGATCATTCGTACAGATCCCAGCCTGACGGCTCAAGTTCTGCGGCTGTGCAACTCCGCCTTGATGGGTTTTCGCGACCATGTCACCCGGATTGAGAATGCCGTAATACTGGTGGGAACGGAGCGCCTTCGAACGATGGTTCTGACCTGTTCCCTGGTGGAGTATGTAGGGCACCGCGTAGCATCGGAAGACATTCAATCCTTCTGGCAACACTGTTTTCTAACTGCGGCGCTTAGCGAGAGGCTTGCCCGGGCGATTGCTTATCCGCAGCCTGAGCAGGTTTACCTCGCGGGCCTCTTGCACGATATTGGAGCGCTTCCCCTCCTGATGGTCACATCCGCCGAGTCCAAGTCGCCGGAAAATGTTGTCGCGACGGCCGGCTGGGGCGAGTCCTTGGAATTGGAGCGCGAGCACTTTGGCAGCGATCACTGCGAGATTGGCCGCTGGATTGGCGTTTCGTGGAATTTCTCCCCCACCCTGCTGGAAGTTATGGTGAAGCACCACACCCCTGGTGAAGCCCGGGAAGATCCGGCGCTGGTGGGAGTGGTGGCTGCGGCGGACCGGTTCTGCGTGCGGCGCGGAATCGTGCTGGGCGCCGATCCCCCGGAGCTGACCGAGCCCACCGGCAATCAGGATCAGGCCATCTTCCAAACCTGCCTGCCTCAGCTCAAGCCTGGAGAGGCGGATAAACTGGCCGAAATGCTGGAAGCGGACTTTCTCCATCTGATTCAACTCATGGAATTTGGCGCCTCCGGGCTGTTTGGCGGCGGAATTCCCAAAAATCCATTCCGGGAATGAAAGGGATAAGAGGATGACCCCCATACGAGTATTGATTGTGGACGATTCCGCCGTCATGCGGAAAATAGTCGACCGTTCCCTCCGTCAGGCAGGGGTGGAAATCAAAGAAGTCCTCGAGGCCGGCAACGGCGCGGAAGGCCTGGCGCGTATGCAGCAAACTCGGGTGGACCTGATCCTGAGCGACATCAACATGCCCACGATGGACGGCCTTGAATTCGTGCGCCAGCTTCAGGCGGTGGAAAACGCCAAAGGCGTTCCCATCGTGATGGTCACAACCGAGGCGGGTGAAGCTCACGTGGTTCAGGCGCTCTCCTGCGGCGCCCGGGGTTACATTCGCAAACCCTTCAGTTCCGACCAGATCAAAGAACGAATCATCCCACTTCTTCAGGGGTAAAAATGAACTCCGCAAACGATACTTCCAACCGCGTTCAGTTGATCATTTCCGCCAAATCATCCGGCAGCACAGGATTTGCCTCCCAGTGGGCACAGCTTCCGCGCCAGCAGACGCAGGAGCGCTTTACCCAGGCGCTCGACCACGCCTCATCGGAGGTCTTCGAGATGATGGTGGGATCTCCCCTGGGCCCTTCCGACCAGGCCACTCTGCCCCGCGTAGTCGATTACACCGCCATGATTGGGCTCGCGGGCGACCTTTGCGGCGTCCTCTGCTTCCGCTGCAGCATCAATTCGGCGGGATCCATCGCGGCAAAAATGCTGGGCATGGATGAATGTACTTCGGCGGAATGCATCCGTGATGCCCTGGGAGAAATTTGCAACATGGTGGCGGGCTCGTTCAAAGCGCAGCTATCCGATATTGCCACCCAGTGCATGCTCTCCGTGCCCACGGTCGTCAGCGGCAAGGATTACGAACTGTTCCCCCTCGCGGATGGCTTGCGCGTCCAAGTTTCCAAGAGCTTTGAAGGAGCGCTGATCTGGATGACCCTCGACCTTCATGTCTGAGGGGGAAGGGAAAAGGGGCTCGGGGCTCGGGACTCGCGAACAGCTATTCGATACCCCGGTTTCGGAATTCGGAATCCCCGATCAGATTTGCTGTTCCCGAATCCCAAGTTTCCAACCCCGAGCCTTCAGCCCCGAGTCTTAGACGGCCGATTCAACCGCTGAATCTCTCTGCCGCGCGAGCCTTCGCTTTGGCGGCCTCTTCCTCTCGATTCTTTGGCGTGGCGTTGGTTGCGAGGGAATTCAGCAGTCGAGCGGAAACCCCGGCAATCTCATCGACCGCCGCCATGAAGGAGGCTTCATTCGCCTTCGACGGGGCATTGAAGCCGCTTATTTTTCTCACGAATTGGAGCGAAGCCGCTCGAATCTCCTCGGGCGTCGCGGGCGGGTCGAAGTTTAAGAGCGTTCTGATATTCCTGCACATAAAGGATGCCTCACGGGCGGCAAAAAAATTCACCCCATTTAAGACCAGATCATACCGCAACCTGCAGACGCGCAGTGAGCGCGCCAGTAGGGCCGAACAGCGTTCGGCCCGGGCCAGCGCTGCTGGGCCCTACAGCCGTAGGTGCGGTTCGCGAACCGCGCGCACAATAGTGGCATGGCCATCCCGATTCAGAACATCGGGACAGGTCCTTGCCATGCCCCAGCACGGGCAAGGCCCCGTTGGACCGGGGCAATTTGCCCGTGGCGCGTTTCAGGGGCACGCGATCGCGTGCCCCTATGGCCGGTTGAGCGCGTCGAGAAAACGGGGGAAGGCCTTGGAGTACTTTGCCTGGGCGATCCAGCCGCGAAAGTCGCCGGCCACTTTGCTCACCACATCGGCCTTGCGGGCGTGCTCCCAGTTGTCGAACAGGTAGTCGTCAATGCGGCTAATCACAAATTCCGCGTTCAAGAAACTCGCTAAGGCAGATCGGTGGGCTTAAATACAGTGATATCACGCACTCGGTCAAAATCCGCATCGTTGCTGGCGAGGAAGGAGAGGCCGTATTCACGCATGGCAGCGACGATCATGGAATCGTTGGTAAGAAGTCCGGCTTCCTGCCGCACGTTTTGCGCGTTCCTGATAATCGCTTCATTCACGGGCATGAAAAGGAGATTGAGCGCCAACAGCCGCTGGGTATTCATCCAGTAATCCGTCAGGGCGGGAATTTGCTGGAACTTGTTGCGAAGCGCCTTTGCTCCACCGGCCACAATCAGGCCCTTCGCGAGGGCCTCGGCGATCATAAAGCGATGGGTGACCTCGTTGACGGTTTCAAACAGTGCAATGCCCGTCACCTCTTCCCGCAAACAGCGCTCAAAAAGTTGCCGGCACTGAGAGGACTGAGCCGTCAGCGCGTAAATAAATACATTCGCATCAATGAAGACAAAGCTTCTGTCGGGAAGGTGGGGAAGCGATTCAATCGCCAGGGTCAGGATGGGTTTTCGAGGTCAGTGTCCTCGGCAACCCATTTCCATTGTTCCGGAGAGAGTTTTATGCGCTCTTCTTCATTGAGGGCGGCGAGCGCCCGCGAAGCGCGCTCGGCTTTATCTCCGGGCGTGAACTGCTTGCGAAGGAATTCCTGAAGCCCGGCAGGAGGCGTCTTGGTACTGCTTCCAGAACTCATAACATTTCAATTGTAGCTGAGCAGGGTTGGCGGTCCAACTGAATTCTGCGAGAGAGGAAAACGCAGGGGAAGGAGACCGGCGCCCTTCCGACGTTCGCGGTCGTCCTTCTGCAAGGCGCGTCCGATTTCGCGAATCACCGGGACGCTCTGGAGTGAATCCTGGGAGCAATGTTGCGCAGACTCACCCGCCGTTGGCGTTAGTCCGCGGTTTCTCGTTCCTTGGCGCAAATAACCCGGTAGAGCTTGTCCCATTCCGAACCCGGGAGTAGTGCAAAGTGCGCACGACTCCGGGCTACCTGCTTTGCGCCAGTCTACTTCAGGCAAGCAGGGAGGCGGGGTGCAGCGCGGTAACGAGGTCATAGCGCTTGAAGTCAGCGTCATTGAAGGAAAGTATGCTTTCCACGGCGTAAACGTTCATGACCGCGACGAGCCGGGCGTCATAGACCTTGACGCCTTGGACTTTGTAGTCGTATACGATACCTTTCCACGCTGGATAGATCGCCGGCACGTCGGGCAGGAAAGATAGAGAGTCCTCAATGCTCAAGACCTCCCGCCACGCTTCCTCCGGAGAGAAGCCGAGTCCATTCCGGTCAGCGGGGCGGGTGGCTACATTCCAAAACTCCGCGATGTTCTGAGCACAAAAGAAGACAAAGTCTTTTTGCCGTAGCAGCTTCGCCACGGCGTAAGCGGCCTGAGCGCAAAGGGGATGCTGGGTTGGGCGCTGCGCAGCAGAATATTCGTGTCAACCAGGGCACGCATCAGGGCTCACGGCCTTCATACATGGCTTCGTGGCTCACGGCATCATCCGGCAACGGGGGCGTGGGGCGATGACCGGCGGACCAGGCCTCAAACGCCGCCGCTCGTTGCTCCGGTGACAGCCGATTCTTTTCCGCGGGCAGCACCGTCCGTTCCACCACGGATAGAACGTACTCTTCCACGCTCATTCCACTCGCTTGGGCCTGGGCCACGAGTCCCGCTTCAACTTCCGGCTTGAACTTCAGAGTTACCGTCATGGCTTCTCTCCATCCCCTAAACCCTGATCTTACCCTATCGCGAGAGCCGGCGTTTGTCCATGCGCATGTACGCCGGGACGCAGAGATATACGCCAACCGCCGGCTGGCCCAGCTCGAGGCTACCTCGGCGATTCACGCCTCTGGTCCGCCCCATTGCTTTCGCCTTATGCCAAAAACGCAGAGTTTCACCCCGCGCCAGCCCGCCGGACCCCGGACCCCGAACCTCGGACTGTTTTTCAAACCACAAACCACAAGGCACTAGCCACTGCTTTTCAGAAATCTTGAATCTTGAATTTTGAATCTTGAATTTGCGATTGTCCTGGCGTTCTTGGGAATAGTGAGTTGGGAATAGGGTGCGGCCGCACATCCGACTCCGGACCCCGTACTCCGAACGCCGGACTGTGTGTCTAACCACCAGCCACTAAGCACTAACCACTGTTTTCTTCTCTTCACTCCCCATATTGCTGGCGGACAACCCCCGGTGTATACTTTTCCTGTTCAGGTGGAACATGAGTCCTGCAAATCTCAGTCAACTCGTTTCGGAGCTTTCTCCAGCGGAGCAATCCGCGGTGGAAGAATTCATCAACTACCTCAAGGGGCGAAACGGAAAGACGCCGGAGGGCTCGTTTCAAGCGGCGATCGACGAATTCATTGCCGCCCATCCTGAGCTGCTCCGCCGGCTCGCCCTGTGACGCTTTACCCTTCCCTTCCTGATGTGCTCGCCGCTCATGCGCGTCTGATTGTTCTGTTTGGTGGGGCGCATGGGATCCGTGACCATGGCGCGCTGGAAGCGGCATTGGGCAGGCCGCAAAGCGGCTATTACCAGGACGTTATCGAGCAGGCGGCCGCACTGCTTGAGAGCCTTTCTCAGAATCATCCTTTTGTGGATGGCAACAAGCGAACGGCCATCGCCGTCACTGCCGCGTTCCTGCGCATTAACAGCTTCCGGCTGAATTTTGATGACCTTGAGGCCTATCAATTCTTGATACAGCTTTACGAAACCAACCAGTTCCGCTGGGAGCGGCTGGAACCCTGGCTTCGGCTGCACGCCCAACCTATCCCTTGAAATCGGTGGGGAAAATGGTACCTTGTACGGTCTATGGTAGATCCGATGCGGCCTGAATACGATTTCTCCAGTGCCGTTCGCGGGAAGCATCATGAGGCTTACCGCGCCGGCGCCAACATCGTGCTTCTCGATCCCGATGTTCTGAAGGCGTTCCCTGATTCCGCCTCGGTGAATCAGGCCCTGCGCTTGCTCCTGAAACTCGCCCGCGCGAGCGTTCCTTCCGGCATCCAGCCCGGCAACGCCACCGAAACTTCCACCCCCGCCCCCCGCCGCGCAAGAAAGCCCAAAACCACTCGCGCCACCCGCGGCTGAGTTTTGCCGCTTTGTTTTTGTAATTCCTAGCTACTAGCCACTAGCAACTGCTTCTCTTGGAACTACGTGCGTCTTTCGCTTCGTAACATTTTCACAATGGGTTTGATAATCTAAGAGCCACGGAGTAGGGCCACCTGCGCCCAACTCCGCGCTGCCCTCCTTTCCGCCTATTCATCCTTGCGTTTCCTTCCTAGTAGTTGTATATGGAAGTTGTAATTCGGCGTCTATAATTTCTAAATGTCTCTTTGCGCCTGTGCGGCACGCTGTCAATCTCGCATCGGAAAGCCTTCAGTGTTCGACCCATTTCCGAATGAGGGGTGAATGCCCCACGCGCGCCATCTTCTGAAGGTAGCTGATGAAAAAGGTCAAAGTGGAGTTCTTTCGTGCCACCTTTACTCATAGTGCTGAGACGTTTCAGGGGTTCCTTAAGACAGCTGCAACGTTACCGGCAACTAAGCGTCTGACGCGCTTGAATTCTGAAATCTTGCTTCTGATTACGGAAATCCATCACGCCTCGGCAGATTTCTGGTCAGGCGAAATACATCGAATCAGAACCAGAGGATTTCCAGACCGCATTGATCTGAAGACTCTCCGCGAGGAAGACTTGGGCCTGCTTACTCAACAAGGCCTTGTGGAACGTATACACTTTGCATATCGTTCTAGCTTGGATGCCTTGGCACTCCAAGTTTCGAGGGACTTTCGGCCGGGCACATTTCGAACCTACATTGAAGAAGTCTCATCGCTACCCTTTGAGCTCGCGCTGATTCTAAGAAAAGGAGCGTACGCAAAACTCTTAGGGTTTAGGACGATCTCAAAGATGAATGTGCGGGTTGCGAACCCTCCCAGCGGTGCAGAGTTTACTGGCCTAGACGCACCTGGAGTGGGGGAGATAGTTGATCTCATGAGAGACTTTGGTGCAGCGACCGTGGAAATCAAGGTTCAGAGGGCAAAGGATAGGCGGGCATCTCTCATTTTTAAGCCCATTCTCGATTGTGTTGACAACCTTCTGAGGGTCCAGACAATGGATTCCGTCGCCGCCCTTTCCGTGACAGGTAAAAGGGAGGAAGACGAAAACCTGGAACCAGTAGATTTTATCAGGGACCGTTTGGTATATTCCGGCGGTGTCGAATTTGACTCCAAGGGTCGGCTAGATTCAAGTCAATGTCGCAAATTGGTTATGGACGGTTTGATTGAATGTGACAAAATGCTTCAGAGAGGGTGATCTTGCGAATTGCAACCGAGAGGTCATACCCTTACGTTTCTGCTCTGGCCATAGGGTTGGCGGCTTTAACCTGGCCAGAATCGCCTACTTTGAAGGCATGCCAAGGCGCGAAGCCCTTGGACAGCATCTTCACTGCCAGCGCAGTAGCGCTTGGGTTTTGGGCGACGGCTGCAACTCTACTTTTAGCAGTTGAAGAGAAATCGATAGTTAGGAAACTCAAGAAAGGCCCACACTTCAGCCTACTCGTCGGGTATGTTCTTTCCGCCATCACATGCCAAGCGGTGCTCATGGGGGCGACCCTAATGGTTATTACATTCTCGGACTCCATGCGGAAAGATGCTTCGCTGGGACACGGCGTTTTCGCATTCTGGGCCGCGGCATTGACGGCTGGAGTAACCACGACGTTTCGGGCGTATTATTGCTTAGGTAGAATCCTCAAGGCCGCGGCATCGGAAGACGAAGAAAGTGCTCCCAGGTAGGCGGAGGCTACCCTAAGTCATTCGGCTTGTCCTAGGTGAAACCGCAATTGATGGCTGGTAGCTTCGGTCGTGCCTTTCTGCCGGGGGCTATTGTATATAGCTTCATCTCTGTTCACTATGATATATGCCTTTACGTAGACAGTATTTACATTTCGCATTTCGTCATCTATATCAATCTAGTAATAACGCCCGTGATAGCCTCTTTCCGTCAGAGTTCCCTTCGCAGAATCTTATGGTTTAACGCGATATGATGGTGGATTTCCCGTCGCTTATTCTCGCCAAGGCCGGGAAAATAGTTTGCCTGGACGTCCGATGCATAGGCTGAAAGGGCCCCATTACTGCCAAATTCAGCGCGCCGACGAGTTACGGCTCGGACAAGCTTCGCGGCAGCCTGATGGAACTTGCCTTCCACGCTACCAACATCGCGGTCAACGTCGTCCGAGATAAAGTGTTCTACCCACATCTGGTTGCTCCGACTATGCTTGAATACAGTATGAATTGCCACTGCGTGAGCCGGGCCTCCGGCCTCTCGGAAAGTGGAGCCAATCACCGAAAAGTCGCCATACCCCGCTGCATTCGTGTGGAATGTGAGATGGCTATCAGTGAAAAACTCACTACCTGCATAATCAGCATTGCGCGGCAGAGTGTTAAACCTATCGCGGATGTCCACAGCCTTTCCCCGGGGCAACATAGCCCTTTGAGTTGCAGCCATTTGATCTTGCACGTTTATGTGGAAAAGCACACGACGGTCAGCAATCACGCTTCTAAGCTCATTGTCCGATAAATTGGGACCCCAATACACCATAGCCATGTCCCTTGCGGGGTAATTTGCCAAAAAAGTGGAAATATCCCGAATAGAGGTGTGCTGGCTGCAGAGGAATGCGGGGAGAAGAGAGGGATGTTGATGAAAATCTTCGACAAGCGCTGCTCGCAAGCTGGATGGATTGATGGTACGAAAGTCGCCACGGTTTGGGTTTACTATAACTACAGCCTTCATGCCGGTCGAACCCATTGCTTGAATGCACCGTTTGAGGTCAGCAGGATTACTTTTGACTGGTTCAATAATTGGCACGACCGTCGTATTCAGCGGGAGTTCAGAAGAAGCATCTCGGAGAGAAAGGAATTCAAATCGCCGCCCAAAGAAGTAAGGAAAGTACATGTGCCCCCCTGAAATGGGATGAGGTGCCTTGGAAGTTACACTTAAGTTTAAATTATGGCAATATTTATTTCTTGACTAAGGGCTGAAACCGCCCTTGTCCTCTGTGGCCTCGATAATGGGGTAGCATAGCCTAATACTCTTAAGCTCTGGGGGAGCTGAGAAACGAAATCCACCGTTTGTGGATCTGTTTGCCGATGACGCATTGCATTTACAAAGTGACGATGAGCCTCCTCAGGATTTAACTTACAGAATTGCTCCTCACATTTTCTTGGAATTATCCCATTGGGATATTGGATTGGGACTTGAAGAGTACGTTCGATTATCTCCATGTACTCGGCCCGGCGCAGACACCTGAAAATCGTCGGGACCATAACGCTTTTGCGATTGGAAACTGCTCCTTTCACAACGCTGAATGAACCGCCTTTATGCAGCGCTAATACACCAACGCGATCTCCAACCAACCCCGCATACAGTGGGGCGGCGGAAGGGTGCGCGACAACAAAAACTCTGTCGAAGACTTTAAGGTAATCAGCAGTTTGTGTCCGAAGCCGACGTGCGGAATCAAATTCGGTCTTCACCTCATACGCCGTCGAAGTTCCATTGAAAACAGCAATATCGACAATAGAGCGCCCGACCGGCAGCTCTACGTGCAGGGCAGTTGTACGCGGGCTATGTCGTCCAAAGACAATTCTGTTTGCGAGCTCTGCTTTGTAAATGTATTCGTTTCGATACGAACACCGTAGCTCGTGCCAAGCTGTCTCGAATAGGTTTGCTACAGCCTGTTTTGGGGCCGGCCGAAACATCTCCTGACCAAAAAGAAACTCTAGGCCACGTCGCCAATCTCCGGTTTGGGCTATCGTGGCGAACACCGGACGAGTAAACATCCGGGTCAGAAGGCGGTACTTCTCGGTGAGACTATGGATCATCGGTGATACATTACTCCTAGAAATACAATCATGGAAGGGAGATTTTTTGCCATTCAGCCGAGATCAAGATTGTAACATCGCCCCCTTAGCCAAGGCCACCGCCTTCGTGACCGCGGGCTTTTTCGCAGACTGGCGCAGAGCAAGCCCAGCCCTGCGATTCACGCCACTGAGTCTGCCCCATTGCTTTCCCCTTATGCCAAAAATGCAGAGTTTCACTCTGTGCCAGCCTGCCATGTGGCGTCCCTACTGGTCACCCCGCCAAAGCTTCAACGTACTCGTCACGATGGGACCAGACGGCTGGGGTGACGCGATAGGCATTCAAGGCTTCGATCACGTCGCCGCCAACGGAAGTTTCCTGATCGTTTAGAATCGCATACGCTTCCGCCTCTTCGTTTGAATCCGCAATACGAGCCGCGCGCGTGTCGTTCAGGGTCCAGAGGTAGGCGAAAATGTTGTCGCGCTTGGGAGTGGCGATGGCCTGAAGGATACGCTCCGGACGATTCCTGGATTTCGGAATCAGGAAGTCAACGCCGTGGTCGTATCCGCTCTTACCGGCCAGCTTCACTCGCGAGGTGTAGCGAATGTCGTGGCTGTCAAGAAACGCACGCACATCCTCAAAGAAGAAACTGGCAACGCGGGGCTGGGCCATGACGAACATGTCGTTGACCGCCAACATGGCCTGAACAAGGGAATGGAGCCGCTGGCCCAGATTGCTGGCCGATGCTTCTACGAGCAGGCGATTGTCTTCAACCCGCACGCCGAGCCCATTCAGCACGCTATCGAGCACAATCTTCCGTTTGGGCGTGTCCACTTCAAGCCCGCTGGTTCTCAGGTCGGAAAGAATGTATCCATCGTCGGAGAGGACGATCTTTCCGTTCTGCCGCAGCGCATACACCTGAAGATGGTCGTTGTGGCGGTCGAGAAAAGGAGTGGTCAGCTCGCAGGCAGTGCCCACCTCTTCCACGGAGATTCCCTGGCGCAGCCAATCCACATAGGAATTGATCATCTTCTGGCACTCAGCGTGGTTCATACGATGCCCCCCTGAACCGAAGGCGGAGTCTCAATTTTGCAAAAGGCGCAGAAGTCGTGAAAGGTCTTTCCCGGGTCGCTCAGCACGGTGAAGAGCGCCCTGTCCACAGCGTGGGCCCACTTATCGTCGAATCCCTCTTTGAATAAGTGCAGGTGCGTGCCGGAAAGCCTCTCTCCATCAGGATTTGTATGGGGGGCTCCATCAACATCGAGCCGCACCAAAATGACTGCGGTCTGCACCCGGTTTTGATACTTCAATTTCGAGAGGCGAAGCGTTCCTCTCCAAACATCAAGCAAGAATGTTTCCCGATTGTTGGGGCCGGCAAGCTCATAGGTATCATCAGCCCCGGGCGGAATGGTGATGATAGCGGGAGGCCGGACGAAATGCTTGGCCATATGCATGAATTGGTCGGCCTCGGTTTGGGTCAGCATCGATTCGCCCGGCGCCTTCTTTGAACTTGCCAAAGCATAGCACCTGTGTTGGGGCGGCGTCAGGCATTTTTGTTCCGCGTGCCGCGCAAAAGTGACACAGCCACTCCTGGCTGTGTCCAGAGCCGGGTAGCGAGGGGAAAGGTAGCGACGAGTTATTCGGCTCCGAGCCGAATTACTCGGCGGTACTTTCCCAGTGACCGGGAATGAATGAAATCGCGGTCGGACTTCGAAGGCGTACCGCTGAGTAATTTTTCCCGGAGAAAAATAACTCATCGCTACGCCGCTCCAACAGGGGGCGCGATGGGAAGGTCTGTCAATGGCAAGATTTAACATGAATTGCCATTCACGCTAAACTGGCCCTCAGGAGTTCTGACCATGCAGACCATGAACATTTCGCTGCCCGATCCCTTGAAGGATTTTGTGGATGCGCAGATTACTTCCGGCCGGTATAGCAGCGTGAGCGAGTATGTTCGCGAGTTGATTCGCGAGGACGAGAAGCGCAAGGCCGAGGCGCGCCTGGAAGCGATGCTTCTGGAGGGGCTGGCTGGCGCAGAGCGCAGCTCTGCGGCTCACTCGCATCGCTCACCATTATGGCAGGGCGGACAGGGCCAGGCGCCACGTTTCCTGATTCCCAACCCAGCTTGCAACGCGGGTGGGTTTCCCTTATTCTGAGGGCGTAGGAAGCGAAATGGAGATTCTTACATGCAATTCAACGTTCCCCCTGACCTTGAAACGCTGATCCACAAGCGCCTGTCCAGCGGCGGCTATGCGAGCGTTGAAGACGTGCTGCGCCGCGCCTTGGAAGCGCAGGACGCGGAGGAGAGCTGGACGGACGAGGAGCGCCAGGCCTTGCGCGCTCATCTTGAAACCGGGTATCTCCAGGCCGAGCGCGGTGAGCTGATTGATGGCGCCCAGGCCCGCCGCGAAATTCAGGCGATGAAAGACGACTGGCGTTTGTCCAAACGATGAGCGAATATGCTCTCACGCCCCTTGCCAAAGCCGATGTTGTTGACATTTGGCGTTACATTGCCGCCGACAATGAAGATGCCGCCGACCGCGTAGAACGAGCGATTTATGACGCGTGCGAGCTGGTTGCCCAATCTCCCGCGCGCGGCCACACGCGCTCCGACCTCACTCCCCGCCCACTGCGCTTCTGGACGCTGACCCGCTATCCCAACTACACCATTGTCTACCGGCCAGACACCGCCCCTCTTCAGGTCATCGCCGTAATCCATGGGAAAAGAAACCTGCCTCGCAGTCTCAAACAACGCCCGTGAGGGTGGGTCGTAGAGGCGGCTTTACGCCGCCATGGCGAGGTAAACTCGCCGCTACATGAGCATGGTGGGATAACCCTTCCTCTACCTAGGCACGGTCCGGCACGCACAGTCAGGGCTCAAGCCCGGCCCTGCGGCGTGGTGGCGCGCATTCAGAAATAGCGGGAAAATCGAGGAGCGGGGTAGCGAGGCGAAAGGCAGGGAAGAGCTCTTCGCCTTCGAGCCGAATTACTCGGCGGTACTTTCCCAGTGACCGGGAATGAATGAGATTGCGGTCGGACTTCGAAGGCGTACCGCTGAGTGATTTTTCCCGGAGAAAAATAACTCATCGCTACGCCGCTGTACAATAAGTCCAAACGCTTTGCCGGTATCGCGAGCAAACCTTGAAATGAGCCAGACGATAAGTCCAGACCGTTTGCCGTCATCGCATTCAATGCCTTGAAATGATCTGGACGAAATGTCCAGACCGTTTGCCGGAATTTGGAGTCAAACCACCCGCATGATGCGGTTTGAGGACTACCGGGGACTTGTGTTTCGGGGAAGTTACCCTTCCTCTTACCGCAGCATACTGGCAGCGTGTTCCAAAAACGGAGTCGGTGATCCGGCTGCCGGAGAGCATTCGCGCCAGCTCTGCCGCGAGTGGCCGGCGCAGGGTGAAACTCCGCCACTTCGTATGCGAACCGAATGGGCCGCAAGCAGCGCGCGGAAAGGTAGCGACGAGTTATTCGGCTCCGTGACGAATTACGCTTCGGTACTTTCTAAGGGCAGTGGCTAGAAGAACAGTCCGGGGTCCGGAGTCGAGAATTCCGGGTCCCGAGCTCCCGAGTCCCGTACTCCGGCTGCTCGCTGTCCTTGGGCGGCTCTGCATCAAGTTAACCACTCGTTTTGCCCCTCGCGTGGGCATATCTTGCCCAACTTACCTCTCGGACTGGGCAGGGTTTGCTCATGCTGTTTCAACTTCGTCCCTGCCTTTCGTCAGCACGGGTGACTATTATCTGATACTTACCACCATAATACGGAGCCCACTGCCGATGGCATGCTTCCTGCAAATGACAGTGCAGGGAGTCATGATATGGACAGTGGGTTTTACGCGGCTTGCACCGGCCTTCTCTCGCAAACAGACGCTTTGGAAGTGACCGCCAACAATCTGGCCAACTTGAACACCCCCGGCTACAAGGGGCAGTTGGATTTCTATCGCTCGCTTGATGCCAGCATGGCAAAGCATCATCTGAGTCCGCTGAATCATGCCGTGAACGACTATGGCGTGCTCGGGGGATCGGCGGTGGACCTTAAGGCCGGGGAATTCCAGAAGACCGGCAACGACCTCGACCTGGCGCTGGAGGGCTCGGGCTTCTTCGCGGTGAAGACGCCGGCGGGGATTCAGTACACTCGCAACGGAAACTTCCATACTGACGCTGCGGGCAACCTGCTGACCTCTACGGGTGATGCGGTGATGGGCGATCAGGGCCCCATTCAGCTTCCCGGTGGGACAATTACGATCAGCTCGGATGGAACGATTTCGCAGGGAGGAGCCGTGGTGGCCAGCATGAAGCTGGTGACGTTTAAGCCCGGAACGGCGCTTTCAGCGCAGGGAAATTCCTACTACACGGCACCCGAAAAGTCTGACCAGCCCGCCGACGATCCGCGGCTCTCGCAGGGCACGCTGGAAAGTTCCAATATGAATCCCGTAACAGGGACGATCGATCTGATGACGCTGCAGCGGCACGCTCAACTGCTGGAGCAGGCGCTGTCGATTTTTCATTCAGTCTTTAACGCCGCCCCGGCACAGGATTTGGCCCGTGTGTCGTAGGGGCGAGCAGCGCTCGCCCGGGCCGAACGCCGTTCGGCCCTGCAAGGAGACTTCGTATGTTTCGCGCACTCTACACTGCTGCCAGCGGCATGCTCGCCCAGCAATTGAACCTCGATAACATCGCCAACAACCTCGCGAACGCCAGCACCACCGGCTTCCGCGGGACCCGCTTGCAGTTTCAGGATCTGATCTACCAGGACATGGTGGTGCCCGGGTCGGCGGCGACGCAACAGACCACCGTGTCGGCCGGCCTGCAAATCGGTTTGGGCACGCGCGCGTCGGCTTCCGAGATCTTGCAGACACAGGGCGATGCCGACACCACGGGGAATTCCCTGGACATCATGATTCAAGGCGCGGGCTTCTTTCAGGTGAAGCAGGTCAATGGAGAGATTGCCTACACGCGCGCGGGCAATTTCCATCTGGATCAGCAGGGGAATATTGTGACGGCCAGTGGCGACCCGCTGCAACCGTCGGTAGCCATTCCCAATGGCGCCACCAACGTCAGCATTGGCACCGATGGAACCGTTACCGTCACCATGCCGAACCAGACGAATGCTCAGCAGGTGGGCACCATTCAATTGGCCACGTTTCCGAATCCCGGAGGGCTTCTGGCCAACGGCAACACTTACTTTACTCCCACCACGGCGTCGGGAGATCCCATCGTGGGCACGCCAGGCGGGTCGGAAGGCTTGGGCAGTCTGCAACAAGGCATGCTGGAAGACTCCAACATCAACGTGGTGGACCAGTTCATTCAAATGATTGTGACCCAGCGAGCGTATGAGTCCAATTCCAAGGTCGTCCAGGCGGCTGATCAGATGCTGCAAGACGTCAACCAGATGTCGCATTAGTCGAGTGCGTAAATCCATGATTGCAGTTTCGAAAAGCCGGATCGCCAGCGCTCTTTTGTTCTCATTATTAATGTTGGTGCTGCCGATAGGAGTTAAGTCGGCGGATGTGCCGTTGAGTAGGACGCCTGGGGCTTCTTCGCGGGTTAATGCCGCAATCCCGCTTCATGCTGCCCGCCCAATCCCCCGACAAGAGATCTATAAGGTTATTCAAGCCGAACTGGAGCGAAGGGGGATTTTGGGCGGGGCCGGCTTGCGACCGGAGGATTTGACCATTCAACCGGTAGTGCCTGAGCCTCTGATTGAAAAGGGCTTGCAAGTTAAGAGAATCCGGTTCGATTCATTTCGGCGTGCGATTGTGTTTGAAGTCTGGGCCCCGCAAGCGCCTCAGTTCCTTCCTTTTGAAGTAACCCTGCGAGGCCGTCGAGAGCTGATTTCCAAATTGGAGGCAGGACTTTCGAATGCAGGTGAAAGTGTCGAAACTGATCAATCAGGGCTGAGCCAGGGGGCAGGCGTTGTTCGATCTAAACCGCCAGTGCTTGCCAAGCCCGGCACACTCGCGACCCTGACGATGTTCGGACAAAATGTGCGAGTTACGACCACTGTGGTTCCGTTGCAACCCGGCGCAAAGGGGCAAAGCATTCTGGTGCGCGATGTGTCCAGCGAGAGGGTGATAACGGCGGAAGTGGTGGACGTGAACCTCCTTCAGGTCCGTTTCTAAGTGGAGTCAGGGATGAACTCAAGATTGGTGATGATGGTCTCGAAAATGTCCATACAGAAAGTCCCGACTAAAACTCACCCCCACGGCATGCGCAGGTTGCCCTCCCCATACCACCTCCTACAGCTAGGATTGACCGACTTATGCCGGGTAACTCCGCTATTCGCCGTTCTATTCGCCCTCACTTTTTGCCTGCCGGGGTACGGGGTGGAAATTCGAAAAAAAAAGGCCGCGCAGCACGACTATTTGGCGGAGTACATCGAGCGAGTTCGCGCCGTAAAGCCGCCGACGCCGATTACGGGAAGCATCTGGACGCCGCAGAGTCCGTACTCGGACATGGCAAGCGACTACAAAGCCCGCAACATCAATGACCTCATCGTGATTCAGGTGGTGGAATCGACCACG
>PLSX01000243.1:0-4889 GCA_003165315.1 Acidobacteriota bacterium
CCATGATGTGCGCCTATCTGCTAAAGGACGATCGCAGTGTAATGCATGGGCGCATCTTCACAGCCACCGAAAATGTCTTTGAAGAGGTTCTGAAGTTGTATCGCACCACATTGCACTGGGTGCTTGACCATCCCACTCTCACCCTGATCGTTCTATTCCTGACAATTGCTCTGAATGTCGTGGTGATCATCAAAATATCCAAGGGATTCTTCCCGGTGGAGGACACAGGAGCAATCTCCGGCAGTGTACGCGGGCCGCAGGATTCGTCCTTTCCGGCGATGAACGCCTCCGTTCAGCAGATCATTGACGTGATCAAGAAGGATCCTGCCGTCGCCAATGTAACGGGATTTAGCGGCGGCAATGGGGCCACCAACACCGGCTCTCTTTACATTGCCCTCAAGCCTCTTGCGGACCGCGACGCCAGCGCCTCTCAGGTCATCGATCGCCTCCGCCCCAAGTTGAATCGCTTGCCCGTGGCATCTGCCTTCCTCCAACCCGTACAGGATCTGCGGATTGGTGGACGGTCGGGCAATGCGATGTATCAGTACACGATCCAGGCCGACACAACGCAGGATCTTAACAAGTGGGGACCGATCCTGCTGACCGCGATGAAGCGCCTGCCCGGACTTCAGGACGTCAGCTCCGACCAGCAGAATGGAGGCCTGGATGAGCTGATGACCTACGATCGCTCGACCGCCGCCCGGCTCGGCCTGACCGCACAGTCGCTGGATTCGGCGTTGTACAGCGCCTTCGGCCAATCGGAAGTGTCCATCATTTATACACAGTTGAATCAGTACTACGTCGTTCTGGAAGTTGCCCCTCAATATTGGCAAACCCCGGAGGGATTGAAGGACATCTATCTTCGTTCTTCCAGCGGGCACAACATCCCGCTGGCCACTGTGGCCAAAGGCAAAGCCAACACTACCCCCCTCGCGGTGAATCACACGGGGTTATTCCCTTCAGTTACGGTCTCCTTCAACCTTGCTCCCGGCGTTTCCTTGAGCGACGCCACGCAGGGCATCGCCCAGATGCAAACCCGGCTGGGCGCGCCCTCAACACTGCAAGGTTTCTATGCCGGCACTCTAGAAGCGTATCAGCAATCTCTCGGAACTGAGCCCGTTCTGATCTTGACCGCACTCCTCGCAGTGTTCATCGTTCTCGGCATTTTGTATGAAAGCTTGGTTCACCCCCTGACCATCATCTCTTCCCTGCCTTCGGCAAGTGTGGGCGCCATGCTGGCCTTGATGCTCTTCAAAGTGGACTTGAACATCATCTCCATCATTGGCATCGTGCTGCTAATTGGAATCGTCAAGAAGAACGCCATCANNTGATGACCACCATGGCGGCGCTGTTTGGCGCTCTGCCGCTAGCGCTGGGAACTGGCACGGGATATGAACTGCGCCGTCCCCTGGGAATCACGATTGTGGGCGGACTGATTCTGAGCCAGATGCTTACGCTCTATACCACGCCCGTCGTGTATCTTACGTTTGACCGGATGCGGCTGTGGGTGGAGAGGAGGCGGCACGCGGTTCGTGAGCACAAGGCCGGGCTGGAGGCGACGTAGGCAGCAAGAATCTCGATGGTGAGATTTCAGATGCTTCGCCCCCTTGAGGCGAAACGGACTTGGGGGGAAAGGATTCAAATCGTGGTACACAGGATTATGATGTCTGACCAACGAAGATCCAGGATTTGCCTTGGCCTATCCACTTGCCTGCTGGTAGCAGCGTGCAATGTCGGCCCCAAGTATCACGCGCCAACAGCGGAAGCGCCCCCGGCCTACAAGGAACTCACGCCCAACGATTACAAGGTCACGGATGGTTGGAAGGTGGCGCAGCCGAAAGATGGTGCCCTGCGCGGCAAGTGGTGGGAGATCTTCAATGACCCGCAGTTGAATGCTCTGGAGGAGAAAGTCAACGTTTCCAACCAGAGCGTCGCCGCTGCCACGGCCAGCTTCTTCGCCTCGCGCGCGCTGGTGAAGGAAGCTCGCTCCCAGCTTTTCCCCACCCTCGGCACCACGCCCGCCATCACTGCGCAACGGCCGTCGGCCACTGTGACCGGTGGCAAACCGGCCAGTTCCACCTCCACGGCGGCGAAGACGTTTGCCGAGTATACGCTCCCGTTTGACGCCACCTGGGAGCCAGACTTCTTCGGCCGCATCCGGAACACAATCAAGTCGGCTGAATACGGGGCCCAGGCGAGCGCAGCGGATTTGGAGATTATCCGTCTCACCGTTCAGACCGACCTTGCCGTGGATTACTTCGAGCTTCGCGGGCAGGACGCGCTCAAGCAGTTGCTCGATTCCACCGTGACCGCGTATCAGGAGTCGCTCGACTTTGCCAAATCCCAATACGAAACCGGCATCGGCACAGACGAAGCCGTGGGGGAAGCCCAGACTCAACTCGAAGCCACGAAGGCACTGGACACGGCGCTGGGAATCCAAAGGGCGCAGTTTGAACATGCTATCGCCATGCTGACGGGACAACCGGCATCGACCTTCTCGATTCCCATTGAGCCGCTCTTGTCCAGTCCTCCGGCGATTCCCATCGGTGTTCCCTCCCAGCTTCTTGAGCGGCGCCCCGACATTGCCGCGGAGGAGCGCCTGGTGGCACAGGCCAACGCCCAGATTGGCATTGCGCGCGCGGCCTACTATCCTACGGTTACGCTCAGCGCTGCGGCAGGGCTTGAGAGCACTTCCATCGCGAGCTGGTTCACTTGGCCGAGCCGCTTCTTTTCCGTGGGCCCCTCGGCGGCGGAGACCATCTTCGATGCCGGCTTGCGCCGCGCTACAATGGAGCAGTTCCGCGCCCAGTATGACGAAACCGTGGCCAACTACCGGCAGACGGTGCTGACAGCGTTTCAACAAGTGGAAGACAACCTCGCCTCGCTGCGAATCCTCTCGGTGGAGATCGGACATCAGGACGCAGCGGTTAAGTCCGCGGAGAACACACTCACCATCGCGCAGGACCGCTACAAGCTGGGACTCGACCCTTACCTGAATGTCCTCACTGCGCAAACCGCGCTGCTCTCCAATCAGGTGACGGCGGTGAACCTGCGCATTCAGCAGATGACGGCCAGCGGAGGATTGATTGAGGCGCTGGGCGGGGGGTGGAACGCTTCGCAATTACCAACGCCGTCGCAACTGCTCAGCAAGATTCCGTAAAAGGTCAATTCTCAATTGGTTAATAATATAATATTATATATTTCTTTTGTATAAATGCCGCTCCAGGGATTTGAAGTGGCCATTTGCTGCCTGCCGCCTTCCGCCCACGCGCACTTTGTTCTCCACAGCGAACCACTCTCATTCCCGCTTCGCGAAAATGACGATGTGCTGTGAAGGCAGCGATTCCACGGTTCTAACACGGACAAGGCCCGCGGACTTCATCTCTTTGGTAAGCTGCTCCACGCTCATCTTATGCACTTCCTTGATAGGAACGCGGGGGTCTTCCTTTCGATACTCGACAAAGACCACGCGTCCGCCGGGTTTCAAGGCTTCGCGGACCCTGGTTATAACCTCGTAGGGGTAGGCCAGTTCGTGGTAAACATCCACCATCAGCACCATATCCACGGCTTTGGCGGGCAGGTGGGGGTCGGTTTCGGTGGCTTTCACCTCTTCCACATTCGTGATTCCGTTGGCTGCGGCGCGTTGGCGAAGCGTCTCAAGCATCTCGTCCTGAATGTCGACCGCCAGCACCTTGCCCGTCTTCCCAACTTTTGACGCCATACGGAAGGTGAAGTAACCCGACCCCGCGCCCAGGTCCGCAACCACTTCGCCGCCTTGCAGTCCCATGGCGCCGATCACCACCTCCGGTTGCTCCTGGTCTTCGCGCTCCGGACGATCGAGCCAGGCGATGCCGCCCGCGCCCATCACCTGAGCGATCTCCCGGCCCATGTAGAATCTACCCGTGCCGTTGGGATCGTGGTTCGCTCGAACTTCATAGCGGGCTTCCGGCTGCGGGGCGGAAGCCTGCGGTTGGGCGGCAGCATGCGCAATGGCAGGGAAGGCCGGACATCTTGGGCCCCCAAATGTTAGTGCGCCCGCCGCCATGATCAGGATTATCCGGTGCACGAAGGGCACCCGGCGGCTTTTGAAATCGGACAGGTACGGCATGATCCTCACTCTTAAATTCGTCGGAGAGATGCTGCCGCCACCCTCAGAAGGTTGAAGCGATACGTTCATTCTACAGCGCTCGATTGGGGCTGTTTTCGTTCACTGGGGCCGAAATTTGGTCTCATTCTGGCCTAGAATCTCGATCGTTTCATATCATTTCGAATAAAATATCCTTAGATTGGATTGCCAAAACATCCCGGTATTCGGCGTCTTGGACTTCGGTTTCCAGGCTCTGCTCTGGGCCACTCGGGGGTTCGCCTGTCGTGCACATTTTCACTAACTCCTTTTATTTTCATCGATATAATGGCGTAGCGCCTCTAAGTGTTGTGTTTTCATCAACATAATGGCGAGACCTGTTTCGGACATTTTTCCTATATTTGTTTTCAATAACATAATGGGACTTACCTTCATTTTTTCCCCCCGGAGTTTTTCCGGCCTAATTACTTTACAAATGATTAACTGTAATATCTCCAGCAACTTGAAGAAATGGGGAATTCTGCTTCAAAATGGCTAACTATTTTTATTATCAGCAATATAATGGCATGGAACGGACCTGATCATTCCTCCATTCCATGTGCCCAAACGTCTGAAGACCTGCCCATAATTCTGTGGCCGTGTCCTCCATCGTATGCGTCCCATTGTTTTCATAGATATCGCCGGATGCACCTTCATTTTTAAAACAGACGCTAGAAGTCAGGAGCTGGAAGTTAGAATTTTGAGCCCTTCTGACCGTCGCAAAATTTTGGCTTCATTTCTTCAGTTTGTTTCCCGGCCTTGGCGC
>PLSX01000243.1:4917-30368 GCA_003165315.1 Acidobacteriota bacterium
GGCCTTGGCGCATGGAGATTTTTCCCTGCATTTGGGCCGTGTTTAGCCGCTTTTAGGTCTCATTTGGGCCTAAAATGTCACTCATTTCGCGTCATTTCGAAAAATGTCTGTCAATTGGGCTGGCATTTTGTCCACGTTTTGTTTGTTTTCATACACATTCCGGCTTCGGTCCTTGAAATAAAGATTATTTTTTGGGGCTCGCCCCCCGCACGACTTCTTGTCCACAGAGCTTAACCAGTTGCCTTCTTGCGCTTGATAATTTGCCATGCGTTTTCCCATCACGGGGGTCTGACGGTCGGGCAGCGCTGCGATCCACCCCTGTGATCTGACACCTAACACCTAAATTTAAAGGCTACACTAGAGCCTACTATTTGTCAAGGAAATTCGTGCTGTTCTTCCCGCCGCAACGCGAATTTTACAAAAGTGCATCCTCAATCTCTCTCCGCCACGAGTTCCGGGATTAGCGGTTTCCGATCTTCAACGTTTCAACCTTACTGGCAACAGCGGCGGCTTGTCTGATTCAGGTCGATGATGTGCAATTGCCAATAGGACCCCACGCAGACGAAAAATCATGGACAGAAAGGCACTGCCCCCGGCCTAAATTTCTCAAAAGACAGCTATTCACTTGGAGGGTAAAGCCGGGGCGGACAGGGGTGCCGGGAGCAGTGGGGAGGGAGGAGGAGGGGCGGAAGCCCGGTTATTCGCTGCCATAGCTGGCGATGATTCACCGGGCTTCCGCCCAAGAAGCTACCAATTCAATCGAAGCGCTGCCTGCAGTTGCCGCGGCGTGTTGAAAATATCGTTGTTGGAAGTCAGTTTGCCAAAAGTTGAGCTCTGCAAGGTCGTCGAACCGGTACCAAACCGCACGCGATTGAAAATGTTATACCCTTCCATACGGAAATCCAGGTTCACTTTTTCGGTGATCCGAATTTTCCGATTCAAGGAGAGGTTCTCGTTGTAATTAGGGAATTGACGGCATCCGCCGTTATAGCGGGGCGCATTGCCAAACGTATTACTCGGTTGAGGCCCAAAAAAGGATGCGGGCTGGAAGAAGGTGTCAACGGAGGGATCGAAGTTCGACGTCTTCGAGCACCCCCACCCGGAATTCGAGGGGACGGTGGGACGGTTGGCACCGGCGAAAATCGGCAGGCTGATGGTCGTGGCCAGGGAAATGGGATAGCCGCTGGAGTAATACTGGATCCCCGAGACCCGCCAGTCTCCCAGGATTGCTGAGGCCGCACCGCTGGTGAGATACCGCTTGTTTTTCCCAAAAGGCAATTCATAAACCCAGGCGAGTTTGAAGTTGTGGGTCAGATCATCCCCGCTGATGGATTTATCCAGATAACGTTGAGCTTGGTTCATGGCGTAGACCTGCTGAGCCGCTCCCTCGGAAGTGTCCTCGAGCTTGGAATAAACGTAGGAGGTCTGAACGGTCAGACCGCTACCCAGGCGTTTCTGAAGTTGCAGGATGAGGGCCTCATATTCCGAGCTGCCACTGTGGTCGCCCCCGCCACTCTCCGTGTCGATCGCCGTGTATTGCGGAAAGGGCCGCAGGGCCTGGGAAACCGAACCGGTGAAGGTTGGCCACGGCAGTGTGATGCCCGCTGCGATCGCCGCCGCGGACGTGGCGCTGCTGTTCAGCAGGGTGGCGCCGTACTTCTGAAAGTCCGCGAAAGGTGTCTGATCGTAATTATCCTCTCCACTCAGCAAGTGGGTACCCTTATCGCCGGAGTAGGCAATCTCCATCATCGTGGTGGGTGTTAACTGGCGCTGGATGGAAAAAGTCCAGGAGTCGAGCGTGGGCAGAAGAGTAGCCTCCGAGCCTTGGAACCATTGCACTGAGCTGCCGTTGCCGAAGGAGGGATCAATCAAGGGGGGCAGGGGATAGGCCGGAAACCCGTTTTGGAAGAGCCAACTCGGCTGAACCCCGGTGGTGGTGTTGACGGGGCTAAAGACTTGGAAGAACCCGGAATAGTGGGCGGAGCCTTGCGCGGTGACATCAAAACCGAAGGACCGGGAGTAAGCGGCACGGATTACGGTTTTGCTGTCGAGGCGATAGGCAATGCCCAGCCGAGGCCCGAAACCAAGGAAATGATATCCCCCGAAATCGGTTCTCCCAATCCGTCCCGTCCCAAACCCTGCGAAATCCAGAGCGCCGGGAATGTTGCCTGCTTTAGGGTTGGGCTTGGTGGGGTTAAAATTGGTCAGTTCGTTGACTGGATTCAGGTCCGGCAGGGTGGTTTCCCAGCGCAGCCCCGCGTTGATGGTCATACGGTTGCTGACATGCCAATCGTCCTGTGCGAAGGCCGCGATATAGCGATAAACCTGGTCGATGAGACGGTGCGTCGTGACGGTACCGCTATCGACCTGCCCTAGGAGGAAGGATGCGAAAGAATTTCCGCCCCCGGTCTTGTAGTTGGTGTTGCCCGGGACGGCGGTTTCCGCGGTGCTATAGTTCGTGTAGCCCATGACCCCTGAGTCTGAGAGTCCGTCATAGTCATTATGTTGGTAGGTCCCGCCGAACTTGAAGGTGTGGCGTCCGTGCACCCAGGTGAGATTGTCATTGAGGCTATAGACCGGTTGATTCGAGCCGCTGTCCCCGGTACTCCCCCATTGGCTCCATCCATCGCTTCCGAACAACACAGGCATCAAGGTCAAATTGCAGGTTGGTACGTTGGGGTAGCAGAACTTGCTTTGCCAATTCCCCTGAGCCTGCTGGTAGGATTCAGCAAATTGCTTCCAAACGTTGGCGCCAAGGTAGAGATAGTTTAAAACTGTTGGGGTAAAGGTATGGGTCCAACTGGCGCGAAACACGTCGCTCATATTGTGTTGGGGCTGATAGTTGCTGAAGTAGCCAGGTAGAACGGGGGCGCCATCCGGCCCCCCGGTATTCGTTTCCCGGGTTCGGCCATAATAGCCGGAGATGCTGTTTTTATCGTTGATAACGTGATCACCATTGATGCTGAATTTGTTCCAGGGGCTCACGATGGTGCCCTTGGTGACCAGGTAATTGTTTTGCACGGCGCCCACCGTCCCATCAGCCGCATTGGTGTTGGGGAGCACCTGCCCGCCTGGACCGCCGGCAAAGACTCCCACCAATTTCGAGGCCAGGGGATCCCATATGGTGGGGGAGATGAAGTTGTTCGTGAACGGCGTCCGCACGTATCCCCCCGGGGTCAGGGTGGTGGTGGCGGGGTTATAGATCGGTATCATCTGGCCCGCGCTGTTGACCCAATCGGAGAAATCACCCTGCAACATTTTTGCCGTGGGCACGGTGAAGGCCGTGCCATTCGCGCCAACGCGGTTGCGAAAGCCCTCATAGGCGGCATAAAAGAACGTCTTGTTTTTGCCGTTGATGACATGGGGAATGATCACCGGACCACCGGCATTAATACCGAAATCGTTCTGTTTATAGATGGAACGCGGAATGGCTTTGGGGAGGTGTGCGTTGCTGAAGAAGTTGTTGGCGTCCAGGTCCGTATTGCGCAGAAACTCAAATGCGGAGCCGTGGAGGGCATTGGTGCCGGTTTTGGAAGAGAAGGTCATCACTCCACCCTGGGCGTGACCAAATTCCGCCTTGTACCCATTGGTTTCCACGGTGAACTCAGTGATGGCATCGAGTGGCGGGGTGTTGTAGGTAAGCCAGGAATTGGGGGTGGAATTGCCCGCCATCAAGGTGATCCCGTCCAGGGTGATGCCGAAGGCGCGGGCCTGACCACCGCCAATGGAGAAGCTGTCGGAAGTGTTCGTTCCGGGCGCGGCAGAGCCGTTGGCAATGGCGGTGTTGTAGTTCTTGGCTTCCGGCGTCAGGGAGGCAAGATCCAGGGGGCTGCGCAGTGCCGAACCGACGACGATCGGCAGGTCCTGCACCATCGTGTTGTTGATCGTCGAGGCTTCTTTGGCCGTCTCCGTGTTCAATGGGGTGACGGATCCCGTGACGGTAATCGATTGGGAAATGGATCCAATTTCAAGTGAGAAGTTCTGCTCAACGGTATCCTGGACGTGAAGTTCAAGGTTTACTTTGTTGATTTCCTTAAAACCTTCTTTGCGCAAGAGCAGCCGGTAGCGTCCCGGAGGAAGGTTGGAAATTACGTAAATACCAGCCTCGTTTGTTTTGGCAGAATAATCGACGTTGGTATCAATGTTTACGGCGCGCACATCAACCGCCGGCACGCTGTTCCCCTGCGGGTCAGATACCCTTCCGTTGACCGTCGCGTTCGAAGTCTGCGCGTACAACGGGCCCACGAACGCGCCCAGAAACAGACCAAAAACGCAAAGTATTGCGAATCTAACTGATCTTCTCCTCATCAGAGTCCCCCCTCTTCCACACGGATAGCTTGCATTTGATTAGGTATGCCGCCGAAAGTAGTCAATTGTACCGAAACATAACTTTCAAATGTTGGTTGTAGGTGAAGGAACTGGTTGTGCGGGGTTGGCAATGCAATACAGTTCCACGTGGCTTGGGGCAACTGGTGATCCTGAGTGTGCAAACCTGGGAACCTGGTAGTAAGAATCGCTTAGGGGTGATTTGCCTTTCCTCCCAGGAAGGCAAAAAGGATCTTTCCGCCATTCGGTTTTCTGGCGCCCTGATGGGGCTCAAGGGTTACAAATACGGAGTCGATTTCGGCAAGCTGTTGTGGGTCGTCGACCGTGAGCGCCCATCGTTTCTGGTCTTTGCTGTCAGTGAACAAGATGCCCAGACTTCTTACAGAGGTGGGTTCGCCCAGCCGCTCACCCCAGACCTGAAACGAAGAATGGGTGTTATTTTCCTTCCCCTGGTTCAGATCGTAAGCGTAGAAGATCAATGACTTGCCTTCGGTATAGAAGATTCTCCCAAAGGATTTTTGATTCTTGCCTTTTCCATCGGCGTCACGAACATCGATGATGTGAAGGTTGCGCGCCCCCATAAGATCGGTAATATCGCGCCCCTCGGCGAGCAGTTCACGGTCATGGGCGAGAGTTGTTCCCCGCGCGCTAAGTTGCTGGGAAAGCATGCTAACTTCTGCCTTCTCCGCTCCATTCTCTGTTTCCAGTGCTCTTTGCCGGGCCCGCGCGTCGTCCAACTCTACCTGCGCGCGGGCCAGAAGTTGGGCATTGCTGTCAAACTGGGCCGCCTGTTGGGTATTCTGATCGCGCAAATGAGCAATCGATTGCTGAAGGCGCTGGTTCTCAACGCGCCTGCTCAAGAGCTCTTTGTTCAGATCGCTGATCTGCAAGGACATTCCGGCGTTGTCATCCTGCAAATCGGAAATCTCTTTTTTGGACTCTTCCGCTGCAGCTTGAAGTTCCGCGAGTTTCGCCTGCAGTTTACGGTCGATTTCACTGTGTGCGATCAATGTTTGTTGTTCCGGGGTTTGAATCTGTGACCGCGAAGACGGCGCGGAAGTTCGGTAAATAACGCGCTGGCCCGCGGCGACCAGGATCATGGCAGCCAGCGCTGCAGCCGCTACCCAGCGGTATGAAAGCGCTGGGCGAGTCTTGGTCTGCCTGGGAGACGCCGCGGCGCTTGAAAGCTGGAGGCCCTCGGCGCGCGCCCGCTGAATAAAGCGTTCTCTCAGGCCACCATCCGCAATGTGACGCTGAAAATCATCTTTCACCCCGTCACTTTTCCCGGCAGGCGGATGATCAAGAAAAGACAGGAATCCAGAATGCGCAGATTGGCAGGAGTCGCAATGCTCCACGTGCTCGATAATCTGCCGGTAATCATCCGATGAAAGTCCATTGGAATCGGCTGGTTTGGTATTCTTCCAGAATGCCCTAGGTTTCCACATCAACAGACCCCCGAGACGCAATTTCAAATTCCGGCTCCCTCGTACGGCTGTTGTTTCTGCCAGCGTCGCTGGGCAACAACAAAGAGCGCATGCGGCGAAGGGCACGGTAATAGTGATGCCTGACGTTTCCCAGTGATTCTCCTGTACTCAAGGCAATATCCTTGAGCGGCATATCTTCAAAGTACGCCATGTGGAGTACGTTCTGCTGGGGTTGATTGAGGCTTTCCATAGCCTCATGCACCATGCAGCGGACTTCCGGAAGGGTTAACAGTCGTTGGGCAGTATCATGGGTTGGAAACCCTGCCGAACCGGACGGACGGCGTTCCTGCTGATCCCGGGCGTAGAAGCCCCGAACCTTCAGGTACTCACGCCGATTCATGCTGCGATGATACGCGTATTGGAGCAGCCAGACTTTTGCGCTGCCCCGCGCGGCTTCGAATTGCCCGGCCACCCGGTGGATTTCCAGGAAGACGGATTGCATCACGTCCTCTGCTTCAGCAGGATCGCGGAGAATTTTGAATGCCACACTCATGATGAGTCGGTGGTAGCGGTCGAAGAGGACCGCGAGTGCATCGTTGTGCCCAGCTTTGAGGTGCGCCATCAAGTCCGGGTCAGCCAATTGACTCAATTGCTCGAACCCAAGCCCGCACGGTTCCTGTGGTTGCCCGTTGACTTGTTCCATAAAGGTGTCCTTAAGACGCTTGCCTAATTTTAAGCAGGACCTATCATTCGCCCGACCTATAAGAGCCGTCGCGGAGGGTAGATATAGCACAAATGTCCATGGAATGGCACATGCCAAACACGAAATATTTTTTTATTGTTGCGTGGTACAAGATGGGATTTTGTGGGGCATACTTAAACTTGGGGTTCGCTGGGAACAGAAGTAAAGCCCACCTTCAATGGCGTGTTGGCACTATGTTTTCCCAAGTGAAAAGCTCTCCCCCCCTTCATTCCAGGCAGACATTTTCAGCTTCAAATCGGAGATGACTGCCACCTTGGGATTCAACAGAGAGTCGAGGCCGGTCATATCCAGCCTGATTGTGGCTTGCACGATGGCACTTTCGACAGGATCGAGCCAAAAGTAGTTGTCAGTCCACAGGATGGAATTCCAATCCGGTTCAATCGTAAGGCGGATGGGATAGGCGGCCTTTGAAACGTTGTTCTCGACTCTTACTCTAAGTCTCACCTCCGTCGCTTCTTGAGCACCCCCAAGAATCTCGGCGGTAGTCTCCGTCAGCGCTGCTTCGACTTCAGTCTTTAACCACGGACCGGGCTTGACCACGAGTTCGGCCGAACTCAACTGCCTTTCGCGTGCGCCTACCCCATTTGCCGTGAGCGAAAGATCATCCCCACCACGATTCTCCGGGCGGCAGGTTGGCGCGAACCACGTCTTCGTTCAGTTCCACCCCGAAGCCCGGCTTGTTGAGGATCTGATACTTGCCGTCCTTGATCACCGGGACATCGTAGATCACGAATTTCTCCCAGCCATCCACGTCCTGCGGGGGATTGGGGCCAATTGAAAACTCCATCGCGCGGAAATCACGCATTGATGCGGCGCAGTGAGCTGCGGCGATTGCCCCCAGAGGGCTTGATGCAGTGTGCGCGCACACCGGGATGTCATACAGGTTGGCCAGGTCAGCAATCTTCTTGGATTCAATCAAACCGCCTGACTTGGGGATATCGATTTGCACCAGGTGAACAGCATTATTTTCAATAAAGGGTCTGAATCCCTGCACGCGGTAGAGATTCTCGCCGGTGAGGATGGGTACCGGTGAAGCTGCCGTCAACTTAGCCCACGAGTCGGCGTAGTCGGGCGGCATGGGATCTTCCAACCACATGGGTCGAATCGGCTGAACGGCCCGCGCCAGTTCCAGCGCGTCGATCAGGTCATATTCCCAATGGCAATGCGCCGCGATGTCAACATCCGGGCCTACGGCGTCGCGCTCATTCTGGAAGCCTTGGGCGATGCGGTCCAGATCCTTATTGGTCAGGTGACGGCTGAAGGGCTCGTGGCCGGGCTCCTTGAATTGGGGATCGTACTTCAAGGCAAAATTATCGGCGTTGGTTTTGACAGCAGTGATACCAAGCCGATGGTTCTTTACGTAGGACGCGAACTCGCGGCACGACGCAGGGTCGAGAATGTTCTTGGGATCGAGCGTCCAGTAGGCGCGCACACCGTCACGATACTGTCCGCCCAGAAGTTTCACCACCGGGGCGCCGAGGATCTTTCCCGCCAGGTCCCACAGGGCAATCTCCACGCCCGTGATCGCGGTTACGGTAACTCCCACATCGCCGCCGGATCCGCCCGTATACCGCGCCATCTTGGTGCAGAGCGGTTCGATGTCCAGCGGGTCCTCGCCTACCACCTGATTCCGCAGGTAACCAAGAATGATGTCCTTGATGCCGCGCCCCCAATAAGCTTCGCCGATGCCCGAGATGCCACTATCGGTTTCGATCTTCACCAAGTTCCGGGGACCCGATCCAAAGGTCATCACCTTCACATCTGTGATTTTGATCTTCTTGCGATCCGGCGCCGCCATGGCGTGGAAGTTGGAAAGGGTCGCGGCCGCGGGAATTGCCGCCAGACCTTTTAGGAAATCTCTCCGTCCGATCTCGAACATCACAATCACTCCTCTACGCTTGGGAACGTGCCGCCCTCTGAGTTCGGCTCGGCCACGCTGAGTCGCGGGGATCAGGCCGTTGTCGTGCGCGTGATGGCCACGGGATTTGTCCACACCTCGGGTTTGATCTGCATCCCCAAGCCTGGAAGCTCAGGGGCGCGGACTTTCCCGTCGTGGGGAACGATGGGATTCTCCAGCATGGCGGGCCAGGTGGTCTCGTAAAAGACCTGGCAACTTTCCTGGATGGCGACGTTGGTTAGCGCCGTGGTGAGATGGGTTGAAGCATAGAACAGCAGCGGACCGCCGGCAGTATGCGGCGCCACAGGGAGCTCAAACGCTTCCGCCATGGTCGAGATCTTCTTCGCCTCGCTTAGCCCGCCGCACCATGTGACGTCAAACATCACGTATTTCGCGGCCCGAGCTTCCAGCATTTGCAGAAACTCCATGCGGCCTGCCATACGTTCGCTGATAGTAAGGGGATTCGATGTAGATTCAGCAAGAACCTTGTACTGCGAGAAATTACCGGGCAGAAGCATGTCCTCAAGCCACATAGGGCGATAGGGCTCAAGTGCTTTGGCAATTCGAACTGCCGATGTCAGGTCCCAACAACTGTGAAACTCCATCAGGATTTCAATGTCGTTTCCAAACGTGTCACGCAACTTGCGCACGGGCCCCAGGCCCTCTTCGATGTCGGCGGTGGTGATGTATTCGTGCTGGTTGCGATAAGCCGCGCGGTCAAAGGGCCAAATCTTGATGGCGCGGACGCCGTAGCGGTCGATCAACTCATGCATAATCTTTTCCGGCTCTTTATTGAAGTCGTAGCGGTGGCCGAAGCACGTGTTGTAAATACGAATCTCGGGATTGGATTTCCCTCCGAGCAGGCGGTAAACCGGAACGTTCAGGGACTTGCCAAGGAGGTCCCACAGCGCCAGATCGACAGCGCTGAGCGCGCGCATCTCCGCGCCGCCCGTCACCTGAAAATCGAAAGTGCGATAGAAATCCGCCCAGATGCGATCGATGTCGCGAGGATCGCGGCCAATCAGCATGCTGGCGATGGTGGAATGCACCACGCCCACCTCCGCCTCATTTCGTGGGTACGTTTCACCTAATCCCATCAGGCCATTGCTCGTATGGATGCGCACCCAAGTCCAGTTTGGCTCCCAGGGTAAATTGGAGTTCGGCTTGAAGTAGGTGGTGTCAATGCGAGTGATCTTCATGTCCGGTGCCGAACTCGTCTGGGCAAAGGCTTGCGCTCCAGTTCCGGCGAGGGCCGGGGAAAGCAGAAAGGGAAGAAAATCTCTTCGTTTCATCGTCAGTCCTTTTGAGCATGGCCTCGCCGCGGTCATAACTTTTGCGCTTGCAGCCATGCCCTCGATTTCATTGCCGGTGTAAGTGTAATCCTGAAGCACCGAATCTTTCCATCATCTCTTGCTGTGGCACCGCGAAGTTAATCACTTTACTAACCTTGTTGTGATGGGAAAGCCTGCGTAGATGATCGAGAAAACCGTTGACAGGTTTTCGCCCAGACATTATAAACGCACATGGCCGCGCCGTGAGGTTTCTTGAAGGTTTTCAAGAGTCACCCTTACTGAATCTTGCCCACATCGAGCAGTGCGACCCAGGGTTTACCTCAAGTGATGAGTTGGTGCGGTGCGCCGGGGAAAATCCCCTCTGCCCGCCAAGGCTGCGATCGTGGAGATAGCTCCACTTCAAACCCGCGTCTTGTATTGCTTGGGCGAAAATTGTAGAGATACGGGACCTGCCCCGGCGAAGCGGGACTGGTTCCAAGGAGATTAATAATGCGAAAGCAGTTTCTAGTGAGAACGGTTTTGACATGCCTGGCTTTGCAGGTTTTGCTATCGGCTTCATTTTTGCGTGCACAAGCGGGCGGAGACGTTTTTAACGTCAAAGATTTTGGCGCCACCGGCAAGAAGGCAGATATCGCCACCGAGTCCATTCAGAAAGCCATCGACACTTGCGCTAAAGCCGGTGGTGGGGAAGTTTACCTGCCCGCGGGCGATTACACCTCGGGAACCCTGCACCTTCGCAGTCACGTGAAGTTCTATTTGGAAATCGGCGCCACGCTGTTCGGTTCCACTGCCGAATCCGATTTCACTACTGATGCTCTTTTGCTGGGCGAGGACCTGGAAAACATCTCCATCGAAGGACGCGGCGTTATCAACGGTCAATCCGAGTACGTTTGGAAAATGAACGTCATCGATGACGCCTATATCCGCGACAATCAGAAGTCGGCGGAAGCGGCGGGCGTGCCTCTCATGCGGTCGTTTCCCAAGGATCTGGATCACCGCAAGATCTACCCGCACATGATCAAACTTCTGCGTTGCAAGGATATTCGCGTCGCTGGAATCTCCATCCTCAATTCGCCCAGTTGGACCTTCTACCCCTACGATTGCGATAAGCTGAGAATCGATGGCGTCTATATCCACACGGATCAGAAATTGGGTGTGTGGGCGGATGGAATCGATCCGGATAGCTGCCGCGACGTCGTGATCAGCAACAGTACGATTGAAACCGGCGACGACGCCATCGTGTTCTATTCCTCCCGGGCCTCGGGCGGACCTCCCAAGGCTTGCGAGAATATTACGGTCACCAATTGCCGTCTCTCCTCCTCATCGAGTGCCATCAAATTCTGCGATGGCAATGAGGTAGCTGTGCGCAACGTGACGATCAGCAACATCGTAATTACCAATTCTAATCGCGGCATTGCCTTTATGGTTTACGACGGCGGCGTGGTGGAGAATGTGATCATTTCCAATATCGTGGTCAATACCCACCGCTTCGACTGGTTCTGGTGGGGAAATGGCGATCCTATCTATTTCACCGTGCAACGGCGGAGCGAGAGCCTTGGCCTGCCCTTGAAGGCGAATGAGCCTCCTGCCGGCGTCATCCGCCACGTCATCCTGCGCAACATCATTGCCCACGGCCAGGGTTCCTGCCTGATTCTCGGACATCCGGATAGCTGGCTCGATGACATCAGCCTGGAAATCATCAAACTCTACCAGTCCACCGACAACACCCCGGGATACGACCGTTCTGTGGACGCCATGTACTTTCATTATGCGAAAAACATCAGGGTTAAAGACGTTCAGGTGCATTGGGAGACCCCGGAATCGCCGAAATGGCAAAGCGCCATGCACTTTGAGGATGTCAAGGACCTGAAGCTGGAGGGCTTCTCGGGCGCGCCTGCAAAGGTGGAGTCTGGCAACCCGGCCGTGGTTTTGGACCAGGTGGATGGCGCCAACATTGTTGACTCCACCACTTCGACGGGCACGAAGGTTTTCCTGCGCGTTAAAGGTGCGAAGAGCCAGAATATCTACCTGCATAGTAATGAAATTCATATGGCTCACGCCGCAGTCCAGACTGACAAGGATGTAAAGCCGGGAACGGTTAAGGAATCGGATAATTACTAATTGAATGTGATAGGGCATATCCGCCGGGTCGAATATTAATTCATGGCGGACACGGCGGAGATGTCGCGCTGCCTTGGGGCCTTTTCGTGACATCAAATTGTGCTTGTTTTGGCGCCATGCGTTGGGACGCTTCAGCAGGGCGTTTCCCCACTCGGGGAGGAAATGGGTTCAATGGCTTCTACCCCCAAAGAGTATGACGTTTGCATTGTTGGTTCGGGCGCGGCGGGTGGCGTCATGGCCAAGGAATTATCCGAGGGCGGCGCCCAAGTTGTCCTGCTGGAAGGCGGAAAGAGAGTTGATCCTTCAGAATTCCTGTCCCACAAGTGGCCTTATGAATTGCAATTCCGCGGTCTACGCGACGAAAAGCAGGCAATGTTCTACCAAGGTGATGTAAAGCAGTCCATTCGTTACGAAAATTCCGATAATGTGGGTGCAGACCGCATGCGTGTTTTGGGTGGACGGACAGTACACTGGAACGCCGTAACGCTGCGATATGCCGCGCGGGATTTCCGCGAGTGGTCGATGGCGGGGGTTGAAGAAGACTGGCCCATCAGTTACGAAGAACTGGCGCCGTACTACGAGCGGATTGAAGCCATGATCGGTGTATGTGGTCAGGATGATGGGCTGGAAATTCTCCCCGGCGGCAGCCACTATCTTCCGCCGCTCCCGTGGCGGCGGAGCGAGCGCATCCTTCAGAAGATCCTGAAACCCATGGGCATTCCGGTGATTCCGGTGCGCAAGGCGGTGTTGACCAAACCATTCGACGGACGGCCTCCCTGTCATTATTGCGGTCATTGCATGAGTGGCTGCGATGTGTCTGCAATCTTTTCCAGCGCCACGACGATGATTCCCAAGGCACAGGCCACGGGAAACTTCACCCTTCGCCAGAACGCTTTGGCGCGTGAAATTCTGGTGGATGACGAAGGCCGGGCGCGGGCCGTATCCTTTATCGATACGACAACGGGCAAAGAAGAGCAGGTTCGCGCCAAAATCGTTGTGCTCTGCGCTGCCACGGTGGAGACGGCACGGCTGCTGCTGAATTCGCGCTCGCCCAAGCACCCCAACGGCCTTGCCAATTCCCAGGATGTCGTGGGTCGTTATCTCAACGGGCACGTGAGCAACGGACTCTCCTGCTACGTGAAGGAATTGGAAGGAACGAAAACCGGCAATCAGGACGGCGCCACGGACCACGTCTTCATCCCGCGTTACAATCACCTCTTCCCGAAGAAGGATTACGTGGGCGGTTGGGATATGCAGGTCAATCTTACTTCCTACATGTTTCCGCACCACGCGTCGAGATTGCCGGGTTACGGTGCTGATTACAAAGCCCAGGTGCGGTACATGCAGCCCGGCTCCATGTTCTTTGGATTTTTTTCCAAGGTGATGGCGAGCCGTGAGAATCGCGTCACGGTTGATCCGAACCGTGTTGATGCCCACGGGATTCCCATCCCCGTCATGCACTTCCGGTTTAACGATAATGACACTGCATTGTGGCGTGATTCGAACCAGGCCATGCTCGATATTTGTTCAGCCCTTGACAGCCGAGTCTTCTCTGACGCGGGCGACAAGCCCTCGGGATTTGCCAGCCACGAAGTAGGCACGGTTCGCATGGGAAAGAATCCCAAGACTTCAGTTCTCAATAGCTACTGCCAGGCGCACGAAGTGAAGAACCTTTTCGTAACGGATGGCAGCACTTTTACAACATCAAGCGAAAAGAACCCCACGCTCACCATCATGGCGCTTTCACTGCGCACGTCGGAATTTATCAAGGACCAGCGCAAGAAGGGCCTGCTGTGATGGAATACTCCAAATTGCCCGTGCACAAGTTTTGAACATCAGCTTACGCCGGGCCCGTGAGGTGCCATGGAACGAAGGACTGCGCTAAGGATTATTGCTCTAGGTGCGATGGCACCCAAGCTTGATGCTCTGGGAGCCGCAACCCACTGTGCCATGCAGGAGGGAACTGCCTGGATGCCCGCCGACTACAAGCTGCAATTCCTCACTCCGGCGGAGAACGAAATGGTAGATCAGTTGACGGAAATTATTATTCCTGCAGACGCTCATTCTCCCGGCGCGCGCGCGGCGAAGGTAAGTCTTTTCGTTGATTTGATGGTAGCGACCAGTAGTGACGCCGTAAAGCAGCAGTGGCGTGATGGCCTGCGCTTGTTTCAGGAAGCAGCGGCCCAATCGTCTCCCGCGGCAGCAATTGCAAAAGCTGCGGCCCACGAGGAACACCCTATGACGGACCTCGAACGGTTTTTCGTTGCCCTCAAAGTGATGACCGTCAACGGTTACTACACGTCGGAAATCGGCATCCACCAGGACCTCGAATATATCGGGAATACATATGTTGATATCTTCCCGGGATATCCTCCCTTGTTGTAAGCTTGCGCGCGCAAAATGCGTGGCGCCTATTGCAACCCTCCTACCGACTGCCAATCAACTTCCCACGAGGTACGCCATGGCCCAACTTAATTTGAACCGGTGGAATCTTCTTGTCGATTTATTGCTGGTGTGGTTGCTGTGCGGTGGCCGATTCGCCCCCTGCGCCGCCGGTCCCCTGGCACCCTCGCACCTCCGCTGCGAATACCTAGTGGATCCAGTGGGCATCGATGTCACGGCGCCTCGGTTTTATTGGGTCTTGGAGCATTCCCAACGGGGCGAAGGCCAAAGTGCTTATCAGGTGCTGGTTTCAAGTCAATCCGGACCACTTAAGGACGACAACGGTGACCAGTGGGACAGTGGCCGCGTGATTTCAAGTGAATCCACCCAAATTGTTTACACGGGGAAGCCGCTGTATAGCGGGCACACGTACTACTGGAAAATCCGATATTGGGATAGCGAAAAGCGGGCAAGCGAATACAGCGCATCGGCGAAATTTGAAATGGGTTTGCTCTCGCGTCAGGAATGGCAGGGAAAGTGGATCACTGGCAATCAATTGCGCCGCGAGTTTCACCTAGAGGGCAAAGTAATTCGCGCCCGTGTTTACGTTACTGCGCTTGGCTACTATGAACTGCGCATCAACGGCGAAAAGGTGGGTGACAGGATGCTGGACCCTGCCTGGACCACCTACCCCAAACGAGTCCTCTATTCCACCTACGACGTAACTCGAGCTCTATCCGCCGGCGGGAACGCAGTGGCCGTGACGCTGGGCGATGGTTGGGCAGCGCTTGGCCATGGGTCCCCAGGCGCCAAACCCTACTATCCTCAGCCTGCGCTTCTGCTCCAAATGAATATCGATTTGGAAGGCGGCAAGAAGATCAGCGTGGTGAGCGATGAATCTTGGAAAGCCAGCGCCGGACCCATCGTGAGCAACAGTGTTTATGACGGTGAGGTCTACGACGCCCGGCAGGAGACGTCCGGGTGGGACCGCGCCGGTTTTGACGAATCCGCGTGGGCTCCGGCACAGATTGTGGCGGGTTCAAGCGGTGAACTCTCCGCCCAGATGATGCCGCCGATTCGCGTGGTCGATACGATGATGCCGCAGAAGGTCTCGAGCCCCCAGCCGGGAGTTTATGTGTATGACCTGGGGCAAAACATCAGCGGGTGGGCACGATTACGCGTCAGTGGGCAGCGGGGAACAAGGGTTACGCTGCGGTTTGCGGAAACCACGTTCCCCGATGGGAACATCAACCAGGAGAACCTGCGCGGGGCCAAGGCACGTGAGGTTTACATCTTGCGCGGCGAGGGCGAAGAGACTTTTGAACCGCACTTCACCTACCACGGTTTTCGTTATATTGAAGTCACCGGATTTCCCGGCACCCCTACGCTGCAAACTCTTCGTGGACGTGTGGCCCACACGGCCGTCGATACTATTGGAAATTTTGCTGCCTCCACCCAGATCTTGAACGATATCCAGCGCGCCATCTGGTGGACCCAGCTCACCAATCTATTCAGCCTTCCCACCGATTGCGATCAGCGCGATGAGCGCCAGGGCTGGATGGGTGATGCGCAGATTTCTGCCGAGGAAGCGATGTTGAATTTTGACATGGCGGCGTTCTACACCAATTTCATTCGCGACATGCGTGATGCCCAGGGCGCAGACGGCACGCTGCCGGAAACTGTTTCCGAGAAGTGGGGCAATCGCCCCGCCGACCCCGCCTGGGGCACGGCCTACCCCACGATTTGTTGGTACATGTGGCAGCAATATCGCGACCGACGCATCCTGGAAGAAAATTACGAGGGAATCAAGAAGTACATGCAGGACCTTCGCCGCCGGGCTCCTGACAACGTTCTGCGATTCAATTTTAATGGCGATTGGATCCCCACAGTTGAAGCGCCGGGCGAATTGATTTCCGATGCCTATTATTACTACGACGTGACTATTCTCAAGATCGTCGCGGGCATCCTGGGCAGGACGGCGGACGAGCAGGACTACTCACATCTCGCGGAACTGATCAAGAGTGCCTTCAATCAGAATTTCCTGGACACCAAAACTCATCAATATGGTGGAGGAAGCCAGACGGCAAACTCAATGGCTCAAGTTCTGGGGCTTGTCCCGGAAAATGAAATCGGCTTGGTGGAATGGCGAATCGTCAAAGACGTTCTCTACTATCACAACACCCACCTGACCACGGGCTTCATTGGAACCAAGTTCCTGATGCCCGCGCTCAGCGACTGGGGGCACGGCGATCTTGCCTATGACCTCGCAGTGCAAACCACCTATCCAAGTTGGGGGCACATGTTGGAAAGAGGTCTCACCACGATTGCGGAAATATGGCCGGACAAAGGGGAAACCTACATGTATTCGCGTGATCATCCCGCTCTGGGCGCTGTGGGGGCGTGGTTTTATACGGCCCTGGGCGGCATCAAGCCGGGCGCTGAGGGTGAAGGTTACCGGCATGTCCGCATCGCTCCGCTGATTCCCGAAGGCTTGCAATGGGCCAGCGCCACTGTTGACACCATCCGGGGCACGGTCTCTTCATCATGGAAATATTCTCCGCAATCGACCCGGCTCGAAGTAACCATCCCCGTGAATGCGGATGGAGAAATACGAATTCCGGAGAACCCGAAGATCACTGAGCCGATTATTCGCGAAGGCGACAGGGTGATTTGGCAGAAGGGCAGGTTTGTGGCGGGGGACGAAGGTGTAACGGCTGCGCGTGAGGAACCAGGCAATATCGTGGTTAACGTGGGCTCAGGGCATTACGCATTTCAATTGAGCGAGAATTAGCGCTTTCGATCTTCCCGCAGCATGTTTAATGGGCCGGCGCCTTGAGCGCTTTCACTAGCGGGTCCGGCCGCAGCGGATCCCCTTCATGGGCGAGATAGAATTTGTTTACGGGTACGTTTGCGGTTCGATCGATGTGTCCATTGGGCCAGCGGATTTCCACCGAGTCGGCCTGTTTCAGTGCAGCCATGCCAATGGGGACTCGTAGGTCGTTGCTCGATAGATAGCTCTCGTTGTTCCTCACATCAAAGATGCGCTTTTGGCCGGCCGCGCTAACCGTGATGCGCGCCCCGATGCCGCTGCGGTTGCTTTGTACTCCTTCGGCCCGAATCTCCATCCAGTTCCTCCGGTTGCCGCCGTCATTGCGCAACAAAGTTGGAGTGAAATTCTTGTTGATAATCAACACGTCAATGTCGCCGTCGTTGTCGAAATCGCCAAACGCTACACCCCGTCCGGAATGGTTGGGCAGTTTTCGCAGCCCCGTGGCCTCAGAGACATCCACGAATTTCTTGCCCTCGATGCTGCGCAGCATGTAATTGGGCTCGGCAAAGGGATGGTCAGGATGACGCATGCCCACCTGGGGGTCGGTGTGGCCAAATGTTACCCAGATGTCCAGCCATCCATCGTTATCGAAATCGAATAAGCGGGTTCCCCATCCGCAGTATTCGTAGCCGAGCTGAGCAATGCCGCGCTCCGCCGTTACGTCGGCAAAAATGTATGAGCCCTGGTTCTCGTAGAGGGTCTTATCCTGCTTGATCCAGTCAGCGATGAAGATGTCCATGCGCCCGTCGTTGTTGTAATCGCCAACTGTCACGCCCATGGTGCCATGAACGTTGCCGAAGCCGTCCAGAGCCAGACCGGATTCAAAGCTGGCGTCGCGAAAGGTTCCGTCGCCATTGTTGACATAGAAGAAGCTCATCCCAGAGTCGTTGACCTGGTAGATGTCCTGCAGGCCGTTGTTGTTAAAGTCGCCGAATATAACTCCGAAGCCGCGGCCCTGCTCTTTATCCGTCCGCGTAAGACCTGCCTTTTCGGTGACGTCGGTAAACGTCCCGTCGCCGTTGTTGTGGTAAAGGATGCCCTGTTCGCCCATGAAGCGATCGGGTGGACATGCGATGGGAACATCCTGATTGACGCAAGGATTGGGATCACTGGGCATGGGAACAGGGTGCCGTGGATCATCTCGAGCAAAATTGGCCACATAAAGGTCAACCCGGCCATCGTTGTCGTAGTCGCCCCACGCCGCGCCCATGCTCCATTTGGGGTAGGGCCAATTCATGTCATCCACGTGGGCAGCCTTCGCAACGTCGGTAAAGGTTCCGTCGCCATTATTGCGATAGAGCTTGTTGGGGCCGTAGCTGGTGAGATAGATATCCGGAAAGCCGTCGTTGTTGTAGTCCGNNTCGGTAAAGGTTCCGTCGCCGTTGTTGTGGAGCAGGTAATCGTGCGGGTGCTGGCCCGCCGCTTCAAGATTTCGCGAGGTTCCATTTACGAGGAAAATATCCTGGTATCCGTCGTTGTCGTAATCCAGGAAGCATGCGCCGGTCCCGTTGATGTCCATCAGGTGTATAGTGGTAGCGTCCCCATTGTAAATCTTCATGTCGAGGCCAGCCTGTTGGGTGACGTCGATGAAAACGGGCAAGGGAATTTCCCCTGAGCTCTGCTCGGCAGATTTAACCGCAGTTAAAGCCAGGGCCACGAGTGCGAAGACGGCCGCGAACAGGCAGCAGCAACGAATCCAAAATGTCTTTACTGATGCACTCCACATTGGCAATTATCATAGCAGTTTCTCCTCATACCGTCAGGGTGAAAACCTCGACTTCCACCTCTGGTCCAATAACGTAACGGATGGAGGGAGTGCTGAGGCAATGCTAATATCTTTGTGCATTTATTTGGGGAGCGGTATGGCTTTGTTTTATTTTGTCCGGCATGGTGAAACGGAATGGAATGCTGAGGGGCGTTTGTGCGGGCGCACCGATGTGCCTCTGTCAAAGGTTGGCCGCTGGCAGGCGCGGTTGCTGGCCGCCCGATTGAAACCGATTTCGGTTGAAGCTCTATACTCCAGCCCCTTGGGGCGCGCTCTGGAAACCGCCGGCTTGATTGGCGCGGCCGTCGGGCACGAGCCCGTGGTGGACGGCCGCTTGGTGGAATTGAATTATGGCGCCTGGGAGGGCAGGACTTTCGATGAAATCAAGCGCTCGGACCCCGACGCCTACCGGGCGTGGGACGCTGACCCCGCCAGCATGGCGCCTCCCGAAGGCGAAACCGGCTTCCAACTGGTCGAACGAGTCACGCCGTTTCTGGCTGAGATGTCACAGCGGTATCAGCAGGGCAACGTGGCGGTGGTCTGCCACAAAACGGTCTGCCGCCTTATGGCCTGCCATATTATGGGAGTGCCACTTTCCCAGTATCGCAAGCGCATCCCCATGGAAAACGCCGCGCTGAACGTCTTTGCCCACAAGGAAGGGAAATGGCAGGTGGTGGCGCTAAACGATATTTCCCATCTCATCGTGCCGCGAGTTGAGCCTCCTTCGGGGCCTCTCGGCGAATGATCAGTCCTTGTTCCACCACAATGCTTGACGTCTCCAAATTGTAATGGTATAGGCATAGATTACCGAGCTGAAGGGATTCAATTATTCCGCACTCCCAAAATCTCCTTGCCCGTCAAGGCGGCAAGCCTTGCGGTGTGACGGCGACCCGAGATGATTTATCAAGGCCATTTCAAGCTCCTCAGGCCGTTCGGTTCAATCGGAAAATGCAGGTGGAAAGCGGGAAGTGGGGGCACTTCAAACGCTGTTACGTCGGAAAGGGATGACATTCCATTCGCGAAAAGGAGGCATACCATGCCATATCGTTTCAACCCCCGATTCCTGATTGCCATGCCAGTGCTGCTTTTGTTGGCGGCCGGGCTGCATAGTCTGGCCACCCCCCAGGATCATCCGCGGCCCCTCGTCTACACGGATGACCTCAGTCCGGATCTTGGTGAGATCGCCCTTCCCGATCGCCAGAAGGCACAAGAGGAGACGGTGAACCAATTCAAGGTTTTCTATCAATTCCACTTTGCCGATAAGCTTAAAGAGAGCGGGATTACCTTTCGTCAACAGACTACCGAAGATGGTGGCAGGCACTATAAGGCCGTGCATTATGACCACGGGAATGGCATTGCGGTGGCAGACGTCGACGGCGACGGGCTCTATGACATCTACTTTACCAATCAGGTTGGAGGCAACGAGCTCTGGAAGAACCTGGGCGGCGGCAAATTCAAGAACATCACCGAAGAAGCGGGAGTTGCCTTACCCGGCCGCATCAGCGTGGCCGCTTCTTTCGCGGATATTGATAATGACGGCGCCGAGGATCTGTTCGTCACCACTGTCCTCGGTGGTAACGTTTTATTCAAAAATGACGGCCACGGCCACTTCAAGGATATCTCCAAAGATGCCGGCGTCGACCTGGTTTCGCATTCGTCCGGTGCCGTTTTCTTTGACTACGACAATGATGGATTGGTTGATCTCCTGGTCTGCAACGTGGGCCAGTACACCAGCACCACGGAGCGCTGGCCTGATGGCTCATACGTCGGGTTCGCTGACGCATTCCATGGGCACATGTTTCCCGAGCGCTTCGAATATCCCGTCCTTTACAAGAATATGGGGCATGATCGGTTCAAGGACGTCACGGCGGAAGTCGGCCTGCACCCCCACGGCTGGGCCGGAGACGCGACCTTTGTTGACCTTAACCGCGACGGCTGGCCCGATCTCTTCTTTCTCAACATGCAGGGACATTCCACCTATTATGAGAATGAAGGTGGGAAGCGGTTTGTCGATAAAACCCAGCAATATTTCCCCAAAACCTCTTGGGGAGCGATGGGAATCAAATTTTTCGATTTCGATAATGACGGGCTGATGGATCTCTTTGTCACCGACATGCATTCCGACATGTGGGTTACTGAGGCGCCCGATATCGCAGAGGAGAAGCGCAAAACGCCCGATGAAAAGATTTCGAGACCCTGGTTGGGAGGGAAAGTTGACTCGTTCATTTATGGCAATTCCTTCTTTCACAATTTGGGCGGTGGCAAATTCGAGGAGATTTCCGACCGTCTGGGGCTGGAAAACTACTGGCCGTGGGGGGTAAGCGTCGGGGACGTCAATGCCGACGGGTGGGATGATGTTTTTATTTCTTCGGGAATGGGTGAAACCTTTCGCTACGGTATCAACTCGATGCTTCTGAATAACCGCGGGAAGGAGTTTCTGGACGCTGAGTTCCTTCTCGGCATTGAGCCCCGCCGGGACGGACGCACGCACACGCCATGGTTCAACCTTGATTGCTCCAAACCGAAAGAGATCGATTTGGGCTTTCAGAAAATGGCGATCTGCACCGGGCAGACAGGGGAAGTGACGGTAATGCAGGCGCTGGCAACACGCGCCTCGGTTCTATTTGATCTCGACAACGATGGCGACCTTGACATCGTGACCAACGAGTTCAATTCGGAGCCACAGGTGTTGATTAGTGACCTCGCGCAACGTAAGGCCATTCACTGGCTCAAGATTGTGCTGGTCGGGACTGCCTCGAATCGAGATGGCCTGGGGGCCACCGTACGCGTTCATGCGGGTGGGCAAATATACACCAAGTATAACGACGGCAAATCCGGCTATCTTTCTCAGAGCCAGTTGCCGCTCTATTTCGGTTTGGGCGAAGCTGCTGGAGCCGATAGGATTGAAATCGACTGGCCTTCCCGGCGTAAACAGGTTTTGCCGGGGCCGATTAGCTGCAACCAGACGCTCGTGATCACCGAGCCCAAATAGTCCCGTGTGTGAATGGCTTGCTTTCACTCAATGTTCGACAACCTACTGATTATTGCAAAATTGAGTGACAAAGCCCCCCTCACCCCCGCCCCTCTCCCCCAAGGGGGGCGAGGGGTGAGTTAGGTTGAGTTTACGCCCTTGCCCCTTTGGGGGAGAGGGTGGCGCGTAGCGCCGGGTGATGGGGGGCTTTGTCACTATAATCTGCAAAACTCTATTATGGGCCCAACTCATGTCTGATCGTAAATCCTTCCCGTCACTTCGCTTCATCATGCAGTTAATCGGTGCAGTGACCCTGTCGATCCTGCTGCCGGGAGTCTGGTCTGCATCCGCTCAATCAACAGACTCCGGCAAGAGTTCAAGCCCTTTCGTCAACACCTCACAACTCTTCGAGTTTTCCCAGTATCTTGCCTCAACAAGCGGCGCTCCTGATTGTCACGCCCGGGTTGTCAGGGCAGCTTTCGATGGCCCGCAGGGGGACGCGATCAAAATGACGGCATACGAGGAGAATCGGTCATTTGTTTATGCCGTTGCCCGAATGCAGTCACACCCCGGAGCCGATTCAGGGGGCCCCTCAGCAGGAAAGACCACCGGTTGGGTACGCCGTTTGATCATCTTGAACCCTTCCCTCTTCATTATTGAGGACCAGTTGATCACACCAAACTCGTCGGGCATGAAGATCGGGGTCCAGCATTCGACATCGGCGCCCAAAGTCTCTAGCGGCACTGCGCACATTATCGAACCGTCCGGTGAGATATTCTCGGAAATACTTTTTCCCAGGAAGGTTACTTATCAAGTCAAGGGGACAACGAACGGGCAGGAAGCAACATGCTATTTCATGGAGCCGGGGCCCCTCGAGGCCACACCCGGGGCCAGAATCCTACAGGTTTTGCGTGTTGGCAAGAACGCCCCGCCAAGTGGGGCGGTCCAGTCTGAGATAACTACAGCCACCGGGACATGGAAGTTGACCGCAACGATAGGTGGCAAGATTTTCAAGCTGACCCTGCCGCCTCCGGCCGAGGGCGCGGGCGAAGTTGCCATTGATACTTTGGATGGCAAGACTCTGGTGGGCAATCGCCCCTTTCCCTCCGGTATTCTGCCCCACGGGCCGGAGGGGAATCGCCTGCTGGAGCTTTGGGATGCGGATTATCGCGGTAAGGCGCCGGCGCTTTGGGACATCGGCCGGCCGGCGGACGAACTTCAGAAGGTGGTGGCGGCAGGCAAAGTTGCTCGCTGCCGGGTCGTGGATATGTGCTGCGGCTCGGGCACAGACGCCATCTACCTCGCCAGCAAGGGATTTGACGTTACTGCCATTGATGTGGCTCCTTCGGCGCTGGGGCATGCCATGGAAAAGGCGCGCCAGGCAAATGTCTCTGTGCAATGGATGGTGGCGGATATCCTTGCCCCCCCGGTTTTGAAACCATTCGATTTCGTCTATGACCGTGGCTGCTACCACGTGGTGAGGGATCAGAATCTTACGGCTTATCTCGAAACAGTAAGGCGGTTTTCCCGCCCCGGAACAAAGTTCCTTCTCCTGGCCACCCGCGGTGATGAGCAATCGCGAGTAGAGCTTTCGGGAGAAGACCATTCGGGGGGAGGGCATTCAGGAGTCACCGAAGAGGAACTCCGTTTCGATTTCCTGACCATGTTCGACGTGGAATGGCTTCGTCAGATTACCCTTGAGAGCAGCCGCCCGGGAGTCGGGCCGCCCGGCTGGTCGGCCTTTATGGTGAGAAACGCCGCCCCATAGTGGTGGTAGTCTGCCATCGCACCGTCGGTTGCTGGCCTGCCACATCATGCGCGTCCACCGCAAGCGTTTTCCCATGGATAATCCTGCGCTGAACGCCTTTGAAGCCAGGGAAGAGAAGTGGCGCGTGGAAGCGGTGAGAGACGCGTCGTATCTTGCCGCAGCATCAGTGCCTGGTTGATGTGGGCTGGCTCATCGCGCGAAAATCATGCGGATTTTTCACTTTCGCCAGGATGTGCGCCTGCTTTTTGCGGCAGGAAAAGGACGCAGGCAATTACAAAGGCGGCGAGAATTCCTGAAGCAGCGTAGCGACTGATCGCGAGACCGCCATCGGCATGCGGCTTGTCAAGCAGGTCGCCCAGCGTCGCGCCGAGCGGCCGCGTGAGGATGAATGCACTCCAGAACAGCAAAGTGCGCGAGACCTTCGTAAAGAAATAGCCACCGGCCACGATCGCCAACCCGGCGGCGAACACGAGCACTCCACCCCCGTATCCCACTCCATTGGTGTCGGCCATCCAATCGCCCAGCGCGGTGCCCAGCGTCTGGGACAGAAGGATCGCCACCCAGTAGAATGCTTCCACTTTTGGTGTGGAGATACTGTTCACCGCAATAGTGCCCGTTGATTTGTACCAAATATAAAGTGAGGAAATCAGAAGCAAAAAGAGAATGGAAGCGCCCCCCGTATAGCCAATATGGAGTGAGCGATCGGCAAAATCCGCCATGGTCGTACCGGCTGTCGTTGTGGCCACAATCACGCTCCAATAAAGAAGCGGGTGGAATTTCCTGGCAGCGATCTGGGCGGCCACAACTCCGATAAAAATGCCAATAAAGATGATGCTGGCAACGGCATAACCGAGATTCATCGACATGGAGACGGCGTCACCGCCGGTTTCCCCCAGGGTGGTCGCGGCAATCTTGATAATCCAGAATATGAGAGTGACTTCAGGCACTTTGGTCAGGCTGTTTTCTGCAATCTTGTTCATTGGAGTTCCCCTGGAAATTTGAATCTCTGTGTTCGCGGTGCACCATCCTCGCGGGATTTTGATCGAACTCGCCCTGCCGCTTGCAAGCTGCGTCAACCCGATTTCTCGCCGAGTCACCCGGTGAGGGGGTTCGTGACTTCCTTCCGGCAGATGGAAGGTGACTCTGATGTTGAGTGTTGCAACCCCGTCAGAAGGGTAAAGTAATTTCCTGCCGGGTGCAATAAACTTCCGGCCTTACGTTTTTATTGCGGGCGGCGTGGATTGGCTTGTCCCCGGGAATATTTTCAAACCGACACAATGGCCGAAGATCCGTCCGCGCAAAGGGTCTTAACTTCGGCCAGGGCATGGAAGCCGGGGCATTTTGACCCACTTTAACCGCTATTTCACTGTCTTGAGTCCCTGCCGGGCATTAACTCACTTGACAATCGTGGGAAAATGTGCTAGGCTACTGGTTGGGAGTGGCGCGGCGGGGATCGGGGCAGGACGAAGGGAGCGGCAAAAGCCAGAGGCTCGGGCCTATCACTCCGTTCCGGAAATGAGTAGGGAAAGCCGATTTCCCGTCACCAAGGCGGATTTACGAACTGGGAAAAAGCAGCCGGAATTGGCCTTGTAGCCGGAAAAGGATATTCAGCGGACAATGCGGCTTGCCAAGATGTAATAGAAAACAAAGAGGGTTAGTTGAAAATGTCGAAAATTTCAAAAAACTATAATATTGAAAATAATGAAGTTATTTCCTTCGCGATAAATCATGGGCAGAAAAAAGGCAATCATATACTTCGCTAACCAAGGAGGGTTTTGATACAATAGAGCCTGAAAATGAAAAGGCCCGATTCGCGGTCGGGCCTTGGTTAGCCGTGGTCACTCGATCTCTCCTCCACGGTAGCATATTAGTGTCCACGGCGCAAGGAGCCGTATCGAGCCATGCATAATGT
>PLSX01000225.1 GCA_003165315.1 Acidobacteriota bacterium
CCGCGCGTTATCGACGGATTAGGGTCGTGCATTGTGCATTGCGTCTCGCCAACTGATGCGTTACGATGCGGCTCGCAAGGCGACCCTCGATTCTTGAAAAGAACCCATCATGCCAAAAATGATCTTCCGAACTTTGTTTAATGCCGCATTCATCATCCTTGTTGTCCTCTCTCCCGGCAATGCGGAGTGGCGCCATCTCGGAAACATGACTGCCGGCCCGCCGCAGGCCAATCAGATCACCTTTCGAAATTCTGAATCCACCGTTGTCGTCACTATCCTTGCGCCTGATCTGGTTCGGGTTCGCATGGTTCCAGCCAATGTGTTGCCGCCTGATTACTCCTGGGCGGTCGCCAAAACCGATTGGCCCCAGCCTTCCCTGGAGTTATCCGGCAGCGGAGAGACTCGCATCATCCGGACTTCAGACCTCGAAGTCCGCATCGACCTTCAGCCTTTCCGTATCGCTTTTCACAACCGCCAAGGCGAGCTGATTCTCAAAGACGCACGGGGCATGGCGTGGGACGGCGCCCGGGTCCGATGTTGGAAGTCGATGCCTCCCGGCGAACAGTACTACGGGCTCGGTGAGAAGGCCGGGTCGGTGGCCAAGCGGGGACAATCCTACGTCATGTGGAACACCGATCCGGCCGCGTACGATTCCAACACTGACCCCATGTATGAATCGGTGCCATTTTTTCTGGCCCTGCGGAAAGGGCAGGCTTACGGGCTGTTTTTCGACAACACCTACCGGTCCACTTTTGATATGGGAGTGGAATCCACCGAGGAATACTCGTTTGGCGCCGACGGCGGTGAGATGAACTACTACTTCTTCTATGGGCCCGATCCGAAAAAGGTCATCGCCCGCAACACTGAGCTTGTGGGCCGAACTGAGCTGCCTCCCCTTTGGTCGCTGGGGTACGTTCAGAGCAGTGCCTATTACCTGACCGGAGGCGAGTTCCGGTTTGTGGCGGACAACCTGCGCCGGCGGCACATTCCTTGCGATGTGCTCTTTATCGACACACTCGATCATATGGATGGGCGGCGCATCTTCACCTGGAATACACAGGCGTTTCCCGATCCTGCGGGCTTCCTGGCGGATCTGAAACGGCAGGGCTTCCACTCCATGGAGAACATCACTACCACGCCCAAGGTGGATGAAAACTATTGGGTCTACAAGGAAGGTCTGGTAGGCAATCACTTTCTCCACCGGCGCGATGGGTCTCTGTTTATCGGTCAGCTCTGGGCGGGAGACTGCGTCTGGCCTGACTTCACTTCCTCCCATACGCGGGATTGGTGGGCATCGCTCACCGTGCATGACGCGAAGCTGGGCATTGACGGCATCCTGACCGACATGAACGAACCTACGGCGGATCAGATTCCCCTCCGCCAGGGATGGATTCCCGGAACACTCGATCCTCAAACCGTATTCGACGATCATGGATTGAACAGTCCCTACGCCAAAAACCACAACGTCTATGGAATGTTGGAGACGGCTGCCACGCGGCAGGGAATGCTCGAATACCAGCCCAACCTGCGGCCTTTCGTTATAACCCGGGGCACCTATGCGGGCGGCCAGCGCTATGCCGCCCAATGGACGGGAGATAACATGGCAACCTGGGAAGATCTGCGGGCAAGCATTCGCGCTGTCTTATCCCTCGGTGTTTCCGGCCTTCCTTTTGTGGGCTCTGACGTGGGTGGGTTCGTCGGTTACCCCAGCGCCGAGCTTTATACCCGCTGGCTTGAGGCCGGTGTCTTCCACCCGTTCTTCTGGACGCACACGCTGGACAAGGAACGCACGCTCGATCCCTGGGCGTTTGGCCATGATTATGAATCGATCAACCGCCGCAGCATTGAACTTCGTTACCGGCTGCTTCTATATTTCTACAACGCGTTTTATCAGGAGACCCAGACGGGTCTTCCCATCATGCGTCCGTTGCTCCTCGATGACCCAGCCGATGAGAAATCCATGGACCCCACGCCCTCCGGCCAAAACAACGAGTTCCTTTTCGGCGATGATCTGCTCGTTGCGCCAGTGGTGACCGAAGGTGAGTTTAAGCGCAGAGTCTATCTACCCAAGGGCACTTGGTTCGACTTTGGGAGCGATGAAGCGTACGTCGGCCCGATGACCATGACAGTGGATGCCCCTCTCGACCGCATTCCCATGTTCGTACGGGGTGGGGCGATCATTCCCATGCGGCAGTTGGTGCAATACACGGGCCAGGCGCCGATTGACCCGCTGACACTCGAGATCTTTCCCCAGGGCAATTCATCCCGCCCATACTACGAAGATGACGGAAGCAGCTACGATTACAAAAAGGGCGTGTACCTGCTCGAGACGGTGAGCGTCCACGATGAGGCTGCCACTGTCAGTGTCGGAATCGCTGCTCCCGAGGGATCATACCGTCCACCTTCACGCTCATTGGTTCTGAAGATTCATGGCGTGGGTACCGCCCCCCGCCAGGTTCAAGTTGACGGCCGAAAGTTGGCCGTGGTGGCATCACCGGAGCCGCTGGAGAAGTCGACAGAAGGCGCAGCGTATGACGCCAGAGCGAGAGTTGTTTGGGTCAAAACCCCTGACCAGAATTTCCCTTTGGAAGTTACCGTGGTGAAATAGGTAGCTTTGCATAGGCGTAAGAAGGGTCTTCACTTGCGCGATGCTTTCTTCTTCTTTCTCCCGGGGATAACTCGTTTCTCACCCGCGGCCCAACGTCCAAGGCGATAGGAGCGGCTGTAATCCTGTTTCAGGTCCGCGATGGTCACTTTCACCGTTCCGCCCGCGTCACAGGAGTAGCTCTCCTCGGCTTGTATTTGCAGCCCGGGGTCCAGGTGCGTGACAGGTACGCCACTGAGGTCCGGCGTTTCGCGCAGCGCCGGGTCAAAGGCAAAGCGAATGTCGTCCCAAACCGTGAAGTCCCCGGCGGGGCGTCCATCCTGGGTAAGATGACTGCATTCAAGGTAGCGGAAATGGCCGATGTTATGCGCCGGCGTGTACTGCCGCGACTGCACAAGCGGCGGCTCTCCGGATGAGGGCAATTGCGTTCCCTTGGAGAAGAGCGGATCGAAAATTACCGTTCGGCCTTCGTCGGCTTCGCGCCACACGCCAAAGTGGCGGGTGAACCTATCGCGCAAAACGTACCCTGCCTGCGCATCCGCCTGAATCGCCAATCCGATGGCCGTGGCTGACCGCGTGTAAGCGGAGCGTCTCACCCTGCGCCCAAAAACTTCGCGCAACATGCGCGCGACTATCGGAAGTTCGCTTCCCCCTCCGGTGACGTAGAGGGCTTCCAGGTTCTGGTCGCCCGCCTGAGCATTCGCAGAGGCTCCCGCGAGGCCATACCCTTGCGCTGCCAGCAGGTCTTCAGTGGCGTTCAAGGTTTCCTGCACCAGCAATTGACAGCGCTCGTAGAAGCGGGCGACGGGCAGTGAAACCTGGGGCCAAATTTCCCGCACCACGCCCAGGTCGATCGAGATATTCCTTGTGTTGGGGTGCAGGCTTTCCTTCTGGGCGCGGCACTCTTCATGCAGGTGGAACATCTCTGCTTGTGAAAGGCCGTCGCGCTCATCCACTCCAATCCCTGCCGCATCCAGGGCCAGCTCCGCCAGAACTTCGTCAAAATCGTCTCCCCCCAGTGAGCCGATGCCCTCCGAAGCGATGACGCCCTGCTCGTTCGCATCCATTGCCACCAGCGAGGCGTCAAAGGTTCCGCCACCGAGGTCGTATACCAGAATCTGGCTCCTGCCTTTTTTCACCCGTGAGGTGCGGTCGCGGTGGCCAAACTCGATGCTTGCCGCCGAGGGTTCGTTCAACAGGCCCAGAACGCTGAACCCCGCCTGACGAAATGCTTCTGCCGTCAGGAATCGCTGGTTGCTGTTGGCGTTGGCCGGGACGCCCAGCATCACTTCAAGAGGACCCGCTTCCGCATTGGGCAAGTTGGAATGCTCCAGCAGGTTGGTGCGCAAGGCCGAGCAGAGTTCGCCCAGCAATTGCAGCATGGGTACGGTCTGGTCGGCAATCTGAACCAGCGTTTCCGGGCCGGCACCCTCCAGCGCCCGCTTGAGCGAACGCACCACCGTCCAGCCGGGTTCCTCCTGCGCCCCCCAAGCCTCCCATCCATAGACTCGCTTTTGGTCTTTGACGGCCACTAACGGGGGAAACCACTCGCGGTCGACTCCGTCAGGAGCGCTGAAGGACACCACGGGGTAGTTGCCCCGATCCACATAAGCCGCAATAATCCGAGTTGTGCCGAAGTCGATTCCCAGCCTCATATTTTTTTCCACCAGAGAATTCTCTCTGATTATACCAGCAAGAGGGAGTGTCGATGAGATTGACGGCTGGATTGAGCCGCAAGCATCTCCGAGCTTTACGGGCGGTCGGTTTCCGAACCGCGCCCCCCCCCACCGACACCACGCATCAAAGGCGGAGCTGGAATTGTGCCATGGCCAACCCGATCAACCCCATCGCGACAAGTCCTGGCCATGCACGAGCACGGGCAAGACCTGTCTCGATGGGGTTCTCCAGCCCCTCCTGAAATCAGGAGGGGAGCCGCAAAGCCAAAGCTCCCCTTCTTGAATAAGGAGGGGCGGCGCAGGCGCGCCGGGGTGGTGCTGAACTGGTGGCACAGCCACTCCTGGCGGTGCGGGAAGTGGGCGACCTCCACTTCGGCTGGACACGGGGGGTCTTTAGCCCTAACGGGGCGAAATAGCTCGGCCCGGGCCAACAGCCCATAAGCGCTAGCTTAAGGGGAAGAAGAGCCCGAAAGCCCGTGAAACGGGCGTGGTCTTGTAGCCCACGGCGAGCCAGCCGTGGGATCCGCGCCGCCGGCGGCGCCGCGAGCCCCGGAGGGACGGCATCGGGATGTTCGAACGGGCGCGTGGCCAGGAGCTGGAATCCCGAACCTGATATCGCCCCTCCTGGGCACGGCGTGCAATCACGCCTTCCGTTAATCCCATGGCTTGCGCCATGGGCTAAATGACCGCGCCCGCTTCGCGGGCTTTCGATCGCCCTTACGGGGCTCCCATCATCCGCTCGTCCTGCCTGCGTTCCCACGGCTTGCGCCGTGGGCCACATTATAGCGCCCGCTGTGGCGGGCTCGCGGGAACCCCAACCCTTAGATTAGCGCTAACGGACATCCAGCCTGTGCCCGAGCATGGGCAGGATCTGTCCTTAGTGTTTTGGAGGGGCCTGTCCCCATGGGGTTGATCGGGATGCCCATGACACAATCCCGGCTCGGGCCGCTGTCGCCCGGCTCTTTTCGGCGTGATGTTTAGTGAAAACGGATAATTTGTCTTAAATCCACTATGGCTTGACAAATGCTGTAGTATTCCCCTGAATTGTGTCTCTGCGGGAAATTCCTCCCCGGCACTCGGCCAGAGGTCTGAAATCAAAAGGAGTTAGGATCAATGGAGAAGAAAAAAGACGTTACGCGCCGTGATTTTCTGAAGGTTGCGGCCACAGTTGGGGCTGCTTCTTCGCTGACCAGCGTTGTCGCCCCCCACATTATGACTGCACAGACCGTTGGGAATCCCACCCGCTATGGATTTATTGGAACGGGGACGGAAGGCTGCACGCTCCTGAAATTTCTGGCGACGATTCCGGAAGGGCGGTGCATTGCCACGTGCGACATTTATCCTCCCAACCTGAAGAAAGGGGTGGACACGATCGGTTCCAATCCTGAAACCTACACGGAATACCGCAAGATGCTAGAGCGGAAGGATATGGACGCGGTCTTTATCGCCACGCCCTTGAACCTGCACACGGAGATGGTGGTGGATGGCCTGAATGCCGGCAAACACGTCTTTGTTGAGAAGACGATGTACTTCAAGGAGGATGAAGGCGACATTATCCGCAAGGCCATGGACGACCATCCCAAGCAGATTGTTCAGGTGGGATTGCAGCGGCGGTCGAGCGTGCTCTACCAGGTGGCGATGGAGATGATCCGCAAGGGAGCGCTGGGCAAAATCATGACCGTGCGCGCCCAGTGGGATCGCAACAGCAACTGGCGGCGTCCCGTGCCCGACCCCAAGTTCGAACGCCTTCTGAACTGGCGCATGTACAAGGAATACTCCGGAGGGATGATGGCGGAACTGGCCTCGCACCAGATTGATGTGGCCAACTGGGCCATCGGGGCCGAGCCCAAGTCTGTCATTGCCACGGGCGGCATCGACTATTGGAAAGACGGCCGCGAGGTCTGCGACAACGTCCATGCCGTTTACGAATATCCGGGTGGACAGAAGTTGATCTGGAGTGGGGTGATGAGCAATGCCCACTTTGAATTCAGCGAGCAGATTATGGGTGATCAGGGAACTCTGATCATTACCCTGGGCAAGGGGATGTACTATCGCGAGCCGATGGCCAAGGTTTCCAGCGGCAACAGCAAGGAAAACTGGTGGGCGGGCGCCACCGTGAACAACCAGGCGGCAGCGGCCGGCATTCCCATTTTCCCCGAAACGGGCGCCATGAACGAACTGGGCTTCATGGATCGCGAAATGCGCTACGCCAAACACTGGCTGGCATCAATGGGAATCTATAATTACGAAGAACCCCATGATCCCTGGTGGACCGAACTGCACAACTTCCTGATGAGCATTCGCGAGGGCAAGCCAATTGCAGCTCCCTACGCTCTGGGCAAGGCCGACGCGCAAGGAGTCATCTACGGTAACCGCGCCATCGAAACCGGTGAGAGAGTCTATTGGCCGGGGCAGGAGCCGCAGGACGCGACAAAGAAAGCGAAGAAGATCGCGTAGGACAGGGGCTGAAGGATAAAGGGTGAAGGGTAAAGGCGAAATTGGAAGTGATAAAAGCAGCAGATTTAGTTTGATGGGTAAGGGCCAAGGGCGAAGGTTGAAGGCTGAAGGATGAACGGCGTGGTTTGGAGGACGGCGCAATAAGACAAGAAATGGAATGTGCGGGTGGCAAAGGCAGGATTTAAATGGCGACTGGCAGGAGCAAAATGTAAATGATGAATTGTAAATGGTAAAAGGTCGGATCATTGATTGCTTCACCCTTTAGCCTTCACCCTTTGCCTTCATCCTTTACCCTTCATCCTTCACCCTTTATTCTTCACCTTTATCATTCACCATTTACCATTTACATTTTAGCTTTCTTACATCAATCAAGGCACATTTGCCCGAAAGAATCTAAACTTCATTCTTCACTCTTCATCCTTTAACCTTTACCCTTCAGCATTTGCCCTTCCCCTTTACACTTTGTCCCCCTAAATCGTTAATTCTTGCCGTCATTTCTTGCCATTTACAATTTGTGCGTTAGCCGTTAGCCTCTTTGTAGAACTCATGGGACGCAAATACAAATTCGAAAAAACGGTATTGTGGCTATTTATTGGCCTCGTATTTGTAATTTTAGCGGGAAGCGCGCGAGCCGCGTCCCCGTGTCCCGAGCCCCGAGTCCCGAGCCCTGTATCCCTTGTCCATTGCCCCTTGTCGCTTTTTCCCTGTTCCGTATCTCAAGTTCCGAACCCCGGCTCTTCCGCCGCGAGTCCCGAGTCCCGAGCTTCGAGTCCCGCTCCCGTCCGTTACGAGTCCTCGCATGAAGCCATGGGCACCATCTATACAGTGGTCGCTTATGGGGCCGACCAGACGTCGCTTTCCGAAGCTGTCGGCCAGGTTTTTGAAGAGATCGACCAGCTTGACGATCAGATGAGCAACTACAAGCCGGAGAGCGAACTCTCCACCATCAATCGCGATGCGGCGAGCGGCGAGGTGACGGTCTCTCCCGAGCTCTTCAACCTGATTCAATATTCCATGCGCGCAAGCGAGGCGTCGGGCGGCGACTTCGACATCACCGTGGGCCCGCTGATGAAGCTTTGGGGATTCTTCCGCGGCCAGGGGCGTTTGCCCAGCCAGCCGGAAATCACCGAGGTGCAGAAGAGAATCGGTTACAAGCACGTCCATCTTGATGCTGCGCGCCGCACGATTCGTTTTGATGTCAGCGGGATGAGCCTGGACCTTGGAGGCATCGCCAAGGGCTACGCGGTTGATCGGGCGGCGGACATCTTGCGCGCCGATGGCGTGACCGCGGCGCTGATCTCCAGCGGGACCAGCAGCATCTACGCGTTGGGCTCGCCGCCAGGTGAACGCGGGTGGAAGATCACCGTGCGCGATCCCTATCATGAGGACAAGCCGGCCGACGTGTTTCGCCTCCAGAATTTCGCGTTATCGACTTCGGGAAACTATGAAAAGTTCTTTGTAATTGATGGCAAGGTCTATTGCCATATCATGGATCCCCACACGGGCTGGCCGGTGCAGAACATGCTCTCCACCGTGGCGGCCGTTCCCACCGGGGTTGAGACCGAGGCGCTCACCAAGACCTTTTTCGTCGGCGGCGTGGAGAAGTCGCGGCAATTTCTTGCCACCCATCCGAACGCCATCGGAATCTGCTATCAGCCCGGCATCCAACCCAAAACGTTTACGCGCACCATCCTGCGGTCAAAGTCATTCCAAATTCCTGCGGATAGTATTGCTGAACTAGAAAAGTAGGGGGACCCCTCGTGGGTGCTTCAGTTCAGGGTACCCACGAGGGATACCTCTACGAAATTTTGGAACTTTAATCAGTCAGTCGGGGTCAATTGCATTAGGCGGCGAAAAAGCCATGCGTCGAAGAATCTTATACAACGCTGTGCCTCGTGTCTTCCTGCTGTTGGTGTTGATACTTCTTGTCACCTATCGTGTTTGGCCCAAGCACTCGTCGGGTTTGCGCGTGCGGATTACGCCGAATACGTGTGCCTGCCAGGATGCGGCCCGAATCATGATGCTGGACGTATCCGCGAATGACGAGCTTCGGATTAACTCAGAACCGGTGGAGAAGGGGACTTTAGCCCGCCGGCTCTCGGAGATATACAGAACACGAAATGAGCGTGTGCTGTATCTTTCAGGAGACGATAACGTTTCTTTCCAGGGAATCGTTGATATCATTGAGACTGGGCAGGAATCAAAAAGAGGCTCTGGCCTAGGAGATCTGCCGGTCCCCGAAGCACTCCGAAGTCCAGTGGCTGATAACCTGGGCATTGAGGTACGACTGACGACACGCGGAGCTGTCAATGCAGCCTGTTCCGAAGATTGCTATAACTGGGGAAAGCATGGCGTTCTCAATGCTCCGTAGCAGATAACCCGGGGCGGGTGCGTCGCAAGAGTTTCGAAGGGGTACATGCATAACGCGTGAGGCAATAATAAAGCCATGCGTCGAAGAATCTTGTACAACGCTGTACCTCGTGTCTTCCTGCTCTTGGTGTTGATCCTCCTCGTGACGTTTCGTGTTTGGCCCAAGCACTCCTCCGGTTTTCGGGTGCAAATCGCGCCAAATACTTGTAATTGTCCTGATGGCCGGATTGGTGTACTGCACGTATCCGCGAACGGTGACATTACGTTTAACTCAGAACCGATAGGAAGTGGTGCGTTGAACCGCCGACTCACCGCCATCTACGGAACGCAGTATGCGGGGGTTCTCTATTTTCTCGGAGATGAAAACGCTTCCTACCAGAATGTAATTGATGCCATTGCGCCGGTGCCATATTTCAAGCGCACCCCGCAACGGCAGTTTCTGCCAATCCCTGAAGAACTCCGGACACCAGACCCCGACGCCCCGAACATCGAGATTCAATTGGTAACGCGGGGAGCGGTAAATAGTCCGTGCGCAGAAGGCTGCTACAATTGGGGGAAACTAGGCGTGATCCATTTCCATTAGGTCTATAACGGGTTGGCTCCGAAGGTGGGCGATATTCGCATTTCACTTTAATCACATACCTATTGACTTGTTTTTTGACTTCACAGGCTTGCATTCATCGTTAACCATCAATCCCCTTCCACTCTCCCCATGATACAATTCGTACTTAACGACGGATTGCCCATGGTTTCGATTGCCCGCAAGAATCTCTTTCACGACAAAACTCGCTTTCTCGTTGCGCTTGCCGGCATTTCCTTTGCCGTGGTACTGATCACGGTGCAACTGGGGGTCTACCTGGCGTTTCGTTCCAACGTCAGCGTGCTGATCGATCACACCGCTGCTGACATCTGGATTACTGCGCATGGCTTGGAGAATTTCGATTTCGGCCGTCCCTTCAGCGAGAAGAAAGTCTACGAGGTGGAAGAGGTTCCGGGCGTGGCCTGGGCGGATAAATACATGCTCTCCTTTGGCTATTGGAAGACGCCCAGTGGCAGCCAGGAGACGGTGCAGATGGTGGGCTTCGACCCGGAGACCATGGTGGGATCGCCCTGGGACATAGTGAAAGGCAATCCCCAGGACGTGAAGTACTTCAACTCCGTCTTCTATGACGAAGCGGAGACCAACCGCCTTGGCAATCTGCCCATTGGCGGCGAAACGGAAATCAACAATCACCGCGTGCGCGTGGTGGGCATTGTGCGCGGCGCGCGGTCATTCATCCAAAGCCCCTACATTTTTACTTCCTACAAGAACGCTCTGGCGCTCTCATTTATCACCAAGGGAAACACTGTCTACGTGCTGGTGAAGGTTGCGCCCGGGTATTCCGTTAAGGACGTTCAACGGCGCATCAAGGAGACGGTGAAGGATGTTGACGTTTACACCGCGCCCGAATTCAGCAAGAAGACGCAGGACTATTGGATGATCAACACCGGCACAGGAGTGGCTCTGCTGGCAGTGGCCTTGATGGGAGTGGTGATTGGAACGGTGATTGTGGCCAACACCATCTATACCTCCACCACCGAACACTTGAAGGAGTTTGGCACGCTCAAGGCCATTGGGGCTTCCAATTGGGACCTGTATGCCATCATCATTGAGCAGGCCCTGATCAACTCGGTGATCGGATTCGCTGTGGGGATGGCCGTGACCTACATGGTGACGCAGGCCATGAAGAAGGGACACTTGCCCATCCTTTTACCGCTGCCTGTGTTGGTGGGGATTTTCTTTCTTACGGTGATGATGTGCCTGTGGTCGTCGGTACTGTCGATCTCGAAAGTGACGAGAATCGATCCGGCGATGGTGTTTAAAAGCTAGCTGACAGCTCACAGCTATCAGCCTCCGTCTCTCTCCCTTGGGGAGAGGGTGGCCGAGGGACGAGGTCGGGTGAGGGGTTTCTTGCTCCTTCGCGGATGTGAATGTCGTTTGCTGAACGCTGAAAGCTAATAACTGAGAGCAAGGATTTTGATGATAACCGCCACCCAATCCGTTCTCCGCCTCGACCACGTCAGCAAGACTTATGGCGAGGGAGAGTCATCTGTTGAAGCCGTCCATGATGTCTCGATGGACCTTGAGGCGGGGAAATTCATCTTCCTGATGGGGCCGTCGGGCAGCGGGAAAACCACGCTCTTGATGATGATGGGGTGTCTGCTGCGTCCTACCCATGGGTCGGTTCACATCTTCGAAGATGAGGTCAGTTCGCTGGCGGAATCTCGACTGCCGCATGTGCGGCGCAATCGGATCGGCTACATCTTTCAGGGTTTCAACCTTTTCCCTGCGCTCACGGCGCTGGAAAATGTGGAGGCCACGCTCAACTTGAAAGGAATCCGCGGCGATGAAGGACGCACCGAGGCCCGCAACCTGCTGTCGCGCGTTGGCCTGGAGAAAAGGATGCACCACCTGCCGGAAGATTTAAGTGGTGGAGAGAAACAACGTGTGGCGGTGGCGCGGGCGCTGGCGGGGAATCCGCCCATCATTCTCGCCGACGAGCCGACGGGAATGCTTGACTCAAAGACCGGGCGGCTGATCTCGGAAATCCTGCGCGACCTCGCCCACAAAGAAGGCCGGCTGGTTTTTATGGTGAGCCACGACAACCGGATCACGGGACTCGCCGACAGGATTTATCACGTGGAAGATGGGGAGTTGGGGGAGCAGTAGACAGGAGTTAGAAGCGCGAATGGTGGTAGCCACGGTCAGTGATTTTCTGACCGTGGGCCATTGTCCTGGCCAAAATTCCAACGATGGTAGCCCCGGGCAGTGTGATCGGAACGAGGGACCCACGGTCAGAAAATCACTGACCGTGGCTACCAGCTTTTAACTCCTAGCTTCTCAAAACTTTATGTCCAAACCAAATCGCAATATTTACATGTTCGCGCTGCTCGGTGTTGTGTTGGCCATTCCCTTGGGGATGTTCGTGCGCTCACTCTGGCATGACCCTTCGGGATTCACCAACCACATGCAGGTCGGTTACGGCACCATTGATTCGCACATTGCGGCGCGCGGGCGGGTGGAGGGCGCCACATCGCAGGAGATCAAGCTGGCTTCGCGCGTGGTGGGCCGATTGAAGGAAGTTTCAGTCAACGACGGCGACCCGATTCACAAGGGGCAGGTGATCGCGATCCTGGAAAACAATGATCTATTGGCCCAGGTGGAGCAGGCCAGGGCAAACGTCTTGCACGCGCAGGCAGCGCTGGAAAGGCTGAATAATGGGGCGAGGCCGGAGGAGCGTGCCGCTTCGCTCGCCGCCATGAAAGAGGCTCAGGCCGCGGCTGACAATGCCCGGCAAAATTTCGAGCGCTCGCAAAGGCTTTTTCAGGAAGGTGGAATCATTTCGCAGTCGGTTCTGGACCAGGTGGAGCGCGACTGGAAAATGGCGCAGGCGCGACTCGATTCCGCGGGAGAAAACTATAAGCTGGTAATGGCGCCGCCACGGCGCGAGGATGTGGCTTCCGCCCAGGCGGAATTGAACCTCTCCCGCGCCCAACTTGCCCAGGCCCAGGATAATTACGACAACACCTTCGTCCGCTCACCCGTGGATGGCGTGGTGGTGAAGCGCTATATGAACCCGGGAGAATCCATTTCCTATGAATCGCTCTATCAACCCATCGTCTCCGTCTCCGACACCACGCACCTGATGGTTCGCGCCGAAATCGACGAAAACGATATTGGCAAGATTCAGATTGGTCAGCGCGCCTCCATCCGCTGCGACGCCTTTCGCGGGCAGAACTTTTATGGTCATGTAACACGAATCAGCGGCGGCCTGGGCCCGAAGAAGATCCAGACCGACAATCCCACGGAAAAGATCGATATGGACGTTCTGGAGAGCTTTGTGGAACTCGATCCCGGCACGCCTTTGCGCGTTGGTTTGAGAGTGGACGTTTACATTGAGCTGGCGCGCAAGGAGAACGTTTTGGTGATACCCATGCGCGCCGTGGGATTTCAGGGTGGTGCTGCGACAGTGCACGTCAAGACTCCCACCGGCGTGCAATCGCGCAAGATTCTATTGGGCGCGCAGGATGGCCTGAACATTGAAATTGCCGACGGTCTGCGCGAAGGTGAGGAAGTGGTGTACTAAATAGGCGCTTTGGGGCGAAGTAGGGTCAAAGGGTAAAGTCTAAAGGGTGAAGGCTAAAGTGTGAAAATAATGGGTAAAGCGTAAACGCTAAAGAGCGCAAGCAGGGCAGCAACACCTGAGGTGATCTCTCTATTGGATTTTACCCCTTATCCTTTACCCTTTAGCCTTCGCTATTAACTTTTACCCGACTTCCGAACCGCCGCTTGACACCTGGCACCTGATACCTGACACCTGTTTTCAAATGCTCGAATACTTCCTGCACAGTATTTTGACCCTATCGACAAGCCTGGGAACGCCCGTCATGGCGTCTTCATCCCCCTCGTATTCCACGGACATGAAGCCCTGATATCCGCCCTTGGCAAACAATTGCCACATGCGATCGAGATCAATCGGCTTGCGAGGCTCCCCATACCAGTCGCGGATGTGAGTGTGGGTGGCGTAAGGCACGAGCGATTCCACTTGTGAATAGGGGTCTTCAGGAAAATTGCTGATATCCAGATTGCATCCAGCGTAGGGCGAGTCAACACGGCGGAGGATGGCGATAATGTTGACGGCCTTTTCAGTGATTCCGTGATGGCTTTCAAGCCCCAGCGTGATGCCTTTTTGGGCAGCGTAATCGCATGCCGGTTTCATGGTTTCGGCGGTCCACTCTATTCCTTGCTCGTCGGTGGCTCCGGCCGGGACATTGCCACCGAACACGCGGAGGTGAGATGCGCCCAAAAGCTCCGTGGCATCCACCCATTTCCTTATTTTGGCCACTTCCTCCTCACGCCGGGAAGGATCAGGCTGACACATCTCAGTCTTGATTGCCGCGCCTGAAAAGGGCAGCCCGTGCTTAAACGCCAGGTGCCGCAGGCTGTGCAGATAGGCGGGATCGGTGGATTTCAGCCAGTAGGTGGTGACGTCTACGCCTTGCACTCCAAGGTCCACGGCCTTGAGAAAGAAGTCTTCCATCGTCATCTTGCCGGCGCCCAAATAATTTCGATAGGAGTAGGCACAGCAGCCCGTCAAGAGCCGTGGGCGTGTGTTGGGTGCCTCCTCCGCCGGGAGTGCGGCAGCGGAAGCGTCGCTGATTAGCGAACCTGCGGCGGCAAGCCCGGCAGTTTGCAAAAAGCTCCGGCGCGGCAATAGGCTTTTCATGTGGACTCCTTTACGATTATCTTACGCTTTCTCTTTTCAAACCGTCGCCCCCTTGCCTGTGTCTGAACTGGGGGATGCGTTTCCAAGCTGAACCAGAAAGAGCTTCTGGGCAGACCGAAAACTGGCTAGAAGGGATGATACTAGAATTCGAACTTCGGCGGTATCCGGGTGGTGCGGACGAACTGCGAGCTTAATCCTTTCGGGGTTGGCGGAATACCCACATGGATGCCGGCCCCTTTGGTTCTTGGGAATTTATCGCTGGTATCGTAGGATAGCGGGTTGAAAATAAAAAGAGCAGGCTGTGGGCAGCATGAAGCAGGCATGCACCAGATTCTAGCAGGGTCGAGCAGGATGCCAGGTTGGTGCTTCATCGCTCGCAAAACGGGTTGTGTTTTACAATCTCGATTTGTTCAGAGGAGAACCAAATGGCGAAAAAATCCATCGGAGCGAAGGTATGGCTGGTTGCCGACAGTTACTTGCCGGATCGCCACAATGGCGACTTGGAGAGCCACGAATCGGCGTGCGTCCTCAATGTCAGCCGCCGTCCGGCCAAGCTGAAGTTCACGGTTTATTTTGAGGATCGCGCACCGCTAAAAGGACTTGAGGCAGTTTGTCCTGCCGAGCGGACGGCGCACGTGCGCTTGAAGAGCCTGAAGAATCGAAAGGGCGAGATGATTCCTATCGCCAAGCCCATGGCCTTTATGGTGGAGAGCAACGTGAACGTGGTGGTGCAACATACACGGCTCGACACGTCGCAAGCGGCGTTGGCTTTGATGACCACCATGGGCTATCCGCTGAAGTAAGTGCTTGGCGTTTGGTGGGCAGAATCGGTTGCGAAGGGACTTCCTGCTGCAGGTGACCACCCCCGCCGCTTCCGATCCGGCCTCTCCTGGATCAGGTGGGGGAGCTGTGTAAAGGGCTTCCCGATTGAGGAGGGGTGGCGCGTCTGGCGCCGGGGGTGGTGCCAACAAGAGGAGTCTTCGTGTTCGCAAGGAAGATAATGATTGAGGTCGTCAGCCCGGGTAGTGTGCGCCCCTGCCCCATGGTCTGGTTGGATAGCTTTTGCATGCGAAGCTTCACTGGCCGCGAGGCCTTTGATGAGACGTTACCAATAACGGATGGTGTGCTGGAAGTGAGCTTCCAAGTGGATACTCATGGCCTGCGTGCCGACATGGAAGACTGGTTTACCAGAAAATTCGGAGAAGGGAGATCCGTTAAGTTAACGCTCACCGAGAGTGGAATGAAGTAGGTACAAAGCAGAGGGCACTGGGCCGCGAGGAACAGGCGCTGCACAATAATTAGGGGGCGGAAAGCAAGAAACGGTCAGGACAATTCCTGATTCCGGACTTACTTCTGTTCATTCCGGATTCTTACCGGTGAATTCCGGACTTTCATATGGGTGTGCCGAATTGCTATTTGTGAATTCAGGGTTCCGAACACAATATTGCTAATCCCGGACTCCACCTTGCCATATTCGAAATCCGAATTCCAAATCCAAAACTCCCAAACCCTAATTCCTAATTATCAATTCTTAATTCTTAATTCGCATTTGACCGTCACACCGCTGCTCGTTCGTCGATGATTTTGATGGCCAGCATGACCTTGTCATCCATGTGGGTACCACCTTTGGAGTAGACGGTCACGTCATCGCATACTTTGAGGACGATCTCCTTGGCCTTCTTATCGGTTACCTGATTGACGCTGGAGATCAACCGTTCCGTGCCAAACTCCTCGCTCTCCACATCCATGGCTTCGGTAATTCCATCCGTGCACAGCAGGAGGATATCGCCAGTCTGGAATTTCACATGGCCGCGATCGAAATGAACATCTTCAAAGAGGCCGATCACCATGCCGCCTTCTGTAAGTTGGATGGGTTCGCTCCCAGGGCGCACAATGACGGGCGGAACGTGCCCGCAGTTGATGTAATGGATCGCTTTCCGCCGCAGGTCAATGAGCCCCATGAACATGGTCATGTATTTTTCGCCGCGTGTGTCGTTCAGGATCATCTTATTGACGGACTCTGCGATGTCGTTGAGGGAGTGCAGATGCAGAACGAGAGCGCGTAAGGTGGCCTGGAGGTTTGACATCACCATGGCGGAGCTGATGCCCTTGCCTTCAACGTCGGCAACGACAACCAAAAGGGTGCTTGGACCCAGCGTGAGGAAATCGTAGTAGTCACCGCCCACTTCAAAGCAGGGTTCGTTCAAAACCGCAATGTCAAATCCGGGAAGCACCGGGCTGGTTTCCGGCAGAAGGCTGCGCTGAATGCCGCGGGCCATTGCCATCTCGCGTTCCAGGCGTTCCTTTTCCAGCACGTCATGGTGGAGCTGGGCATTTTCAAGACTCATCGCCATCTGCCCGGACAGCGTCAGCAGCACGTCAGTATCGTCTTCCGTGAAGCTGCCGGTGGATTTATTCAGCAGCTGCAAGGTGGCAATGATTTTGGCCGCCTTATTCCGAATGGGTATGGTCAGAATATTGCGCGTGCGAAATCCCGTGCGTTTATCGACTTCGGGGTCAAATCGACTATCGGCATAGGCATCGGGAATGTTGACGATTTCTCCCGTGATAGCCACATGGCCGGCGATTCCCCGCCCGCGGGGGAGGCGGATTTCCTGCTTTTCCATCCCCTGGGCGATCATGGACCAGATCTCATCGGCCTTTTCATCCACCAGAAACAGCGTGCCGCGCTCGGCTTTCGTGAGGTCCTTGGCCACATCCAGAATCTTGCCCAGCAGTTCAACCAGGTCCAGGGTGGAGTTGAATATCTTACTGGCTTCAACCATGGATTGAAGGCGGTTCATATTGTGGTGCATGCCCGCCAGCAATTCCGCGTCACGCAAAGCGGCGGCAGCCAGCCGCACATGCAGGCGGAAAAACGCAACCAGGACATCGTCTGGCGATTCTGGGGCGGCCAGGAGGAGGACACCGGTGGGTTTGGATTCACCAGCGAGTGGGAACGCGCTTAGGAAACCGTAATGGTTATTCTGCGCCCAAAGCGCCAGTTCATCTCCATTCGTTGCGGAACCCTGATAGGGCTGGGTGGACTTCCCCTGTGCGGCTCTGCCCAATAGCGAATGGCTTGCTGAAACCTCGTGCAAAGTGGCGGGGAAAGCCGGGCTGCCGGCCGACGCCGCCAGGGTGAGACGTGACTGGCCGTGGTCCAGACGCCAGATTCCGGCAGCGGACACCGGGTAACGGTCCACGAGGCGGGCCACAAGCGCCTCCAGCACTCCCTGGGGTTCGGAAGGTGTACGGATATCACGGCTCAGCTCGTCAATTTCGTCAATCAGGTTCATGGGTGATCTCTCCGCTGTCATTTCTTTAACCTGGCTAGCCTCGCGGGATGGCAAGCCTTGGCCCAACCCTTGCGGGATTCATTCGAGTGTGAGGATGTGCAGTATATAGCTTCAACTCATCCGGTGTAAACCGATTTTAACCGGGTAACAGACGTTCATTTTCAATGCCGCGGTTTCCGGGCCGTTTCGGTCCCATGGGCAAAAGTGGGTCAGCTGGTCCGTGAACTGATCGGCATTCTATTAGAATCATCCCGCCAGCTGAGTGTTTTTCATTAATCCAATTCCACAGCCATCTCGTGAAATCACTCCGTGGGGTTAGAGCCCCTCCCCCACCACCGTCCCAAATTTGTTTAATCGGACAAACTGGGGTATAATAAGTTAAATTGTTTTTGGGAATGATGCCACGGACGAAATTCATAGGGTCAAGCAATAAGTGCTTGGCCGCCCTTTGTTACCTGGTTCCCCTGTCAGGGGAGTTGGCGAACGCAGAATCAAGACCTTGCACGCGTTATCCGGCCTGGAATCAATAATTTTAGCCGCCCATCGAGCGGTGTGTATACCTTGGGGCCATTGAGGTGAATTGAATGGTGTTGGTTGTCGGGTTGAACGCCCGGGTTTCTGGATTCTTGAGACAGCGGGAGCTGATCCGGCCGTTGGTATTTCTGCCAGCACTGATCATGGTGATTTTCTTTACGGCCAAGTGGTGCTCACCAGACGGCGCTCCCGCCCCTCCTCTTGATTCCTTCATTCTTTCCTTACGTTCTTTGGAAAATCTGCGGTCCGGGAAAGTCCGCGTTCTGCATTTTGGCGACTCACACATCGCCTCGGACAATGAAAGCTCCGTGGTGCGAACTTCCCTGCAGAATCGTTTCGGCGATGGTGGCCCGGGCTTGGGGCTTCCCTGGAAAGGTCCCCGCCTCTATACGGTCAACTACACCTATGGGAATACCTACGGTTGGCAGCGCACTCATCCTGCCTACAACAGCCCGATTGAAGACACCGGCCTGGCACTAAGTTACATTGAAGCCCAATCCCCCAACGAGAGGGCTTGGATTGAGGCGACGGGCAGCGAGTTTCGCGTCGACTACCTGGCGCAGCCCGGAGGAGGCGACGCGGAATTCCTGCTCGACGGTATGTCGTTGGGGCAGAGAAGGATGAGCGCCGACTCACCGCACATGCAAGTAGCGCGTTTTCAAGCGCCTGGACCCGATGCGCCTCACCGCTTTGAAATTCGTACCCTAAATTCCGGAAGCGTTAGAATCCTCGGCGTTTCGGTAGAGAAGTCGGGCTCTGGGGTTATTTACAGCGCCCTGGGTCTGGTGGGCGCACGGGCGGAGTACCTTCTGAAGTGCCGCGAAGAGACCTTTACCGCGCAGATCGCCGCTGAGAAGCCTGATCTGGTTATTCTGGGTTACGGGACCAATGAATCGAGCGGGTCGTATCTTGATGAAAACGCTTATTCCACCGCTCTTTCCACGATCATCTCGCGCATCCATCGTGCTGCTCCCTCGGCTTTGGTCATCCTGTTGACTCCCCCGGACCGTGGTGATAGCCATCCCAGTCAAGCGCAGCACATCCAAACGATATTGCAGGAAGTCATTGTGGCTCAGCGAGCTGCGGCTTGGAACCAAGGCGCCATCCTGTTGGACCTCCACACCGCCATGGGGGGCGCGGGATCGGCGGAACATTGGGCCGCCATCCAGCCTCCACTGGCCCGGCCTGACATGACCCACTTCACCAACGAGGGGTACAACCTTTTGGGCCGCTACATCGCGGGCGGAATCATGAAGTTATACGATTCTGGACCCGAATCCGTTGAGTCCGCCTCGCTGGAAGGCACCACGCGTCCGGGAGAACTTTTGCCTCCGCTCTATTCCGGAATGAAGGGAGCGGGCGCCCTGTCGGCAAAAAATCAGGGCGAGTATCCCGGAGAATCCCGGCGTATCCCGGCACAAATATACTATTTCCTGCAGAACAACGGCCAGGTTGTGGTGACCAATGACCTCTCCTCCGTGGATGACCGTAACGGCCGGGTGATCACCGCCGATCAGGCACGATGTTTGTTGCGCGGGAAAGCCTCCCCTTGCGATAATACTGCCCAATGGTAGACAAAAGTCGGTCATCTTGGCGCAGGGCAGCGGCGGGAATCGCGTTTACCCTCATTTTCGCGGTCAATTTTCCCAGGAATTCGTCTTATGCCGCAGGCTATGTTACCAGTCCCGCGCAGACCACCTCGACCCCGCCCAAGAAGAAGACCACACGGCACGCTCGCCCAAAGCCCAAGCCTTTAAAGCCCGTTCCTTTAGATCAACTTGCGCCAGTCCCCATTGAATTGGGCGAATCCGGCCAGAATCCCCTGGCGACTTTCTTCGAGGGACTGGCGAAACTTGAGGCTCACCCCGCAAGCTCGCCGGAAGCGGTTCCAGGAACCAACCCGCCGTCGCCGAATCCTGAGCCTCCATCCCCCAATCCAGTGCAGCCGCAAGCAGGATCGCCGCCTTCGACGGATCCCAATGCTGCTCCTCCAGGTACGATTCCGCCATCTGCCGGCTCTCAAGCGCCGACGCACCCGCTGCAACCTCCGGCAAGTCTTGAATACACTTCGTCAGCCCAGCCCAATGTGGTTCGAGTCATCCATTTTGGGGATTCCCACGTGGCGTCCGACTATTGGGCCGGCGTCTTGCGGGAGAAGCTTCAGGCGCGGTTTGGCGATGGGGGACCTGGGTTTGTCCTTCCTGGCAAGCCCTGGCTCGGCATCCGGTATGCGGAAGCCCGGTCGCTGGACGGCCAGGGTTGGCGAACCGACGGCCTGAAGTATACGGAGCGGGATGGCGTGGTCGGCCTGGGCGGCATGAGTTTGGAGAGTTACCGCGAGGCCAGCCCCGCATCGGCCTCGGCGACTTTTTCCCAATTTCAGATCCTCGCTGCCACGGCTCCCGGCTCGTCCTGCTTGAAGGTGCAGGTGGATGATGCCGACGCGAATGACCTCAGCTCGCAGGTGGAGCACGTGGTTTCCGCTGCCGCGCCCCCCGCGCCTGACGATCGGGTTCCCGAGCCCAGCCCCAAATCACTGGGAGGAGGAGCGGCTGAGCCGCCTGCGCCGCCGGCTCCCATCGTTTCGCTGAAGCGCAGCAGGAAGCGCCGCAAGCCCAGACCTGCGGTGCCGCAAGGGCCTCCGTTCACGCCATGGCCCGCGGGTTCTCCTCTCGATCTGGTCGAGCTGGGCAATTCCACGCCGCTTGCCGTTGGCCCTCATCAGGTTTCCATTCGCAGCAGTTGCGGACCCCAGGCGCGTTTGCTGGGAGTTGAGCTTTACAACGGCCATCCGGGGGTCGTTTATGATACCGACGGAGTGAATGGCGCGCGGTTGGAAGATTTGGAAAAACCCCTGCCCGCCCTGAGGGCTGCCCTGGTGAACAATGCTGCACCCTCCTTAATCATCGTGTCTTACGGCACCAACGACATTGGGATGAGCGGCTTTTCCTCCAGTGAATATGAGGAGCGGGCCTTCCAGATTCTGACAAAGCTCAGGCAGGATGCCGGCAATGCGTCAATATTGGTGACCGGCCCCACGGATCGGGGCAGCCCGCGCCGGAGAACTCGCGCCCTGCTCCAGGCGGGGCAGGCGGCTCTTCAACCTGCCTTGCGCAAGGCGGCGCAGCGGGCCGGATGCGCCTATTGGGATCAGCAGGCCGCCATGGGCGGCCCCGGCTCCATGACGCGCTGGGTTCGGGCGGGCCTGGCCCAATACGATTACGTCCATTTTGTCGGTACGGGCTACCAGAAACTGGCCAACATGCTCTATGACCAGATGATGGTGGAATACGGAAATTTTGTCCGCACGCCCCCGCCACAATCCCCCGCCACCGGCACGCCCTAAGCGTCCGCGGAAGAGTGCTTTACCAGCGACGTAACGGCGATGGAATTTATCCCGATTTATCGGGACATCGCCATCACTCCAATTATTGCCATCGGCAATTGGCGGGATAAACCCGCCTCTACGACCTCTTCGCTGCCTGTTAAGCGGCAATTCCGATAGCTCCGTCTGGATTGATTTCCTCAGTTCCCGGCCAGGCCCGGGCGGGCAGGAACTCCGGCGATTGATCGAGGATGCTGCCCTGCAGGCATCTTTGTTCTAGCCCCCCAACATCACCAATGGTAACCTGATCGATATGGGAAACCCTGCCATAGACACAGCGCTAGACGGTCTTCTGGACCCGTTGAGCCGCTGCCTCGACGCCGAATCTGCCCGGCGAGTGACGGAATTCCGAATTGAGCCAGCGGTGCAATCGCGAATCGACACCCTTGCCGAAAGAGCCAATCATGGATTGCTCAGCGACGAGGAAAGGGCAGAATATGAGGCCTTCATCAACCTGGGGGACTTCATCTCCATTTTAAAGCTGAAGGCCCGGCGACACCTGGACTTGAATCAAATATAGCGATGGACGCCGCAACGCGGGACCTTGTCCGGCGCCGGACGGATCACCGTTGAAGGGATCACGCCCGCCGGTCGTGCCACGGTGATGGTGCTCGCTATGAATGACGCCCGCCGCCTGGAATTACGTTCCCAGCTTTCGGCTCATAACCAATTTTGAGCGTGTAGCTTGGAGTTGCGCGCACTCTGCGCCACTCCGGGGCGCGGAATGGGTTCAGCTTTCCGGGTTTCTTACGCCATAGAACGAAACGCCGCAGACAAACGCAAACTGCCCTTGAGTCTTCGCCATACTGCCGGGGAATTCGTCTCGGAGCCAAATTCCTGAGCGCTGCCTGCCTCGGAGTAATCGGCTTCACCAGGCTTCGATTCTGATACCTTCAACGGCGCTGAAGTGCGCGTCGCGGGTTACCAGCGTGAGGTCGTATTGCGCGGCGTGGGCGGCGATCTAAATGTCATTTTCTGGGATCGGACGTCCCTTTGCTCTCAGCAATTCGCGAATTTTTCCGTAGTGGCGCGCCGTGGAGACATCGCAGTTAAGCACCACGAATTTGGCTGCAAGCTCCTCCACCCTCGACAAATTGGAGCCGACGCGGGCCGACTTTTGTGCGCCGTAGAACAGCTCTCCCACGACGATGCTGGAAAGGAATGTTAAGCCGCCCTGGTTAAGGGAAGCGCGCACCGCGTCCTCCCCAGCAAGCAGTGCCACTACAATATTGGTGTCAAGGAGAAAGCTACCAGGCATTCGGGTCGACCTTTTCGCAGCCTTCCTCAACTGCGATCATCATCTGGCGGGCGTCTTCGGCCGTTATGGCGCCGGCAAGCGGCAACAGATCCCGGGCGGGAACTCCTTGCGGTTTATGGCTCACCAGTGACCTGACGACGTCCAGCACAAGTTGTTGCTGCGACGCCGGCAACTCATGCAAGCGTTCAACGATTTCCTGGGTTATCGAAGGGTCCATAGGCATTTCTCCTCAGCCAATCCAAACACTTCAGAGGTCCCGTCAGGACCACCTGAGGGGATTATAAACTGCCTTTCACCCCCGCGTCAGGAATTCAAGCCGCCAACCGCCCACGGATATTTGATCGGTGTTTGTTATCGGCGAAGACGCGGTCGCAATTTGCGTCCACCCCGCGGCGGGTCATCCGGCGCCGTGTACGGGGCGGCTTTTGCACGCCCATCCAACGCGGGGGGCACTGACCGGGGACGTGGCCAGCGGGTAGCCCGTCTAATCAGAGTTCTGCGCGTTCTGCACGACTCATGGGCGGGGAGTGTGTTTAACTTCACCGGCTTATTTACGGCAAGGAACGAAAAGCCGCAGACTAACACAACCCGTGCGTAAGTCTTCGCTACACTGCTTTTGGAACCCATACACACAAATATCAAATATTGGTGTATGATGGCGCTATGAGCAGAACCAACATTGAAATTGACGACCAACTGGTGCGCGAGGCGCAGAAGCTGACGGGTCTGAAGACCAAGCGTGCGGTGGTTAACGGGGCCCTCGAGCTGCTGGTGAGGACGGAAAGGCGCAAAGGGTTGCTGCGATATTACGGCAGCGGCGTTTGGAAAGGCGAATTGCGCTCCATGCGGAGGAACCGCGTTTGATCCTCGTGGATAGCTCCGTCTGGATTGATTTCCTCAGTTCCCGGCCAGGCCCGGGCGGGCAGGAACTCCGGCGGCTGATCGAGGATGCTGCGCCGGTGGCGATAACGGGCGTCGTGGTGACGGAGGTTCTTCAGGGCCTGAGGCGCGACGTCAAACGCATCGAAGCCGATCTCTCCCTTTTTGACCTTCTGGAAGCCAGCGGTTTCGCAACCTACCGGAATGCCGCAGCTCTGTTCCGCTTGGCGCGCTCGAAAGGCATAAGTCTGACCACACCCGATGCCCTGATCGCCGCCATCGCGGTTGAGAACGGCGCAGAAGTCTTTTCGCTTGACCGCGACTTTGTGAGAATGGCTCCTCTGGCCGGCTTCCGGCTGCATCAACCTTAGCTCAGCGTGTAGCCTGGAGTTGTGCTCACTCTGCGCCGCTCCGGGGCGCGGAATGGGTTCAGCTTCACCGGGTTATCTGCGCCAAGGAACGAAAAGCCGCAGACTAACGCAAACTGCGCGTAAGTCTGCGCTACGCTGCTCTCGGCGGCTTCTCCTTCCACATAGACGGCAACTGCGGTGGCACTTGCTTGGCGTCGGGCAGCTTCAGTTTCCCCGGCCCACGTGACTTCACCGGACAGGTGCTGGAGTTACGTGGTTCCTTCCGTTCCATTGCTGACCGGAGAATCCCCGGTTGGGGCAAGTCGCTTGATGAATGGGAGTTCCACCCTGGAACCGAGCAGTATCGCTTCGGCAAAGGCCCGTCGCCGCACTTCTCGCTACCCGATAATCCCAAGAACACGGTTCCGACGAATGGGCCTTTCCACGTGGACACCGATGCTCCGGGACTGAAGCACCTTGGGTGCGCAAAACTGGGGGTCGGATGCAACTAGCAATTTCACTTCTCATCTTTGTTGTCATCCCCACCATGCTTGCGTGGCGAGAGTGGATTAAGGCTGACCGCAGTGCAATCAATGACCGCCGCAAGACAGCGTTCGCGGCGGGACTGGTTGTTACTACATCAGCCCTTCTGCTCTTCGCTGCATTCGTGGCGTACACAACTTCTATCGGCGGATTCAAGACTGACTACCGTTCACTGCTGAAGTGGAGTAAGGGTCCGCCGAACCCATGGATGCTGGCGGGGCGGTCCTTGCGGGTGACGGACACTGGGTGCGAATTTGTTAGGGATTGCGGTGAGGAAGGAGGGCCGACTGGGAGTTCAATTAGAGTGCTGGATCTTTGGCAGCGCCTCCTGCGCGGCCTTCCGTACCCATTGATTAGGATCTTGGAGCGCTTTGGTAAGCGCGGGCACCGCTTCGACAGCAGCAGGCCCAATTGCACCCAAGGCCTCGCATGCCTTGCCCCTGACGTTGGGGTCATCGTAGCTCAATTGTTGGACTAGAATCGGCGTCGCGGGAGCTGCTTCGGTGCCGAGCTTCTGGATGGCTTTTGCAGCGCACCATCTCTGCTGCTCAGTGCCTGCTGATAAGTGGGCGAGCAATGGTGGAAGTACAGTTTGGTGCAAGCCACTCATTGCGCCGAGGGCTTCACCTGCCTCGCATCCCACAAACCCATCCTTATCGTCGAGCGCGGCGACCAGGGCGGGAATCGCCTTCGCGGCACGTGGTCCGAATTGGGCCAACGCATCAGCGGCGCTCGACCGTACGTCGCGTTGGGGATCGCTGAGCGCGGCGATAAGCAGGGGAATGCTCTCCGGCTGCGCCTTAGCACCAAGCAACCATGCGCCATGCGCACGAACATCCGGCCACGGATCCTTGAGTTTCGCTGCAGGGGAAAGCCATGGCTTCTGGTTCAGGACATACCCCGAAAAAATCGTCGGCCCAGCCAGCGTCGCGAGCAACACCGCCAGCAGTGCCGGCCGGTGGAGTCCGCGGCGATAGTCGAGTACGCCAAAGGTGACACAGGTGATCCAAGCCACCGGAAACGCCAGAAACGGCCACAAAAAGGCCGCCACGCCAACGAGCAGGCCCTCATCGTCCGGATCCACCGGGTGCGTGAGGTAAATGACGGTGGCCGCAGCGAGCGAGGCTCCAAGCATTGTTGCGCCTATCCAGATCGAACGACTGGGCCGTGTTTGCGGGACTCGTTGCATGGGGCAGTGTATCCAACTTTTGCTAAAGCCCGACCGAAAAAACGGTCGTGGCGCCTCAAAACCGAGGCCGCACGTAGGGGACAGAGTGTAACACCGATTCCATGTCAGTGCGTTCTTCCCTATCCAGCACAGGTACGTGCCTTCACAAATCTCAGCATCCCGTGTGCCCTCAAGCTTTAACCTTGTCATGCGACCAAGGGTCGGGCCCACTCGTTGGGAAGCAACTCCTCAAGTTGGTTCCTGGGATGCGCGGCGATGCGTGTCAACACGTCGCGCAGATAGGCAAAAGCATCGATGTGCAGTCTCTTGCAGGTGGCGATTAGACTGGTCAGCACCGCCGCTGTCCTTCCGCCGTTGTCGCTGCCCAGGAATGTCCAATTCCTCCGACCTACTGCGATTCCACGTAAACTTCTCTCGGCACCGTTATTATCGATTTCCAGGTCGCCATCGTCACAGTAGCGGGTGAGGGCCTTCCAGTTCGACAGTGTGTAGGCAATCGCTTGTCCTTCGGGGCTCTTCGGCAGTACCTGAGGTTGTTCGCGCTCCAGATAAGCGTGAATGTCCTCCAGGATCGGCTTCGACTTCGCCTGCCGCAATGTCCGCCGTTCATCGGAACCGAGCTTCTGATCACGAGCTTCACGCTCCACATCGTAAAGCAATCGAATATACGCCAGCATTACCGTCGAGCGCATGAGGTCGGACGACTGGGCTTCCCAGTGCTTCCTGCGAACGTGGGCCATACAGGCGACCTCCTCAATGCCGCGCTCGGGCTCCTCATAAAGATGATCGTACCCGGAGTAGGCGTCCGCCTGGAGCGGTGTAGCGAGGAGGTAGTCGCAGTTTGACTTCCTCCGCGGCACTTTAAGCGCATTCTCCGCCTGTTCATTGCCGGCAATGAGGAAGGACCGCTGAGGAATTCGGCTCGGACCCAAATACCTCAGCGCTTTTATCTGCCCGCTGTAACCACCCCCCGCCGCTAACGCGTCGTCCCTTCCTGAATCAGGAGGGCAGCTTTGTTTTGCCTCTGGCTCTCCTCCTCAGATGAGGAGGGGTGGCGCGTGGGCGCCGGGGTGGTGCTGAGGCGGAAATGGCGGGCGGAAATGGTCGGGAGAAGAGTTGCTTCAAGGCGGGTGGCGCCGTACACTCGGCTCATGTCGATCAAGAAGGCGGTCGAAATTCAAGGCGAATTTGACGACCAGCACCGGCTCCATGCCGATGTGCGGCAAAGCCTGGGGACGGGTCAACTGCGCGTCATCGTTTTGGTCGCGGACGAAGATGAAGGCGGACTTTGCTGGCCGGCCGGGGTGCCCTCCGAATGGTCGGCGGAGCGGGGTAGCGTGGTGAAAGGAAGCGAAGGGTTATTCGGCTCCGAGCTGATTAACTCTGGAGCACTTTCCCCTCGCCCGGAACTGAACCCGGTCGAGACTGCGGATTGAAGTAGCGCTCAAACCCAAAGCCGCAATACATCAGCTCAATCCCAGTTGAATTCGCTATCCCGTACCGCTGAGTAATTTCTCTCGGAGAAAAATGACTCCGCGCTACCGGCTCGGATAAAAATGACTCAGTGCTTCGGGCGTTCACCAGCCAGCGAAGAAACCACGGTTACAAGGGCAATGATCGTGGCTACGACCTTAATCTCTATCGGGGCAGGAGGGGCTCCTGCCCCGTAGAATTGAAGTTACTGTCCTGGCGCCCGATAGGTAACCGTCTTCTTCGCGGCTTCATCAATTTCCGCCGGCGTCAGCAGGACGGTTGTGGACGTGGTCACTTTTCCGCTGGAATTGATGGCCAGAGCCGCTGAGGCGACGCTGACGTTATCCGGAGCGTCCACCACCACGTAAGCGTCTGCTCCGCCGAAGGCGAAGTAAAACGACTCCACTTTGCCCCCAACCGACTTGATGGCCTTGGTTGCCGCTTCTTTGCGTTTGGTGCCGCCCTCAGCGAGCAGCCCCTGCACTCCCTCCACCGTGTAACGCACCTCGATGAGATACTTCGGCATGGCTTCCTCCTTTTCAATTTTCGTGGATTTGATGAGCGCGTTTGCGCCAGCCGGATATTAGCACAATCGGCGAGGGCGGACGGGAATTTCGCCGCAGGTAGCGTGGGGATAGGCATCCGGTACTTCAGTGCTATAGATCAGGCGCAGCGGTCATATTACAAATTGTATTGTTGATTCAGGGATATGTGAGCATTGTGGTTCCAATTCATGACCGGGAGAATCTAATGGAGTGTCGATGCCTGTAAAGTTTAATCGCATTCTTCCTCTTTATGGGGGGGCTGATTCCTTAGCCATTTTCGATCAGTACATTCGGAGCCATCAATATGCCGCAAGCGACCACTGACAGATCGAGGCAATCGATCGCCGATGTCCAGGATGCATCCCACTATCCGCCGGAATTGCTGCAATTGCTCCAGAACGCCGTCCCGCTGCTCTGCGCCTCGAAGAGGGACACTATTCTTTTCTTCCAGGCTCTCGGAGTGCCTGAATCATGGTTGGTGGACATGCTGAGGCAGGTTGAAACATGCCGGGTCTGCATTACAAAGTCGAGCATTGCCCATGACGTCCTGGAAAAGCTGAATCTTAAGAAAGAAAATCACCTTCGGGAGCTTCATGAAGTTGTCAGGCAGGTGGCCGGGTTTGACGATTTCTCGACCTGTTCGCCTACAGATCGAACAAAGGCGATGGGATTGGTGGCTGCGGTGCGTCGGGTCGTCGATGTCAAGGACTCCTTCAGACAGGATGTGCAACAACACCTGAACATGGACTGTCCGGTTATGGATGGGGCTTCCGGCTGAGTTCTTCCCGTCTTGCGGGCACAAATGCCTCCTTACGAAGACGGCTCAAGTTCTTCTCTCCAAATCAATCAACAACGATATCGCCCGTCGCCGATTGCGGAGATTCGTCTGCCCTCTCCACCTAATGTGCCCGCCAGAGCGGGTAGCGTGGGGAACCGAACCCGATCGAGCCTGCGGAACGAAGTAACGCCCAATCCCGCAACCGCAACCCATCATTTCAAAATCAGTTCAAATCCCCATGACGTAGTGCTGAGTCATTGTTCCCGGGGAAAAGTGACGCAGCGCTGCGGGGATTTCGTGACACAGGCACTCCTGCCTGCGTGGTTTTTCCTGCACAGCCAGGAGTGGCTGTGTCCACTTTCGCTGGCGGGGGTTAATGCGCGGGTGGGGACACCCACGCTACAAGGGCGGAACCCGTAGCCGCACGTCCCGCGCCGCGCACACTTGAAATGGTGTAAGATTGAGGATCATCGGCTCCTCAGGCAATCCTCTATGGCACTTGTTGAACCCGTCTTCCTCTTATTTGCTTTGGTTGCCTGTCTCGTTTATCGCTCCACTTCGCGCTACGAAAAATTGCGACCCTTTGTGCTGGTTGGGCTATCCCTTTTTTTCTATTCCACCTGGAATCCCTGGTATTGCCTTCCCATCACGGTGACGGCGCTGCTGGATTTCAACACCGCGTGGCTGCTGGTTCGCACAACCAATGCCCGGAAGCGCAGCGCGCTGCTGACCACTGATATCCTCATCAACCTCGGCATTCTTGCCGTCTTCAAGTATTTCAATTTCCTGCACGATAGCACTGCGCCGTTCTACACATTGTTCGGGCGGTCCTTGCCGCCGGCGCCCTTCCGCGTCGTCTTTATGGTGGGAATCTCGTTCTACACGTTCCAATCCATGAGCTACGTCATTGACGTCTATCGCGGCGAGCAGAAGCCGGCACGCGATTTCATGGAATACTTCGCCTTTGTTTCATTCTTCCCCACATTGCTGGCCGGACCCATCACTCGCGCCCGCGTTCTGCTGACGCAATTGCAGCAGCCGGCCTTGGCGCTGACGGACGAGCAGGGAAGCCGGGCATTGATGATGATCGCGCGCGGCTTCATCAAGAAGCTGGTGTTTGCCGACTACCTTTCCGTGAACCTGGTGGACCGCGCCTTTGAACTGCCGCGCATGTTCTCGTCGCTTGAGATCCTGATTGCTGTCTATGCCTTTGCCGTGCAGATCTATTGCGACTTCTCCGGCTACAGCGATATTGCCATTGGTACAGCGCAACTGCTGGGATTCAAGCTGCCTGACAACTTCAATGCTCCTTACCGCTCAGAATCGCTGGTGGAGTTCTGGCGGCGGTGGCACATCTCGTTTTCCACGTGGCTGCGCGACTACATCTTCTTCGCGTTGCCTTCCAGCCGGCGTGCCAAATGGCGGCTCTACTGGAATACCTTTATTACGTTTGCTCTAGGTGGGATTTGGCACGGCGCATCGTGGAACTTCCTCATTTGGGGAATGATGCACGGCTTTGGATTGGCGGTGAATCATGGGGCGGAGGCGCTGTTTCCGCGGCGGGGAAAACAGCAGCCCAAGCACCTTCTTTGGCGTATCGGGGGCGTGCTGCTGACGTTCCACTTCGTGTGCATCACCTGGATATTCTTCCGCTGCGATTCCACTCAGCAGGCGCTGGATATTCTGAGCGGCATCGCCCAGGGAACTACAGGATGGGTGAATATTCCGTGGCCCGTGCCTGTGATGCTAGCGCTGGCCATGCTGGCTCAATGGCTGCCAGATCAATGGTACCAGCGGGCTGAAAGTGGATTTGCCAAATGGCCGGCGACGGCGCAGGCCGCGGCACTCGCGGGAGTGGCCATGCTGATTGCCTGGACCAGCCACACGGCGGTGACGCAGTTTATTTATTTCAAATTCTGAGGCGAGCATTGACTGTAGCGGCGGTCTCCGACCGTCGACGAGATTGTGCCATGGCCGTCCCGATCTAAACCATCGGGACAGGTCCTGGCCATGCAGGGGCGGCACAGGTAGGAGTGCCTGTGCCACGTTTCGAGTATCGCGGATGAAGCTTTCGAAGACATGGATTTCGATCGGTGTGTTCTGCCTTCTGGCGGTGATGCCGTACTTCGTCCCGGTGCTGGAGCGCTTCCGCATTCTGGAATGGCACCGGATCACGGCATCCATCGACGCCTGGAAGCCGGGGGCTTTTGATCGCGTGATTCTGAAGCCTCGCCTCACCATGGCGGAGAATTTCCATCCGGCGGGTGGCTCTACGTCGGGTGCGAGCGCTGCCAATATCCCCCTGCCTCCTTCGCTGCTGACGGGGGAATACGTGGGAAAGAGTTGGCCGGTGCGGGATGATTTGCAGCAAATCCTGAATGAACCCCCTGAGGCCGTTTCACTTCAGGATTACGGCTGCGGGATGAACCACTTCTATGCAGCGCTTGCCCACACTGAGCAGAAGGAACCCGGCGCCATCACCCGCATCAGCCATTTTGGTGATTCGCCCATCAGCGGTGATTTGATTTCCGGCGAGGCCCGCACGCTGCTTCAGGATAAATTCGGCGATTCCGGGCACGGATTTATCCTGATCTCCAAGCCTTGGGATTTTTACTATCACGAGAATGTGTTAATGGAGGGCGACGGCTGGAAAGTGAATTCCCCCGTCCTGCCCGGGGGGCGCGGCGGAGAGGTCGGCTTGGGTGGCGCGAGCTTTACCGGCTACTCCTCCTCGGCGTATTCCGAGATCCGCACGATGAAGAAGGGCGAAGGGTCGGCGGTGGGTCGCTTTGACATTTACTTTCGCTCGCAGCCTCACGGCGGTTCATTCCTTGCTTCCGTGGACAAGGAAGAGGCCAAAGAGTATTCCACGCAGGCAGACACCAAAGCGTCGTCAGTGGTCTCCCTCTCTGTGGAGGATGGCGGCCACAAACTCAGAATTACTCCCAAAGGCGATGGCGGGGTGACCCTCGACGGCGTTGCACTGGAGCGCAATGAGCCGGGCGTGGTTTACGATACGCTGGGGATGTTGGGCGGGACGGTCCACCACATGACCCTTTTCCACGAGGACACGTGGGTGCAGGGCCTGCAAAACCGCAAGCCCGATCTGGTGATTCTTAACTTCGGCACGAATGAAAGCAACTACGGATACCTGGGATTCCCGGAGTATGTCCATAGCTACGCCGTAGTGATCGGGCGAATCAGGACGGCCCTGCCGGGTGTTTCCATTCTTATTATGTCGCCCATGGACCGGGGCGCGCGAAACGACGACGGCGACATTGTCACCATCCCCAGCATTCCTCTCCTGGTGGCGGCGCAGCAGCGGATTGCTCGCACGGAAGCGGTGGCTTTTTACAATACCTTTGCGGCGATGGGAGGCATGGGAACCATGGCGCGCTGGTACGAGGAGCATCCCCGCCTCGTGACCGGAGACTTTACCCACCCCACCTATACAGGCGCGGAGCAATTGGGCACTATGCTGGTGAATGCACTCTTGAAGGGTTTTGACGAATACAAAAAGTATCAGGGTGCCCCGCCCTGCGTGCCGGCGGACGAGCCGGTGCCGAGTGAGCAAAAGCCGGAGGGCGCGAAGCGGTAAGTTTCGTGCAAGTCATCGAACCCCTAAAACCAAGTCAAAAGGCAAAGGTCAAAAGGCAAAAGTTGGAGGCAAGCGGGGCGGGGGCGTGTCTACTCAGTTTTCGGCTCTGCCTCCGTGGCTTGCGTTTGGCTCTCTGCCGCCTTGCGGAGAGCGTCGACGTCGGCGAGATCTTGCGGTCGTGCTGCCGCCAGCTTTGACGCGATGAGATCGTCGCGCGATATGAAAAATGCTCTCAGCCTGGTTTCAGGGTCAACCGTTGTTTCAATACGCTTTTCCCACGCGCGGTCAAAATCCACCCCCCTGATGTCGGGAAGTATTTCGATCATGAGCGGCGCTTTGCCCATGCGAAAAAAGAAGCCGGGCTTTATGAAGTCGTCCGGCCTTAGCCCTGCGACGGGTGCGCCGAATTTGGCAAGCGCCGAATACACAGCCTTGCCATTGTCCGGGTCCGGCTTTATGAACAGGTCAAGGTCTTTGGTGGCGCGGGGCTGTGCATGAAAGCCAACCGCGTATCCTCCAACCACCAGATATTTAATCTTGTGGTCGTTGAAGATGGACAAGAATTCGTTGAAGTCTTGGTTGAACATGGCGGGTTGGTTCCTTTAGCTGATAACCTTCGAGCGAAAGTTCGACGATGGCGTTTAACCGTTCATACCCGGGGAGTGCCTGCCATTCCCGGTATTCGTCAGCCTTTATTTCCTCGAACTTGGTGTACTTGCGGATCGTCTTGTCCATGTATTCCTTTGTACCACGTCCGGTGTTTCACTTCAAACCGTGAGGGGAGTGGCGTTACTCACGTAAGCGCATCATCGTGGGAACGGGATCAATGCTCAGATTGTTCCCAATGGACTCAAGTCCTCGCCCAATTTGTCACCATTATTGGGCGGCAGATTCCCTCGGTCCGAACATGATCCGGAGGACTTCCTTGTTGGTGGCGTAGTTGCCGTGGGCGGCGGCCGGGTTGGCAATGATCCAATGCCACCAGGTGTTTCGAACGTAGAGGTTGGTGATTGCCAGACCTTCCATTGCTGGAAGATGCCAACTCAGCAGGTCGCTGGGATCGCTCCAGGCAATCACCTGTGCGGGCCTCGCGATGGCCTGATCTGAGCCGGTGCTCCTTCTGGCAAACGTCTCACGCATATTTTCCCATTTCGCCATCAGATTGTTCATGACCCCCAGGGCCTGCCCCGGCACCAATCCCTGCAAGAGTCCCAGTCGAGCCGTTGGTCCTGCTGTGTTCGCCAACTCCAGCAAGGGAACCTGATTCGCGAAGAAATAAACCAATGAGGTACGCTCCAGGATGTATTGGGCCGCGTTGTCCTCCGTCGCAGAGCCGATTTTGGAAGACAGCGCATGGGCGTCCTGAAGCACGGACTCATGCTGATCCATATTGAGGGTGGAGAATACGAGGTAGCTTCCCAGGCTATGCGAGACCACAATGAACTCGCGGTCTATGCCATGCGGATCCCTCAACTGCTGCTCCCAATCACTGGTTTTTGACCCGTTGGCCCTGAATCGCACCGACTTGAGGAAGAGTTGCCGCATGCCCTCGCGAAAAAGGTCGTGCATGGAACCTACGGCCATCATGGCATCGGAGAATCCCCAGTCCATAATGCTGGTCTTCATCCAACGATTGAAAAGCGCTCCGCGGTGAGGTGCGGTTTTGAGCTTCTGTGCCTCGTCCGGCCTGATCCAGGTGTAGGTTTTGAAGCGGCCCGGATTGGAGGCGTCCGCTTCCTGAGGCGCTGAGCATAGATTCAGGAACCCGGGGTTGGGTCCTGCCAAGTGGGTTTCGTCAGTCATCATGTCGCGGCATTTCAGTGGGAACACCAGCGGCCACCAGTTGATCTCATCCACGACGATGGGGCCGCCATCGCTGCGTCGCAGGACGTAGTGATCGACAAAGGGGACGGAAGCGCTCCACTCTTCCTTGTTCCTCCAAACCGGCTTGCCCAAATATTGGAAGTCGGGTGGGTCCGCATCTTTGGCAAAAACACCGGTATCGGCATAGTCTCTTGCCACCGGTCCCGCAGACAGGGTCGTGCAATCTTTCAGAAAGTTGCAAATCGCCTTTTGAAAGATCTGCGAACCCCCGGACCCTGTGGCGCCAATTCCATGAACATAGAGAATGTGCAGCGGGCGGTTCCCGGCGTTGCGCAACGACTCCCCAATGGAGGAAGCCTGGTTCAGTTTCTGCGGGCCATCATCGATCACCCTGCCCTCTGCCTGGCCAAGGCCCAGGACTCCGCTAATCAGTGATAGAGCGAGAACATATTTGTGAGCTCGATTCGCCATCATGCCTCCTGATTGAATCTACTTGTGCACGCAGTTTCCCATGGCTGAAGAGGAATTTAACATATTTGTAGGGGTGAGAAAGGGGATGATGACTTGGGGATGCGGGGCCTGTGGAATCCTTTGCGCCTGGGATGAAGTTTTGCGGAACGACACTATACGGAGCTTTACTGGTCCTGGTCTAGCCAACTTCCACCAACGCCGCGCCCCAACTGAGGCCAGCTCCAAAGGCGGCGATGACCACTTTCATTCCCGGACGCAGCAAGCCCGCGGCCTTGGCTTCCGACGCTGCAATCAGCCATGATGCGGAGGAAGTGTTCCCGCATTTTTCAATGTTGACAAAACATTGACGGGCATCGATCTTCAGCTCTTTCATGAGCCTTTCCAGCAGCCTCATGTTGGCTTGATGAAAAAGGAAGAGCCCGATTTCATCAGCGCGCAGGGAATTTCTTTCCAGCAATTCTGCCACGGCGCGGGCAAGCTTGCGCACGGCGTGCATGATGATCGTGCGGCCATCCATCTCAAGCGTAGATCCAAAGTTCATGCGCAGCGCTTCGGAGAAAGTTGCGTCACTCGCTACACGAATATCATGGATTGCAAGTTGTCCTTCGCTAGGCGTGATCAGGCAAGCGCCGGCGCCATCGCCAAACAGGATGGCGGTTTCTTTGGCCCGCGGTCCCTGCGCCAGAGCGCGCGTCATGGTTTCCGCCGCCACTACCAGTGTTGGTCCCCACTGCTCGCACATCTTGTTGGCCAGGGCCACACCAAACAGGCCGGAAATGCTGGCCAGGTGCAGATCAAAGGCCGGAATTCCCGGCGCGCCCAGCCGCTTTTGGACTTCCGCTGACACTCCGGGGAACTGCCGGTGGGGCGTTCCGGTGCAGGCGATGATGGCTCCCAGCTTGTCGGCAGTGATCCCGGCATCCTTCAAACATGCCAGCGAAGCTCGTTCGGCGAGGTCGCAGACAGTTTCCTCCTCGACGACACGCCGCGTCTGGATTCCGCATACACTTACAATCCACTCGGGGTTCACACTGAACTCCGCTGCGAGAGCTTGATTAGTCAAGATACCTTCGGGAAGGTAGTGCCCGAATCCGGCCATTGATGCCATCTATACGGCTCCGTGACTTCTGAGATAAGCAGTGATTTTCGCGAGCGTTTCAAACTTGGAGGGGTGCAAATCGCTGTCCTGTACCTTGATGTTGCACTCTTTCTCCAGGTCGGCAACAAAATCGACCAGGTCGAATGAGTCCATAACGCCGGCATCAAACAGTGACGCGTCAATGTCAGTAGGAATGGGAGCTTTGGCGACTCGCGCCAATGCTTCGCGGATTTTATTGTCGAGAGCCATAATTATTTTCCTTCTCGCAGCGTGCCTTCCAGAATGCGACTCGCTCGGGACGTTCGCGGTGGGTTATTACTCTGATTCGTCGCAGCGAAATTGAATAAATATGATACTACAAGTCGCGAGGAAGCCGTTCAGCCGGATGTTCGAGTTGCGAAACCCCAACCCGGGGACAAAGATTTGCGGCAAAATGTTGGAGGAATGATGTTTCGTGGATTGAAGGCACTTTTGATTCTATTGTCCCTCGGTTTGTTCTCCACCGCAGGAGGATGGAGCGCTACCGCCCCGGAAAGGGCAGATGCTCCCACGTCTTATGAAGACGGCCGTCCACAGGCCACTCTCCGCCTGGATGCGCTAGACTATGGCGTGGTGCTTCGCCACGGCGGGGGGCCGCAGAATTGCGACCAGTACGGGGCTCGCGATGTGTGGGTATTTGCCGCCGAGGGAAAGTACTACATGCATTACGATGCAGCGGGACCGACGGGATGGCTGTGTGCTCTAGCCACAAGTTACGACCTGATCCACTGGAAGAAACAAGGACCAGTGCTGGAACTGGGAAAGTCCGGTTCGGAGGATTCCGCATCGGCCAGTTATGGTGTTACATATTTTGACGGCAGGGCGTGGGAGATGTTCTATATGGGCACACCGCACGCCTCTCCACCGCCGGACCGTGTGCCGATGTTCCCCTATCTCACGATGAAAGCAAAGAGCCCGTCGCCACTAGGGCCTTGGCAGAAGCAGCCCGGAGTTGTACCGTTTCGTCCCAAACCGGGAACGTATTACAGTGTCACAGCCAGTCCCGGCTACATCGTGAAAAATCAGGGAGAGTATTTGCAATTCTTCAGTGCGTCAGTGCATGAGGGCGGCCCGCCCAAAAAGATCAGAAGGACCATCAGCATCGCCCGCACGAATAACCTGAATGGAGCATGGAGTGTCGACCCTGCACCCATCGTCCCTCTGGAAGAGCAGATCGAGAACACCTCCCTTTATTACGAGAAGACGGACAAGACCTGGTACCTCTTTACCAATCATGTCGGAATCAGAAACGGGCATGAGTACACCGACGCCGTCTGGGTCTATTGGTCTAAAGATCTGAACAAGTGGGATTCCTCGAAAAAAGCCGTGGTTTTGGATGCGCGGAATTGCCACTGGTCGCCATCGGTGGTGGGACTGCCTTCGGTGGTCAAAGTAGGAAATCGTTTGGCAATTTTCTATGATGGGCTTGAAGGCGCCGCGATCAGTCATATGGGTCGCGACGTCGGCGTTGCCTTCCTTCCTTTGCCGCTTCGGACGCCCAAATAGCGGGTCGTCAAAACCTTGCGCGGAACAATTGCTATCGGCCAGGGGAGGGTATATATTCTGTGGCGCCGGGGGGGCAGAACCACCCTTTTAAGTGGGCAGGCTGCCCAAAAGATATGCCCGGCGCGAGAATTCTTGCAGGAGGAAAATCCGTGCGCAGATTGATCGTTGCCTTGTTTGCCGTTTCCTGTTTGGTTTCATTGGCTTGGGCGCAATCGCCCGAGTCCCCTTCGTCCAATCCCAAGGATTACACCGCCCATGTGGTGGGATACGCCCACATGGATATGGCGTGGCTGTGGCGTTGGGAAGAGTCCATTCACGACATCATGTTCAATACTTTTACCAACCAAATCCGGTTGATGGACCAAAATCCGACCTACACCTTTGCCCAGGACCAGGCGGTTGTGCTTGACTCCATGGAGCACTTCTACCCAGACGTTTTCAAGGGCTTGCAGGAAAAGGCCAAGACGGGCAATTTTGTACCCGCCACTTCCGGATGGGTCCAGATGGATGAAAACGTCAGCGACGGCGAATCGCTGGTACGGCAATTCCTCTATGGGCAGAAATACAGCAAGGAGAAATTCGGCCATTATGTTCGATTTGCCTGGCAGCCGGACGTCTTCGGCCATCCAGAAACCATGCCGCAGATCGCGAGTAAGTCCGGGATTGAGCTCTACGTCTTCAACCGCCCCCATGATCCCACTCGCCCGCCCATTATCTGGTGGCAGGGTTTGGACGGGTCGCGCGTGCTGGGCTACACCACTCCTGGAGAATACACGCAGACAATGGACCACGAGCACACCACGGTTTTGGGCATGAAGAACGCTGATCGTGCCGGTGTGAAAAATATTATGGTGCTTTACGGGATGGGTGACCACGGCGGTGGCCCCAATCCTGAAGACATCGCGGGCATTGCCAAATTGAATGCCTCTCACGAAGATCTCAACGTGAAACCCACGAACGTGGCGGATTATATCGATCTGCTTCTGACCGAGAAGAAGGACTTTCCGGTCTACACGGCGGAGCTGAATCCTGTTTTTCCTGGCTGCTACACTACTCAGGTGGATATGAAGCGGCACAACCGGATGTCGGAACAACTGCTGCTGAATGCGGAGAAGATGTCGGAGCTGGCGGTCTTCTTCGGTTATCGCGATTATTACCCCGTGCGCGATATTAGCAACGCCTGGAAGATTGCGTTGCTCGATGAGGCGCACGATCTGGCGGCGGGCTCGGGCATCGGCCCTATTTATGCCGACGCGGTGAAGCAATACGCTGAAGTTTTCGAACGTGGTTACCGCGCCCTGGATTTCTCCCTCCAGAACCTGGGGCTTCAGGTTGATACCCGCGGCGAGGGCGTGCCGCTTGTCGTCTATAATCCGCAGTCGTTTGATCGAACGGATCTGGTGACGGCGGAAATTTCAGCCTTCTCATTGCCGCCGAAAATGGTGGCCGTGCATGACAAGGAAATCGTGCCTGTGCAGATGCTGCAAGCGCCCGCCAAGGCAGGAGCCCGCGAAACTGCCACCGTGATCTTCGTTGCTTCCAAAGTTCCACAGATGGGATTGAAGCTCTACCACCTGGAAGCGGAAACCCCTGGCGCCCCGGCCAGTGCCGCAACTGTGCACGCGGGATCCAAGCCGCGACCCTATCTGGAGAATGAATTCTTCCGCGTTGAGGTCAATCCTGAAACTGGCAACATCGCGAAGCTCTTCGACAAAACGAACAAGCGCGAAGCGTTGCATGGGGAAGGGAACTCCCTGACGGCCTGGGAAGACACGGCGGAGATGGCCCGCAAGGTTTCCAAGGAATATGCGGGACCGGCATGGGACATTGGCTTGACCGGCAAGAAGTGGGATATCGAAAAGGCTGCGCGAGTTGAAGTTACGGAGCTGGGGCCAGTGCGCGCCACGATTCGCGTGGTCCATCGCTTCCGGGGTTCGGAATTCACTCAGGACATTAGTCTCACCACTGGCGTGCCCCGGGTGGACGTGGCCGTGACGCTGGACTGGTATGAGCGCGCGACTTTCCTCAAGGCGAATTTCCCCATCGGTGTTGAGTCCACCAAGGTGTCGGCGGAAATTCCCTATGGCGCCATTACGCGCGACCAGACCGGCGAAGAAGCCGTCATGGGAAAATGGGTGGACATTTCCAATGCGGATTACGGCGTCTCCATCATCAATAACGGCAGGAATGGTTATGATGCCAAGGACAACGCCATTCACCTGTCGGTGATTCGCGGACCCTGGGCGCCTGACCCGCGTGCCGACGAGGGCGAACACACCTTCAGCTACGCCATCTATCCCCACCATGGCGACTGGCGGGAAGGTAAAGTGCAATTTCAAGCTATGGCCTTCAATTCGCCGTTGCTGTCGTTGCAGGAGCCTGAGCATGCCAGCCCGCAAGAACAGTGGGCGGGAAAGAAGGGCGGCCTGCCTGGCGACTACTCCTTCATTAAAGTCGACAGCGACCACGTGGTTCTGTATGCGCTGAAGCAAATGGAAGGCTTTTACGATACAGACGCCATCGCCCGCTTTGTGGAAAATGAAGGCCGCGAGGGCGACGTGACCATCCACCTTCCACTCCACGTTATCGCAACGGAAACTACATTGTTGGAAGACGTCAACGTGGGGCCTGTGGGTGAGGGAGCAACCATTACTTTCCATATGAAACCGTGGGAGATCAAGACCCTGCGTCTAAAACGTGCGGGCAGATTCTAATAGCATATTGCGGCGGCGGCCGGTTGACTTAGCAGCATTACTTACCCGGCCGCTCCGCCATAGTTATTTTAATTTCAGACCGTCCGAAGATCAGCAAATGGACGACGATTGAGGCTGCATAGACACATTGACCACACCACCCTCCGCTTCAACCTTGCATCCATATATAATGGATGTTCAAATCTCTTAATGAATCGTGGAGCAATGATAAAAACACGCGTACGCATGTTCATCACGCTTAAAGCTCTCTGTTTGTTGACCTTATCCTATTGCCTCACAAACGCCACGCAAGCATTTGCCTCAGCCATCCCGCCCTGCCCGGGGACATTGAACGTCAGCCGCTTTCGATTGGTAGTAGAAGGGGCGAACGGAGCCCCGCCACTGCCTGTCCAAAACATTAACATCCTTGAGGCAGGACAGAAGCTCAGGTACGAACCACTCCACATCCCGCCCGCAGTCCGTGACAGCGCCAAGATCGCGTTACTCGTGGTGGCTGCCCCCGCAGACGGTGAGGCGAAGGCAAAACCGGCGGAGGGGCAGGATGAGGCGCCGGAAACGCAGGCACGCCTCAAAGAGCAGATAAAAGAGGCCAAGGACGATATCCATGTGCTCGACGCGCTGCCGGCCAAAGATATTCAAGAGTGGGAAATTCCGGTGCGTGCCAGCGTGGTGGGAGTGGTCTACGGTCCCCACGGACTGGACGTGAAGCGGGTCAGTTCCATGGTGATTAAGAATCCTGACCTGATTCCGCAACTGACCGATTATGCCGAGCAAACCACCAAGGTCGGCGCCCTGGTGGAGGTGCTTTCGGAATACCAGCAGCAGCCTGATCCCAGTCGAGATTTGAACGCCGTGCTGGCGGGCTTTGGAAGCGATTACGATGTCTACGTCCCCAAAATCAACACGAATCAGCCTGCCAACCAGCAAGCCTTCGCGATTATGCAGTCGATGATGCCCTCCATCCAGAATCTCGATCCAGTTACGTCCACGAGCACCCAATTGCTGGCGGAGTCGGCGGGTCTGGCGGGGGCCGTGGGTCAAATGTTCTTCGGTTCGCCCGTGGGCCTGGCGGCGGGCGGCGCCGAGTTCCTCTTGAATTTGCGCACGATGATCTTTCCCGATACCGATTTTCGCTCCGCCTTTACCCAGCCCTTTGAACAGACCGGACTGGCTCTCTGCGCAAGAAACGAGCCGGACAAGCCGCGTATGCGGACCGCCTATCTTTGGATGATGAAAGTACCCAACGCCGATGCGCCTGCCGTAGCGCTTGAAGAACCGGCCTACGTCCCCCTTGGGGCAAGATACGTCCTTAAAGTTCCCATGGCCAAGTCGGAGGACTCCCGGCTCTTACTCCGCGCGCGCAAATGGCAATTGGTTGCGGCCAAGGACCATGCTGAACTGCCCGTCAGTGTCCACGTGGGCCCCCACAGCGATTCCCTGGACCTCGACCTGACCCAGGTAAGACTTCCCCCTGGAGAATACAAACTCGCGGCCATGTGGGATTGGCAACCTGTTCAGGTGAATGGCGCTGTCGATCTTAAGTTGTTGGGAGACATTACCAAGGCAAAGGTAACTCAGGAATCGGCTGACAGTCTGGTGGCTGGTTCGGGTGCCGTAAAGGTGCAACTGACCGGTACAGATTTTGAGTTTGTTGAGAAAGTGGCCATGGTGAAGGTGGGAGACAAGAAGGCCACTCCCAAGGATGTCAATTTCACCTTACCCAAAGGAAAGGCTCAGGGCGATCAGGAGAATATGGAGGTGGAGGTTGACACTTCGGCGGGGGCAGGCCCATACCACCTGATCCTGACGCAAACCAACGGAGCCTCCTCCGAAGTTCGTCTGGACATTCATCCGCCCAACCCCACTCTGGATGGTCTCCCGCTGCACGCCAACATGGGTGAACCCCAGCAAACCGTGTTGCTACGGGGAACGCGACTGGAGCGAATCACCCATATCGCTACTCCGGACGTGACCTGGGATCTGGCCCCGGTTAAGGGCGATGCGCATGAGTTGTTGGAGCGCAAGGCGACAGTGAAGGTCCAATCGACTGCTCACAGTGGGGAGGTTGTGGCTGCCAGCGTTTCCGTGCAAGATCTTCAATCCCCGCTGACCTTCCCCGGAGCCTTCCAAGTCATCGGGCCCCGCCCCAAAATTTCCGGCGTCAGCTTATCGATTTCGCAGCAGCCTGATGTCCACATCAACGATGGAGAGATACCTGCTGGCGCCCCCATCAGCTTTTCATTGCTGACCCGCAATGTTGACGCCCATCCGGTGCTGAGCCTGAATTGTTCCAATGACGGTTACACGAAGGCTCCACTGGTTCTGCATCCGGGCGACAGAACCACCAGTGCGCAATTGGATTTTGCCGGCGATGACGGACTGTTCCTCTCCGTCGATCCGGGCGTGGTTGGGCTGTCCGGCTGCCAATTAGCTGCTACTCTTATTACCGACAGCGCAGGCAGCTCAGACTCCACGGCGCTCGGCCGTCTGATCCGGCTGCCGCGCATTGAGAAATTTTCCCTGACGGAAGATAAACTTGGGGTAAACCTATACTCCGGTAACCTGACTGGTATCGATTTGCAAATTATCGAGAAGACGGGTTGGGATCCCAAAGTGGGATATCCGGTGCAAGGAATTCCCACACCGGTTCCAGGCGGAATTCCTCAGGAACAGACTTTGAAAGTGGAATTGCCGTGGCCGCCACCCTCGCCCCACGCACCAATCTACGTGTGGCTGCGTGGCGAGACGACGGGGCGGTTTACGGACGTGAAGTATTGAAGAAAAGATTTCAGGTGTTAGGGGTCAGGTTTGTATTCCGGCTCCCGGATTGTGAGAAATGTCAATGGTAGATGGTGAGGTGTAAAGGTCAAATGCCAGAGTGTTTTGTCCTTTACCCTTCAGCCTTCACCCTTTACCCTTCTGCATTTCCCAGCACTTGGCCCTTCGGTTACTTCGCTTCACGCTCAGCCATGGGAACAACCTTACGCTCCTCGTGGCCTGTGTAAATTTGCCGCGGACGGGCGATTTTCTGCTCGGGGTCGCTGACCATCTCTTCCCATTGCGCCAGCCAGCCGGCTGTGCGCGGAATCGCAAACAGCACCGTGAACATATCCGGGTTGAAGCCCATCGCCTGGTAGATGATGCCGGAGTAGAAATCAACATTGGGATAGAGCTTGCGCTTGATGAAGTACTCGTCTTCCAGCGCAATGCGTTCCAGTTCGAGGGCGATATCGAGCTTGGGGTTCTTGCCGGTGATTTCAAAGACGCGTTCTGCGGTCTCCTTGATGATGCGAGCGCGGGGATCGTAGTTCTTGTAGACGCGGTGGCCAAAGCCCATCAGCTTGCCCTTACCCGCTTTGATGCCTTCAATGTAGGCTGGAACACGGTCCTTCGATCCTATTTCGTCGATCATTTTCAATACTTCTTCATTGGCGCCGCCGTGCAGAGGGCCGGAAAGTGCCGCTGCCGCCGCCGCTGTGGCCACAAAGGGGTCAGCCTGCGAGCTGCCCACGGAACGCATCACGTTGGCGCTGCAGTTTTGTTCGTGGTCTGCATGCAGAATAAAGAGAATGTCCAGCGCGCGAGCCAGCACAGGGTTCGCCTGGTATTTCGCCTCGGCCATTTTCCACAGCATGTTCAGGAAGTTTTCGCTGTAGCCTAAATCATTGTCGGGGTAGACGTAGGGAAATCCCAGGCCGTGGCGATAAGTGTATGCGGCAATGGTGGGGACCTTCCCGATCAGGCGATAGATCTGCAGCCGGCGGGTCTCCGCGTCGTGAACATGGCGGGCCTCCGGATAGTTTGTGGCCAGCGCTGCCACCGTGCTGATAAACATCGCCATGGGATGCGCATCGTAGCGAAAGCCTTCCAGAAAATGTTTGGTGGATTCGTGCAACATGGTGTGGTGCGTGATGTTGTCAATCCACGTTTTCAATTGCGCTTGGTTGGGAAGCTCACCTTCGAGCAGCAGATAGGCGACTTCCAGAAAGGTGCAGTGCTCCGCCAACTGTTCAATGGGGTAGCCGCGATAGCGCAGAATTCCCTTGTCGCCGTCGATATAGGTAATGGCGCTATGACATGACGCGGTGTTCATAAATGCCGGGTCATACGTCATTAGGCCAAAGTCGTCCGGACCGGTTTTGATTTTCCGCAAATCCATCGCGCGGATGGTTCCCTTGTGAAACGGAACCTCATAAGTTTCGTCCGTACGGTTATCCACGATGGTCAGGCCGTCTTTCTTCATGAAAATTCCTCCCCTTTATCCTCGCTTGGCGGCCACTCCCTTGGTTGCCCCCAGTTTCCCTTGGGCCACGGCGGCTAATTGCTGATTATATTTGCGATTGCCCATTTTTGCGTAGGGGAATTGTCCAATTTTTTTTGGCAATCAATAAAAGCGGACAAATTTTCCGTGTCCCGTGGTGGATTTGGACCAATCAGCATGTCGATCGGGAGTTTTGTCTGCTGAAATCGATAATAATAGGGAAAGTTTTAGCTATTCAACTGCAGCGTGTGCTGCCTCAGGACCAAGCAACCACGTGTTGCTCCAATGTTCTTTTGTGATCGTTTCATGAACCCCCTCAAGATAACTTTTTGAACGACGCCAGGCCGATTCGCAGAATTGCAATTTCCCAGAGTGCCGACTAGAATCGAGTACGAGGTGAAAAATGGAAAACGATGTCCTGCGGATTGCGGGCAAAGAGTTTCACTCGCGCCTGATTGTGGGGACGGGAAAGTATCGCAGCTTCCAGGAGATGGCTCGGGCGCATGAAGCCTCCGGCGCGGAGATCGTGACTGTCGCTGTGCGCCGCGTGAACCTGACCGACC
>PLSX01000209.1:0-21944 GCA_003165315.1 Acidobacteriota bacterium
ACCTGGACAGCAACCCCACCAAGCTTATTGAGATTGTGGCCATCGGGAAGCAACTGCTGATCACACGTGGCGCGCTGACCACCTTTTCCATTGCCAACGATGTGGCGAAATACTTCGCCATCATTCCGGCAATGTTTATGGCCACGTATCCGGCGCTGAATGCCTTGAACATCATGCACCTGCACACGGCCCAAAGCGCTGTTCTGGCGGCCGTGATCTTCAACGCGCTGATCATCATTGCGCTGGTGCCTCTGGCGCTGCGAGGCGTCAAGTACCGGCCGGAAAGCGCGGCACAGATGCTGCGCCGAAACATTCTGATCTACGGAGTGGGCGGCATTATTGCCCCGTTTCCCGGAATCTGGGTGATTGATCGCTTGCTCGGCCTATTGCACCTGGCATAAGCCCGAAGGCACGCCCTCGTCAACGCGGCATTGGTGCGTCGGCCACAGTTTGTTACTACCAAGGAGTTTCGTATGCGATATCAGTTTGGACCAGCATTCCGCATCACGCTTTTCATGACCATCCTCACGGGGTTGATCTATCCTGGGATTGTGACGGGGCTCTGCCAGCTTATATTCCCCCACCGCGCCAACGGAAGCCTGGTGGAAGTAAAGGGGAAAGTCCAAGGTTCCGCCTTGATTGGGCAGAACTTTTCCAAGCCCCAGTACTTCCACCCCCGGCCGTCCGCGGCAGGCACCGATGGATATGACGCCAGCGGTTCCAATGCCTCCAACTATGGTCCCACAAATCAAAAACTGATCGATCGCGTAAAAGGCGACGTGGCAAAATTCCGGCAGGAGAATCCCGCCTATCAGGGGCCCATTCCCGCCGACCTGCTCACCACTTCTGCCAGCGGCCTGGATCCGCACATCAGCCCCGCTTCCGCCCTCGCGCAGGCGCCGCGTGTCGCCACTGCCCGCGGCATTACGGTTGACCAGGTGAAACAGCTTATCGATTCCCACACTGAAGGGCGGCAATGGGGATTTCTGGGTGAGCCGCGCGTTAACGTCCTCATGCTGAACCTGGACTTAAACCAGAACTTTCCGGTCAGCAAACCCTAGCCAGGATTTCATGCCACGGGTTTGCACAAATGGGGCGCAGAAGTTTGCGGAAGATCCCTGGGCATTTTCATAGAGTTAGGTTGCCGAAAAGACCGGGAAGACGAGTTTTCGTCCCCGGTCTTTCGCGTGCCAGTTCCTCCTTGATGATGAATCGAACTCCACCGGTTCAATATCCTCAAAGCAAAACTCCGCAATGGATTCTGGTATATTGGACTGTCACCCTCATGTTGCTTGAGGGTGTTCGACTTTTCTCCAATCACGTACAGTGCGAACAGGGAGATTCCAGCCCCTATGCCGACCGATTTTGGCTCCAGACCCGACCCTGAGCTGCTCCTCAAGCAACTGGACGCTCAGGATGAACAACTCCAACACGAGCGATTAAAGGTCTTTTTGGGCTATGCCTCGGGGGTGGGCAAGTCCTTTCGGATGCTCGATGAAGGGCGGCGCCGCCGCGCACGCGGGCAGGACGTGGTGATTGGGGCAATCCAGCCCGACCTCCCCCCGGAGCTACAGCATCTTCTGGAAACCATTGAAGTAATTCCATTGAAGAAAATCGGCAGTGGTTTTGCAATGGACGTCGAGGCCATTTTACGCCGTCACCCGCAGGTGTGTCTGGTTGACGGGGTGGCTTTTAACAACCCCCCGGGCAGCAAAAACCCCCAGCGCTGGATGGATGTGGAAGAACTGCTGGCGGCGGGGATCATCGTTATAACTTCCCTGAACCTTCAGCACATTGAGGAGCGCCGGGAAGCGGTGGAGCGGATCACCGGCAAGCGCGTCACCGACACTGTCCCCGAGAGATTCCTCTATAACGCCAATGAAATCATCCTCGTGGACGTTCCGCCGGAACTCCTTTTGGAACGGGCCGGACAGCCATCTTCGGCTCCCACTCCCACGGAGCAACCCCGACGGCTTTCCGCCTTGCGTGAGATTGCCCTCCTCCTGGCTGCCGAGGTGGTTGACCGGCAGCTTGAGGACTACCTGCTCGCGCACGGCATCGAGCAGCTTTGGGGCACGCAGGAACGCATCCTCGTCTGCCTGACGCGAGGATCGAATGCCCAGGCCATGATTACGAGCGGAAGGCGCAATGCCGATCGGTTCCATGGGGAACTTTTCACCGTGTTTATCCGTGACGACAGGTTTAACGAGAAAGAGGAAGCCGTCTTTCAGGCCCGACTTGCGGAAGCTCGTGCAGTGGGAGCCCAGACCGAGGCCCTTGATGGGTACGACCCGGTTGAAACCTTGATGGATTTTGCGCGTACACACCGTATTACCCAAATTTTTGTCGGCCATCCCAGCCGCAAGCACTGGTGGGATCGCTTTCTGGGCGGCCCACTCGATCAGCTCATTCGCGCCGCTGAAGGGATTGATGTGCGGGTGTTTCCGCATTAAAGAAACTATCAGCCGTCAGCTATCAGCTTTCGGCTGTTCGGTCACACTTAATGGCCCTGAAGTTTTGTTCATTCGGCGCCGCCCTTAGCTGAAAGCTGAGAGCTGATAGCTGAGAGCTAACGATGGATACCACACCCAACAAACACGGCAGACTCAAAGTTTATTTGGGGTTTGCCGCCGGCGTCGGAAAAACCTATCAGATGCTGACGGATGCCCATGAGCTTCTCAAGCGGGGCGTCGACGTCGTGATCGGTTATATCGAGCCCCATGGACGCAAAGATACGATTGCCCAATCGCAAGGGCTGGAACTGATTCCGCGCTGCAAAATGGAATACCGGGGCTCGGTTTTTGAGGAAATGGATCTGCAAGCCATCCTTGATCGCCATCCTGAGGTTTGTGTGGTTGATGAACTTCCCCACACCAATGTCCCCGGCTGCACCCATACAAAACGGTGGGAATGCGTGCTGGAACTGTTGGCGGCTGGAATTGATGTCATGACCACCATGAACATTCAGCACCTTGAGAGCCTGAACGATCAGGTGCGGGACATGACGGGCGTGCGGGTTCGCGAGACCATTCCCGACTGGGTCATGAAGCAGGCGGATGAAGTGGTCATGGTGGATCTCACACCACGCGCCTTGCTGAATCGGCTGGAGCGCGGCGTTGTATATCCACCAGAGAAGGCCCAGCGCGCAATGCAGAATTTCTTCAAGGAATCCACCCTGGTGGCCTTGCGGGAAATTGCTTTGCGGCAGACTGCGCACGAAGTGGAGATTCGCCAGGTGACGCAGCCGGAATCCGCTGCGGAAACCTCAGCTCTACCCACAGAAAACCAGGTTTCGGGGGGTAGCGATTACGGCGGACTTACTGACCGAATCCTCGTCTATGTCACCGAGCATCCTTCCACAGCCATTCTGATCCGCCGCGGCCGTAGAGTGGCGGACTACCTTCAGGCAGATTGCTTCGCCGTATTCGTTCACTCCGAGTCGGACTTTAATGGCTTGCCCCCCGCCAAACGGGAAGCCGTGGAGCGCCATCTTAACTTCGCCAGAAATCTTCACATCGAAACCAGGGTTTTGCAAGGTGAAGACATCGTAACCACGCTGCTGGATTTCGCCCGGTTACATAACATCACTCAGCTATTCATGGTGCGTCCCCAGTATTCTCCATGGGAGGGTTTTATCGGACGGAACCTGATCCACCGAATTGTCCGCCACGCCCATGACATGCAAGTCACGATCGTCGCCGAACGCCACCCCACCCGCCGCGAGTAAGACCTGATCACAGGTGAATTGGAAGAGGTTTTTGGTGGAGAAGGTTCCTGGAACCTCTTCGGAGGAACCTGTTCGGATCTTGGAAACGGGACGACGCAATTGCGTGTCATTTCACGTCATTATTTGGTGCAAAAATGTCCGACGATTCGTGTCGATTGGGTATAAAAATGTCCGATGATTTGTGTCATTTCGAATAAAATGTCCGACGATTTGAGTGGCAAATTGTCCGTGTTTCCTTTGTTTTCATACACATTCCGGCTTCGGTCCTTAAAATCAATATTATTTTCCTTCACGACCCGCGTCCAAGATGACCAAGTGTCCGAATTTGGAGCAAATCCTTATGCCGCAGCGGATGGCGCACCAGTTCCCCCTTGGCCGCCAGACAAATTGTTCTCCCCGTTTTTTCATAGAGATCGCCGGATGCACCTTCGTTTTTAAGAGCAGAAGCTAGTGTCCTGAGTTAGAAGTTCGTTGCTTATCCTAGAACCCCCGATCCCCGATCCCCGTGTCCCGTGTCCCGTGTCCCGTGTCCCGTAACAAGCCTACACCAGAGGCTAGCTTTTGTCAAGAAAATTCCTGCCGGTTTCCGCCCTCGTCAGTGACAAAAGGTCGCCACTCCTTCCGAATTCCTCTGCCATTCAGATCTCTTTCCCCTTGACCGCGCAGGCCGCCGGGCGTATTACAGGCCATGGCCGCGAAGTGGGAGTGTGAAAGAGGGCATTCGGAAACGGAAACCCGGGGATCGGAGCGTTTTCGGCACGACCTGGCGCCCTCGAAATCACCTGCCTGAAGCCCCCCCCAGAGGATTGGCTGGACGACCGAACATGGACAAAATAAACCTGAGTAACGTTCCGGCTGTCACCTTCCGTCTCAATCGAACGCCAAAGGAGCGCTTCCGATAGTCGGTAGGGAAAGGCTCTTGGAACCGGATTCCGAAGCACCAGGCGGGCATTCGCCCGATTCCGGCATCGTAGCGGCGGGTTTATCCCGCCATACCGCCGGAGAGGCGGGTTCACCTCACCATGGCGGCGTAAAGCCGCCTTTACGAAACGTAGGGCCCAGCGGCGCTGGGCCTTGGCCGCCCTCGCGGGCGCACGCGCTGTAGCGGCGGTCTCCGACCGCCGCCCGGCGGTGGGGACACCGCCGCTACAGAAGGCAGGCCTCCCGATGACGCCGGGACACGTCGCGGTCCGCCCCCGTCGCAGCGGCCGGAACAGGTCACGCCACCGACGCGAGAGGGGAAAACGTCCTTGGGACCTTTTCCCTTCTATTGACCCCACAGCAACCACTCCAATTTATGTTACAATGTAACTACAATACGGTAACTACGCCCGATGCGCGTTGAATGGGATGAGGTCAAAAACCGCCGCAATCTCAGGAAACACCGAATCAGTTTCGAAAGCGCGCGGCTGGTTTTTTGCGATCCTAACGTTCTGGCGGAGCAGGACCGTGAGGTGGACGGTGAGGAGCGATGGCTCGCCGCGGGAGTGATCGGCGGGTCGGTTACGGTGGTAGTTGCCTACACATTTCGGGAGGATGGTGACGATGAAGTCATCCGCATTATCTCAGCGCGAAAAGCCAGCCCGCGGGAGAGGCGGGCCTATGCCGAAGGCAACTGGCCGCCTGGCCAGGGAGCTGGAAAGCCTTCGGCGAATGAAGGATGAGGAGATCGATTTCAGCGACATTCCGGAGGTCACGGACTGGAGCAAAGCCGTCCGGGGAAAGTTTTACCGACCTCTGAAGCAGTCCCTGACCCTTCGCCTTGACGCCGATGTTCTTGCGTGGTTCAAGGCCCAGGGGAAGGGCTATCAAACCCGAATCAACGCCACGTTGCGCGAGGCCATTGCTTGTCAGATCAGGAATCAGGCGGCAAAGCGTGCGCGGTTAACAAGCCGCCGGGCTGGCAGTGCCGTTTAGCGCAGGGGTGGTCACAGAGCTACCTTTCCCCCGTTACCGCTCTCAAACAAAGTGACGGATTGGCTGGGAAAACATGGATGGAACTGAGTACAAAGCGGTCGTTCAATCATGGTTTAATTCGGCCATTAACGATGGCGGAATCGACCGTTACGATGATCTGCACGTCGATCAAATCGATTGCGAGTGGAAATCTCGGAGCAAGTGGATTGCATCGGCTTTAGAGTCGTTCGAAGGGGCTCTGGAAGTGCGCAACGCGGATGTGAGCAGTCAGCATTTGACTGTTGTTCTAGCGTTCGCTTTAGAGTCCGATGCCCGCCCACGAGGAGTAACATTTCACAACCGGGAGGAATTGGAGAATGCCTTCTGCTCCACTCCGCCATCGCTTTATCTCTTTCGCCCGGGTGGCGAATTCTGGACCCAATCGGTGGAGACGAAGGGAGACAAGGTGAATGATGATTTGGTCATCAAGACACTGAGTGCGTCGGAACTGTTCGGCAAAATACCCGATAATATCAAGTGCATTTACATGGAATACATGAGGACGGGCGACGACGTATATTCTAGAGACCTTTTCCTCGCCGGATGAAAAGCCCCTGAGGAGCGACCTCAACGGGAAAATCGCGGCTGGCGCAGACTCCTGATTTGGGGAGGCTGCACTCCCGCAGGGACTTTTGGTAACCGCTTGCCAGAAATCCAGGCGCGGTGGAGGAGGGGTATGGCGGGGGAACGTATACTCTTCGCAAGGTGACGGTGGATGAGGACGTCCCTTCGGGAGATCGCAGACTTCAAAGGGCCGAAGTCTGCGCCAGCCGCGTTAAGAAAGAGCTGTGTCCAAGGACTGCGAGTATGGGGGAAATGACTTACGCGGAAGTACAAACGGAGATGCTTAGCGCGCTGCCCGAACTTAAGCAGCGATACGACAAGGAAGCATCGCTGCCGGTTGACTGGGAAGGTCGGCCAGGTCAATACCTGGTCGTCGAATTCGTGTTGAACCCATCATTGCGGAATGAGCTTAGCCCCGGCAGTAATCCTTCGCTGCGTACTCGCATTTTCGAGTTTATTGAGCGAATGGCGTGCAGCCAGGATCCTGAGGTTGTAAACCTGTTGGCGGTCGGCATTTTTGAGAACTTGATTCGTCACCCCAATCAGCTTGCTACAGCCTGGAACTACATGGGTCCGAAAACTCAGAACCTCGCCCGCCGTTGGGCCCGTGCATCCCGCCATGAGCAATACCTCCCTCCCGAGTGAACAAGACCAGGCCTTTGACCGCCTAGAGCGTTTTTGAATTAAGTGTTAACAGCGCGGCGAAGCCGGAAGGAGAGATGTGCCATGGCCGTCCCGGCCATGCTCGAGCACGGGCGGGACGCCCGTGGCACGAATGCGAGCACATAAATTAAAACCGCTCTAAATAGATTCCTCTCATAGCCGAACTCTGCGCGTGGAACTGCCAGCGGCGTAGCGGAGGACCTGGAAAAGCTGCTTGGAACCTTCTCCTCGCGATGTTTCAACCACCCCGGCGCTCAAGCGCCACCCCTCCTTAACCAAGGAGGTGAGCTTTTCCCGGCGGGTTCCATCGGCCCCGTGTATAATGACCTGCTTCTGACCTCCGTGATGGAAACTCCATTCATAACCCGCCGCCGCGCCCTGGCATTTCTGTTCCTGGCGCTGGGCACAGTCTGCGGTTGCCGCAGCATGGTGGCTGCGAACCCGCCCTTGAAACGGTTTCAGTTTTCGCTGCCCCGCATGGGGACGATGTTTAACATCGAACTGTATGCGGCTTCGAGCGGCCAGGCGTCAAAAGCGGCGGATGCGGCCTTCGACCGCGCCGAGGAGCTCGAACAGATCATGAGCGACTACCGCGCTGACAGTGAATTGATGCGCCTCTCGCGCGAGGGAGTCGCGGCGCCCATGCCGGTGAGCAGCGACCTTTACGATGTGCTGCAAAAATCCCTGTGGACCTCGCAACTTTCCGGCGGCCTGTTTGACGTCAGCGTGGGCCCGCTCAGCGGGGTTTGGCGCGCCGCCCGCAAGAACGGCCGCCTGCCCGATGCGGCGGAAATCGCGAAAGCCAGGGCCCTGGTTGATTACCGCAACATTGAATTGGACCCCGCCCATCACACCGCATGGCTGAAGCGCTCCGGCTTGAGGCTGGATCTGGGCGCCATCGGCAAGGGTTACGCCGCGGACCAGATGCTGGCCGTCCTCGAATCCCATGGAATTAAGCAAGCCATGGTGGAGGCGGGGGGAGAAGTGGTGCTGGGTGATCCGCCGCCGGGAAAATCCGCCTGGACCATTGGTGTCGATACCGCCGACCGGGAATCAGGCGGGCCGCCCTGCTCGCTGCTGCTGCACAATGCCGCGGTCTCCACTTCCGGCGACGAACACCAGTACCTAGACGCGAACGGCCATCGCTATTCGCACGTCATTAATCCAAAAACAGGATGGGCTTTGGAAGGGGAGAGCAGCACCACCGTGATCGCCCGGGATTCAACCACGGCGGACTCCCTGGGCACGGCGTTTTCTTTGATGTCCGTGCCGGACGGGATCCGTACCGCGGAGTCTCTGCCTGGAATTTCAATTTTATGGGTCCGGCAGGTGGGGGGAAAGTGGAAACACTACACGTCACGCGGGTTTCCAGCAGCGTGCGGCGGCAAGGCTGCAAAGTGAATGCTGGTTCAAGGGAAGGCAAAAGGGTAAAGGGTGAAGGCTAAAGGGTAAGGGGTAAAAACAAATTGAACCACCAAGACACAAAGACACCAGGGAAACGAATGCAAGGTGAGTTCCCCCGACTCTGAGTGGAGGCCGTAGCAGTTTGAAGGTTGCGGGATGCGGGTTGGGGACAAAATCCCTCACCCCCACAACAAGCAGAACGTAGGGCCCCCTGCGACGCATGGCCGCCACCCTCTCCCCTCGGAGAGGGCAGTGTTGTTGCAAGCGCGCCACGCGCAGATGAGAGCTTTTCCCTCTCCCCTGGGGAGAGGGTGGCCGAGCGACGAGGTCGGGTGAGGGGTCCCTTCCCGACGGGGGCGGTCAGTCCCATTTGAGGGGCCAGCCACCGTAAAGCCTCCGGCTTTGCCGGAGAATTATTGCCCCTAAGTGAGGTCAAACTGTGATCAGGTTTGGTGGTTTCCTGGTTCCTTGGTGTCCGGGTGGTGAATTTGCATTTGGCTTGAACTTCCGTCGAGGTCTCTAAAGGTGCGTCTGTCGAAAAAGCTGAGCCTGATTGGGCTTGGGATCATTATCGGAATTGGGGTCGTCTTGTCCGGCAAGGTCGGCACGGACGCCACCTCTTCAGACAAATACTGCGACCAGTCCTGCCACGCCCACCCGGATGCAACCCAGACCTGGATTCGCTCACCTCATTACACCACCAAGAGTGGCGTTGTGGTGCATTGTGTCGATTGCCACCTGCCCGCCGGGGGACCGGAGTATTACACCGAAAAGGTTCGCCTCGGTGGCCAAGACGTTTATGGCAAGCTGTTCAAGGACTTGACCAAGGTGAACTGGCAATCGATGCAGACGCTCGCCCAGGCGCGCACGTTCACCTATGACAGCGCTTGCATCCGCTGCCACGCCAACCTTTTCAGCGTCGGTCTTTCCCACAAGGGAGTCGATGCGCATTTGCATTATCAACGGTTCAAGGACAAGGTTCGATGCATCAATTGTCATCTGCACACGGGGCACTTCCGCGGTCAGACTTCGGGAGAAGACTTGGATGAGGGTGCTGAGCAGGCTCAGAATCTTGAAAATTCGTTTCCCGAATCTCCCCAGGGCTTTCATAACTACAGCGAAGTGATTCCAGGCTTGACGGCCAAGCTCCGCATGGTGGCCATTCCCGGCGGCACGTTTGAAATGGGCAGCCCTGAGTCTGAACCCTATCGGCGCGCCGACGAAGGCCCCGTCCACAAGGTGAAAATCAGCCCGTTTTGGATGGAGAGGACTGAGGTAAGTTGGAGGGAATACGAGGCTTACCTGATGCAACGGGGGAACACCGGACGCAACCGCGACGTGGCGTCATCAGGCAAGACCGACGCCGTGACGGGGCCCAGCCCGCCTTACGGATCGCCCGACCAGGGCTGGGGCAGAGGCTCACGGCCGGCCATTACCATGACCTATCACGCCGCGACCATGTATTGCCAATGGCTTTCGGAGGTTACCGGGAAGAAATACCGGCTTCCCACCGAGGCAGAGTGGGAATACGCAGCCCGCGCGGGCGCCACCACACCCTATTTCTTCCCCGGCGACCCATCTTCATTCACCACCCAGAGATGGCTGAATCACCTGTTTGGGGTCAAGACCGCTCCCCTGATCGATTACGCCTGGTATCAGGGAGATAGCGAAGACCAGCCGCACCCCGGCGGCCTCACCAAGCCCAACGCCTGGGGGATGGTGGATATGCTGGGCAACGTGCGGGAATTTTGCCTGGACTGGTACGATCCCGACGCCTACGCGAATGTGGAAGACGGCGCCACGGACCCGCGCGGTCCCGAATCCGGCAAGGAACACGTGGTGCGAGGAGGCTCATTCCGCTCCGACGCCTCTGACCTGCGCTGCGCCGCCCGCGACCATACGCGCGAAGAGGATTGGCTGATGACCGATCCCCAATCACCCAAAAGTATTTGGTGGTATTCCGACGTAACGGATGTAGGATTTCGGGTCGTGAGGGAGAAATAGCAGTCCCGAGTCCGGGGTCCGGAGTCGGGGATTTGGAGTCTGGCTCCAGAAGTCATGACCGGGAATGGAACGTCCCTTATTCTGACGACCGCCTGCCGACTGTCATCCCGCGTCTCGTCGAGTTTGTCCTTTGACTTCAGACTTCGGACCCTGGACCTCGGACTTATTCTTGGAAAGGACTTTCAAAATGACCAATGACAAACCAGAACAGGAAAAATTGAATTTAAATCGCCGGACATTTATTGGCGCGGTCGCGGTTGCAGGCGCTGGGGCGGTCCTGGCCAGTTGCAAGAAAACTTACCCGCCCATGACGTTTGTGGACTCGGCCCCGGACGGCCCGGTCCTGAAAGCCGGGCTCATCGGCTGCGGCGAGCGGGGGACCGGTGCCGCCCTGAACTTTCTCAAGGCGGGACCCAATCTCAAGATCGTGGCGCTGGGGGACCTCTTCCCCGACCATCTTGATAAATGCCGCGCCAACCTAGCCCAGAAGGGGCAGCAGCAGATTGCCGATGACCATTGCTTCGTCGGCTTTGACGCTTACAAGAAGGTCCTTGCCAGCGACGTTGACCTGGTGATTTGTGCCACGCCACCGCATTTCCGACCCATGCATTTCGATGCGGCGGTTGATGCCAAGAAGCATTGCTTTATCGAAAAGCCGTGCGCCGTTGATGCCCCCGGCGTGCGCTCCGTCATGGCGACCGGTCAGAAGGCCGCGGCCTACCATCTGTGCGTTGTGGCGGGAACGCAACGGCGGCATGACCGCGCCTATCAGGAAACCTATAATCGCGTCTCCCATGGCGCCATTGGCCAGATCGTCGGAGCCTGGGCCCGGTGGAATGGCGGCCCCTTATGGTATGTGCGAAAGAAGAAGGAATGGTCGGATATGGAAGGCATGCTTCGCGATTGGGTGAACTGGCGTTGGCTATCAGGCGACCATATTTGCGAGCAGCACGTTCATAATCTCGATGCCGTCCTTTGGTTCACGGGAATGAACCCTACCAAGGTCATCGGTTGTGGCGGGCGCGTACAGAAAGTGACGGGCGACCAGTATGACTTCTTCAGCCTGCAATACGCTTACCCCAACGGCGGAATCCTGGAGAGCATGTGCCGTCAGATTGAGGGGTGCCAGACGGATGTCTCTGAGTACGTCGTGGGCACCGAGGGTTACACGAATTGCAAGAACACCATCTATGACCTTAGTGACAAGGTGGTGTGGAAATATCAGGAGCCGGACCAGGATCCCGGCAAGACGAAGTTCAATCCCTACGATCAGGAGCATGTGGATTTCGTCACTGCCATCCGCACCAACCAGCCTCTGAATGAAGCCGAACATGTGGCCCACGCGACTCTAGCCGCCATCATGGGGAGGACCGCAGCCTATACGGGCAAAGAGGTGAAGTGGGAGGAGATCATGGATTCCCCCGAGCGGCTCGGCCCCACCGAATACGCCATGGGACCGGTGCCCATCAAGGCAGAAGCGCCGATTCCTGGGAATGCCGAGAATATCGCCAAGCGCGAGCGGGATGCTTAGGCCCAACATCGTAAAATGTTTCCCGGACGCACCATCGGATTTCCGTCGGACTGGCCGGCTCCCATTGGGTGGAGTTTGCTGTCCCCCGGGGGCCTTGTCCACGACCAATTCATGTCAAGGTCGTTCGAATTACGATCATCTGGGTCGGTCGGGACTTACGACGATGCCCGCAATTCCTGCGCTCATCCTTCCCGTGCAACACCTTGGCCACTTAGTCTCAATAGCTTTCTGGCGCGGGCTTGTGTTACCATTTTCCCTGCGTTATGGTCATTCTCGCGCAACCTTACACCCTTGCTCGGATCGGGTTGCCAGTGTGAGCAATGCAACAAAATTGAAAGGACGGCTTTAATATGTCAGGCCATTCTAAATGGGCAACCATTAAACACAAGAAGGGCGCTGCGGACGCGCGCCGCGGCAAAATTTTCACCAAGATTATCAAGGAAATCTCCGTAGCTGCCCGCATCAGCGGCGGCGATCCGGATTCAAACCCCCGCCTGCGCACGGCGATTCTGGCCGCCAAGGCGGAGAACATGCCGGCGGACAATATCAAGCGCGCCATCCAGAAAGGTACCGGCGAATTGCCCGGCACCATCATTGAGGAAGCCGTTTACGAGGCCTATGGGCCAGGCGGTGCCGCCATGATTGTGGAAGTCACCACCGACAACAAGAACCGCACGACGGCGGAAATTCGCCACATGTTTTCCAAGCACGGCGGGGCTTTCGGCGCCTCCGTGGCGTGGCTGTTCAGCAAGAAGGGCTACGTGGTGGTGGAGAAAGACAAGGCGGACGAGGAAGAACTGCTGGAGCTGATTACCGATGCCGGCGCCGACGACATGGTGGATGACGGCAGCAACTGGGAAATCCTTTCCGCTCCGGATAAATTCCAAAGTGTGGTTGATCACCTCAAGACCGCGCAGATTGCCACGGCGGCGGCGGAAGTTACCATGGTGCCGCAGAATTACGTAAAACTCTCCGGCAAGCAGGCGGACCAGATGCTGCGGCTGATGGATGAATTGGAAGACCACGAGGACGTTTCGCACGTCTACGCTAACTTCGACATCGAAGAATCGGAATTGCAGGCGCTCACGCAGGAAAAGTAGCAAGCCGCGTACATGGCCACTGATTAAGGCTTGGAGTGTTGCGCCATCACTTCGTGTGCGATGAAGGACTAGGAGGATTCAATCCTGGGGAGACTGCTCTTTCCCCGGCAGAGAACCACTCCCCCTTGAAGCATTGCGATACCAACAGGCAGAGCCGCCCTTTTTGCCATTTGCAAAGATCATTCCGGGAGGTAGCTTCGCCATCACGCCTCGCTTCGTGATTCTCCGACTTTACTTTCTTGGCTTGGCCACAGGATTCCTGGCGCTCTTGCCTGGTGTTCCCGCTATTTCAGCGCAAAGCGCCCCCGCCATTCCGCGCGTAACTTTTACCAAAACTCTAAAAGGAAGTTTTCCGGAATACCTGGCGTTGACCATCGATACCAAAGGTAACGCCACATACGACTCGCACAAGTTGGATGAACCTGCTGCTCCCCGGCCTTTGCAAATCTCCACCGATACCACCGCGCAAGTCTTCTCCCTGACGCGGTCCTTGGATTACTTCCGCTCCCTTAATCTCGACGCCCACCACAAAGTTGCGAACATGGGGCTGAAAGTCCTGACCTATCAGAACGCCGGGGAGATCAACACGGTGCAATTCAACTACACGGAGAACCGTGAGGCGCAGCAACTGACTGATATCCTTGAGAAGATCAGCAATGTTGAGGAACGGATTGCTCAGCTGGAATATGCAATGAAATATGACCACCTGCAGCTGCCTCAGATATTGAGCCAGGTTCAAGACGGCATGAACAATAGCTACTTCGTTGAGGCCGCATTGATGATTCCCACGCTGGAAAAGATCTCCGCCGACCCCCACTATTTGCACTTGGCCCAATCCCGCGCCCGTGAGATTGAGCTGCGCATTCGGCAGAATAAGTAGAAACTTTCGAGCTGTCTGTATCGTCTAGGTAAGTGTAGGATAGGGGTTGTGAAGTCGGCCGGTTGGTGGCAAGGAGGTGGCCAATGAAACCCCGTATTCATCTCTTTCTTTCAATCCCCGCAGTCGCGATGCTCGCCCTCCTCACTGCAACGCCGCTTTGGGCGCAAAGCCTCTCCCACGCGCGCATTGTCCGTCTCAGCTTTGTCGAAGGCAACGTTACGGTCCAGCGGCCCGATGTACAGGGTTGGGCGGAAGCTCCGGTCAACACACCTCTTCAGCAAGGCTTCACGCTCTCCACAGGTGCAGGCAGCTTTGCGGAAATACAGTTTGAAAACGGCGGCGCCATCCGGTTGGGGGAGCAGTCGCTTATGGAATTCACGGAGCTGGCGCGGGATCCAAGCGGCAGCACGATCGATCGAGTGGAACTTCGCCAGGGGTACGCCACTTTCCACCCGCTGCCATCCCGCCTGGGAGAATTCCTTCAGGTGGGGACGCCATTGGGCAAACTCACCGCTCAGGGGGGCACTGAGTTTCGTGTGGATTTGGAACAGGGCATGGAGCGCGTCGAAGTGATGAATGGCTCAGTGGATGAGCAGAGCAACCTGGGCTCCATGACCATCGAGCAGGACTCTGTGCTGGTGATGCAGCCCGGCGCTCCCCATCCTACGACCGTCTCACAGGGCATTACCGAGGATGATTGGGATCAATGGGTGGCGGATCGCGAGGCCCACGCGGAAATGGCGGCCTCGGGCCCCTCTCCCGACGCCTACACGGGAGACGCGGACGAACCGCCTTACGGCTGGGACGACCTTGCCCAGCACGGCAAATGGACTGATGTGCAAGGCGAGGGCTATGGTTGGATTCCTTATGCTGCCGCTGGATGGGCGCCCTACTCCTCCGGCCAGTGGTGCTGGTATCCCGGCTGGGGCTACACCTGGATTGGCTCCGAACCCTGGGGGTGGCTGCCTTACCACTTTGGCTCGTGGGAGTTCATCCCGGGAATGGGCTGGGTTTGGTTTCCCGGTAGCCTCAGGACCTGGTCGCCGGGCCAGGTCGTCTGGTATCAAGGTCCCAATTGGGTGGGCTGGATTCCACGCCCGCACCACAAAGGGGGCACCGTGGCTTGCACCAGTGTCTGCGGCGGCGGAGTAGTGAGTACGGCCACCTTGCGCAGTGGAGGGCTTCTAACCCCCGGCCGCTTGCTGAGGATCAACCCCACCACAGGAACAACGGTGAACGCGCCAGGAATCAGCCCATCGACGGCGGCCATGCTGCCCGGAACTGCTGTTGCGCTCCCCGCCGCGCAGAGCCACGGCTTTCAGGTAAATACCGCGCAACCTCAAGTGGGGTTGGGCGTTTCTGGCGCGGTAACTGTGGCGCCAGGATTGCAACGTACCGGCAGGACAAACCCCAACTCCAGCATCGTGTTTGACCCGCAGCAGGGCGCTTACATCAACGGCCGCCGCCCCGCGAGGCCGCCGGTACAGCCGGCCTTTCCCGCCTCACCCGCTGGAGCAAACACCGTGACCACGCCGGCGGCGAATCCTGGATCGATCCAACCCGTGCCAGTGGAAGGGCGCCCGCCAACTGCAGGCCCCGTGGAAGGCCCGGGAGTGGTTCGTCAGAGCCCAGGTGTGTATGCTTCACCGGCGCCAATGCTTTCAACTCCAGCCAGTAATTCCACGGGAGCACGACCCAGTGGTGGCGCCGTCCAGGCGGGAACAACTCATGGTGGCGCGTGGGCGCCGGCTGAAAGCCATGCCAGCCCTCCCCCCGCAGGAGGAGGGCACAGCGCGCCTCCTGCTCCTTCGGGTGGTGGCGCAACCGGGGGGCATCACTAAATCGAATTTCCCATTTAGGAAATCACCATGCCCGCGTAACCCACCACGGCGCTGTAATCCCCGCTGGTGTCGGCGGAGGTGGCGTAGCGCACCAATTCCGCTCGAGTCGCTCCCAGTTCTTTTACCGCTGTCATCATGGCCACGGCGGGTCCGTAGCCGCACATTGTGATGTCTTCTTCCCGGACAACTTCATACAGCTTGGCCGGATCCAGGGCAAGGATCTGGTCTATAGCCTTTCGGTCTTTGATCCTTGTCACATCATCGGGCTCGTAATGATTCATGTCACTTGAGGCGACGATCATCACAGGTCCCGCCGAACCCTTCAGCGACTGAGCCATGCCATGCCCCAGAGCTTCAAGCGCAGCATACCGGCTTACGCCAATGGCGATGGGAACAAAGCTGAATTCGCCCACGCTGCGCTGCAAGAAGGGAAGCTCCACTTCTATGGCGTGCTCGCTTTCATGAGCCTTGGAGTCCTCCATCAACAGACGGCACGAGTGCTGCAGACTCGCGGCCAACGCGGCATCTATGGGCACGGTTCCCAGCGGAGTCTGCCAACCGCCCCTCGACATGATGGCTAGCGGCGCGCCGCGCCCGGTGTGATTGGGGCAGAGAATGATGTAGGTGGCGCGCGCCGGCAGCCGCTGAAACACAGACCCCGCCACCTGGCCGGAATAAATGTACCCAGCGTGTGGAACCATACAGCCCATGGCGGTTTCCATCTTGCCCGGCGCAGACGAACCCGCGGCCAGGAACTGGTCAAGCTGCTGCGTTAGATCCTCAGGTTTGCCGGGATAGAAGCGCCCTGCTACGGCCGGGCGTCGGACCGCAGGCGTTTGCATGGGTGAATCCTATGCCCGCCGCATTCGAGTGTCAAGCGCGGCGAACAAACTCGAGAGCTTCGGCGATTGACGGGCAAAATAGTCCGGTCCGAAGTCCGAAGCCGGAAAAGCAACGACGAATGACGCGAGTCAAGGCGCCGATCCATGCGCCCCCATAAAGGCTCCCCTCCTGGTTCAGGAGGGGTGGCGCGCTAGCGCCGGGGGTGGTGTCGATTCGGGTCTGAGCGATGTTCGCGTGCTGACTTGGAATCGGCAACATTGACACTGTTTATGCTCCCAAGCCTGAAATCAGTCGAATTGCTAAAAAAGGTTTGCACAGAGGCCACGGAGATCACCTCAAGGAATGCACGGAGACACAAGCCCACGGCCTCCGAGTTCTCAGTACGGTGGGTTGTCTCCGTGCACTCCGTGAGCCAATCTCGGTGTCCTCTGTGAGAACCTGTTTCACCCACCAGGGCGGATTTCACCTTGGGGTGAATGAACGATGTTTTGAGTGGGCAATACTTCAGGCTGTGAACTTCCACTTGAGGTCAACGCTGCAAACTTGCCACTTCGCGATTGGCAAAATCCAGCCGTGCGGCCAGCGTGCGGATCACCAGTTTGTGGAAGGCATAGGCTAGATAAGGATCGTCCTTCTCCATCCGGGTCAGAGCCTGCTGCGTCAGGCGATAGGCTACGGTGGGCTGGTCGGCGCGCACGGAGGCGCCGCGCGGCAAAGTTCGGTACAGCCCCATTTCCCCAACCATCGTGTGCCCCACCATGCTGCGCAGCCGCAGCTCCGTGCCCTCCAGAGTCCGGAACATAACGGTGACGCGCCCGGCGAAGAGCAGATAGAGGCTGTCGCCCATTTCGCCTTGTTGAATCAGGATGTCGCCGCTCTGGCATTCCACCACTTCAAGGTAGGAGACAAGCCGCGTGAACATGGGCTCGCTTCCGATTTCCGACGCCAGCCAGTTGTCCGCGGAGGCCAGGGTTCCTTCGCGAATCATGATCTCAGCCAGCAGCTTATCCTCGCACCATTCCAGGGCGCCGTCGGTATTGGTAAAGACGCGGCAGGTGCGGTTGTCGCCATCGCCCACCAGTCCCCCCACTTGAAGGGCGTGCGCCACGTGTGGTGGCAGTTCCGAGAGGACAAGGTCAAAGCCTTCGCGATCGGCAATCTGGCGCAGCTTGATGAAGCTCATCACCGCCGATGAGTCGATGCCCAGCACCTGCCGAAAGTCCAGAATCAGGCTGCGGCAGGTTCCACTCTGGGACTTGATGATCTCCTGGATTTGCAGCAGCAGTCGATGGGCGCTGCCAAAGAAGACGAAGCTATGGAGCCACATGATCTGAATGCTGTGGCCATGCCGCACCAGTTGTTCCTGCTGGTAAAACGGCCGGTCAACGCGCCCGCTATAGACGGTGCGGTTCAACCCCAGCCGCACCAGGCGCAGGCGGCTGGTATTGATGGCGAAGGTGATGCAGGCGGCAACGATGCCCAGCGCCACTCCCGCCACGAAGTCCCACGCCACAATCACCAGGAAGATCACGGCCATCTGGATGTAGTCGGGCCGCTGCATGGAGTTCCAGCCCTTCACCAGCCAGTCGTAAAGCAGGTCCACGCCCAGTTGGAGCAGCAAGGCCCCCAGGATCGGCACGGGCACAAATCCCAGGGCTTTGGTGCCGAAGGCCAGAGTGAGCAGGCAGACGACCCCGGCAAGAATGCCGCTGGCACGATGGCGCCCTCCGGCCCGGTAGTTCAGCAAGGTGCGGCTCATGGAGAGTGTTCCGGTCATGCCTCCGCACACACCCACCAGGACGTTGGCCAAGCCGTTCAGGCGAAGTTCGCGGTCAAGGTCCACATCGATGCGCGCTTCGACTTCGATGGCCATCAGACCCAGCAACAGCGTCACGGCGGTGACGGCAAACAAGGCCACGTATCCACCACTCGCCCGAAACAACGCTGCCAGGTTGACGCTGGTCATGGATTTCATCAGCCAAAAGCCCGGCAGGGAAGCGCCGGAGGAAAGGTCGAGCAGCCACCCAGCCTGGCGCGACGCACCCAGCGAGTATCCGGCAGAGTGCAGAACCAGATGCGTCAGAAGCGTTGCGCCCAGCAGCAGTGCTGGAAACGCCAGGGGATGCTTGACCTTTTTGATATGGTGCATGCCACCCGCAAATGCCACGCCGGCAAGAAGCTGAATCCAGTGCTGGCCTCGACCCAGTGTCATCAGCAGCTCCAGCAAGCCGCGCGTGCCGGTGGCGATGCGGATGCCGCCCACCGCCAGCAGCCCTCCCGAAGCGGCCATGAATCCGGCGATTACAGGATAGGGCACGAAGCGGATCCAGCGGCCCGCCTTAAACAGGCCAAACAGGTAGAGCGTCACACCAGTGATCAGGGTTCCGGCAATCAGGACGAACATCACGGTGGCGGGAGCATCCTCAGCATGGCCCCGGCGCGTGACGTCGGCGGCCACAAGCGCGGCCATCGTGGCCAGAACCGCCACCGGCTTGGAGTCCGGACCGGCAATGGCAAAGGGCATGCTGCTGCCGATGGCGAACACAATCGCCATAATGCCGGCGCTTATCAATCCATATCCGATGCCCATGGGCAGCCGCGACGCCAGAGGACCGGAGAAGATCATTGCCGCATAGCTCAGCGTGGATGTGATGATGACGATGGGCGTCACCAGCCCCGATATGATGTCTTTGGTGTTCATTGCTCTGGTTGTAGACTGCAGCCGCTCTCTTTCGAGTTATCCATCATACATAGAATTGCAGGCTGCGAACGCGCTCATCGAGTCCTCATTTGCAATATTAATATTCATGTAACATTGGAGGGTGGAAGAGGGGGACGAACCGGACAAGGGAGACGGGAAAATATAGTCCGGAGTCGGCGGCCCGAAGTCCGAAGTCCGGAGTCACAAGCCGATTCCACTCCTCCCTCCGCCTTCTGTTTTCCACCTTCCAATTACTACCGCCAAACTACCGCTCGCGGCCCGGTTTCTACCTCCCGCTGCAAGGCGTCAATCCCTCCGCACGAAACCCTTGACAAGAGAAAAGCAAAGGGTCCATCCTATATACGACCGGATTTGTCGGATATAGATTATGCTGAAACTCTCCAAGAAGGCGGACTACGCACTGATTGCCGTGCGGCATTTGGCTCAAAAGCCACTCGCCACGGCTTGCAGCGCCAAGGAAATCGCCCGTTCCTATGGAATCCCGACCGAATTGCTCGCCAAGATCCTTCAGAAGCTTTCGAAGAACGGCGTTCTGGTTTCGCAGCATGGTACCAATGGCGGCTACGTGCTGGCTCGCCACCCCCGGGAGATCTCGGCGTTTGAGGTAATTCGGGCCATCGAAGGGCCGCTTTTCATCACCAGTTGCGTCACCGACAAGCGCGAATGCGGCCAGATGACCAGTTGCACCATCCGCGAGCCCCTCCAGCGGGTGAATGAGACTCTGGTGAAGGCATTGAGCGCCGTCAGCATGTCGAGCCTGTCAAGCGATGGCCCCGGCCTGGTGCAGATCGATGGAGGGCTGCTGTGAAGCTTCCCATTTATCTCGATTACCACGCCACAACGCCGGTTGACCCGCGCGTCCTCCAGGCGATGCTGCCGTACTTCACTGAGAACTTTGGCAACGCCGCCAGCAGGAATCACAAGTTTGGCTGGACGGCGTCCACCGCGGTCGAGAATGCTCGCAAGCAAGTGGCGAAACTGATTCATGCCACCGCCAAAGAGATCGTGTTCACCGGCAGCGCCAGCGAGTCTAACAACCTCGCCATCAAGGGTTTGGCAGATGGCGCAGGCGATCGCAAGCACATCATCACCATGGCCACGGAACACAAGGCGGTAATCAATTCCGCCCGGCGGCTGGCCCGCGATGGGTTCATGGTCACCTTTGCCCGGGTGCATCCCGATGGCCTGGTTGACATAGAATCCCTGAAGCAGGCCATCACTGATAAAACCCTGCTAGTCAGCATCATGGCGGCAAACAATGAGATCGGCGTGTTGCAGCCTCTGTCAGAGATCGGCCGGATCTGCCGTGAGCGCGGAGTGCTGTTCCACACCGACGCGGCCCAGGCGACGGGCAAGATTCCCTTGGACGTCGAGGCCATGAACATTGATCTACTGTCCATCGCTGGCCACAAGATGTACGCCCCCAAGGGCGTTGGAGCGCTCTACGTGCGGCAGCGCGGAACTCCGTTGAAGCTTGAGCCCGTCACCGACGGTGGCGGCCACGAGGGCGGACTTCGCTCCGGAACACTGAACGTGCCAGGGATTGTGGGGCTGGGCAAAGCGTGCGAGATCTGCCGCCAGGAGATGCCGGAAGAGTCAAGGCGTCTTGCGGCTATGCGCGACCGCCTTAAAGATGGGCTGCTGGCGGGGCTGGACGGCATCCACATTAATGGCAGCCTGGACCATCGCCTGCCCAACAATCTGAATGTCAGCTTTCCAGGAATCGACCTGGCCACACTGATGGCGGCGATGGGCGACATCGCTCTTTCATCCGGCTCGGCATGCACATCAGGGACTCCCGAACCTTCTTATGTCTTGCAGGCGTTGGGTGTCTCGGAGGAAGTAGCAAACACGCCGCTGCGCTTCGGCTTGGGGCGCTTCAATACGGATGAAGAAATCGACTTCTCCATCAATCGCGTGGTGGAAACAGTCAAACGATTGCGCGCGATGACAGGAACAGAAGCAGCGTAGGAGCGTGGTTAGTGGATAGTGTTTAGTGGCTAGCAAAAGCCAACAACCAGCGCCATCCACTCACCAATTGGCACTAACCACTGGAGGTTCTAAATGGCAACACCGCAAACCGATCTCGAAATTCTGGCGACACAGGAATACAAATACGGTTTCGTTACGGACATTGAACAGGAAACCGTGCCGCCGGGGTTGAACGAAGACGTGATTCGTCTGATCTCCGCCAAGAAGGGCGAGCCCGTTTGGTTGCTGGAATGGCGCCTGAAGGCTTATCGCCACTGGCTGAAAATGGTGGAGCCGACGTGGGCGAACGTGAAGTTCCCCGCCATCGATTATCAGGCCATCCGCTACTACTCTGCTCCGAAGAAAGCGGGCGACGGTCCGAAGAGCCTTGATGACATCGATCCGGAGCTGCTGAAGACGTACGAGAAGCTGGGCATTCCGCTGAAGGAACGCGAGCTGCTGGCGGGTGTAGCTGTGGACGCGGTGTTTGACAGCGTCTCCGTAGGCACCACCTTTAAAGCCAAGCTGGCCGAGCTGGGCATCATCTTCTGTTCCTTCTCGGAAGCTGTCCATGAGCATCCTGACCTTGTGCGCAAGTACCTGGGCTCAGTGGTTCCTTACACGGACAACTTTTATGCCACGCTCAACTCCGCCGTGTTCAGTGACGGTTCGTTTGCCTACGTGCCCAAAGGCGTGCGCTGCCCCATGGAGCTTTCCACCTACTTCCGCATCAACGCC
>PLSX01000209.1:22020-36914 GCA_003165315.1 Acidobacteriota bacterium
ACCAAGCGCGGCAAGTGCGCGGGGGTGAATTCCAAGATTTCATGGACGCAGGTTGAGACCGGCTCCGCCATCACCTGGAAGTATCCAAGCTGCATTCTTCAGGGTGATAACTCAGTGGGCGAGTTCTACTCCGTCGCTGTGGTGAACAATTATCAGCAGGCTGACACCGGCACCAAGATGATCCACATCGGCAAGAACACCAAGAGCACGATTGTGTCAAAAGGCATCAGCGCTGGAAAAGGCCAGAACAGCTATCGCGGGGCGGTGCGCATTCTGAAGGGTGCCACCAACGCGCGCAATTATTCACAATGCGATTCTCTGCTGATTGGCGACAAGTGCGGCGCGCATACGTTTCCGTACTTGGAAGTGAAGAACGCCACGGCCACCGTGGAGCACGAAGCCTCCACTTCCAAAATCGGCGAGGACCAGATTTTCTACTGCCGCCAGCGCGGCATCTCAACTGAAGACGCCGTGGGCATTATCGTCAACGGCTTCTGCAAGCAGGTATTTCGCGAATTGCCCATGGAGTTCGCCGTGGAAGCGCAGAAATTGCTGGGCGTGAGTTTGGAAGGCAGCGTAGGGTAGGACGGAACTAAGAATTAGGAATTGTGAATTGATACAAATGCCCTGCGTGGCGGGCGAGAGATCGTAGCCCACGGCGTAAGTCATGGGAAGAGTAGGCAAGATGAGCAGCGATCCCCATACGGGGCGAAAGAAGCGCAGATCGTCTGCAGGAGCTGATCGCTGAAAGCTGACAACTGAAAGCCAAACAATTGGAGCAATGAATGTTAACAATCAAGAATTTGCAAGCAACCGTGGCAGGCAAGGAAATCCTGCACGGAATTAACCTGCAAGTTAACGCAGGAGAAGTGCACGCCATCATGGGGCCGAATGGCTCCGGCAAGTCCACCCTGGCGCAGGTCCTCTCGGGCCGTGAGCTTTACGTGGTTACAGGCGGTGAAGTGACATTCGAAGGCAAGGATCTGCTCGAGATGTCGCCGGAAGTGCGCGCGCGGGAAGGCATCTTCCTCGCATTCCAGTATCCCGTGGAAATTCCGGGCGTATCCAACACCTATTTTCTGCGCGCCGCGCTCAACGCCGTCCGCAAGCACCGGGGGCTTGAGGAGCTCGATGCCATGGATTTCCTATCCATGGTGCGCGGCAAGATGAAGCTGCTGGAAATGGACGAGAGCCTGATGTCGCGCTCCGTGAATGAAGGATTTTCCGGCGGCGAAAAGAAACGCAATGAGATTTTCCAAATGGCGGTGCTGGAACCCAAGCTTGCCATTTTGGACGAGACCGATTCCGGCCTCGACATTGATGCGCTCCGCGTCGTGGCCACGGGAGTCAACGCGTTGCGCGCTCCTGACCGCGCCACCATCGTCGTAACGCACTATCAGCGCTTGCTGGATTACATCATTCCGGATTTTGTCCACGTGCTCTCAGGCGGACGCATTGTCAAATCCGGCGGCAAGGAACTGGCCATCGAGCTTGAAGACAAGGGCTATGGATGGCTGGACGAACTTCCGCCCACTGCCAACAGCCAGGCGCCGGCGGCCGCTGGAACTGCGCTTTAAACTGCCAGCTGTAAGGTATCAGCCAAAGAGAATCTTAAAAGGGAATTTGATGACCACCGTTAAAGAACAAGAAGGAATTTATCTCTCAAGTTTCACTCAAGCAGAGAACGCGCTCAATGCGAATGCACCGGCTTGGCTGCCCAAGCTTCGCCGCGCGGCCATTGAGACCTTTGCCGAACTCGGCTTCCCCACGACTCACGACGAAGAGTGGCTCTATACCAATGTTTCAGCGCTGGCCTCCACGCCATTTACACCTTCAACCGTGAAGCTGACGGAAGAAATTCGGGAAAAGATTGAACGCCTGCCGCTGGCTGACCTGGGTTGCAGCCGCTTGACCTTTCTTAATGGCCGCTACGTTCCGGAGCTGTCAAGCCTCGGGAAGGTCCCCAAAGGGGTAAAGGCAGGGAGCCTGGCCGCCGCCTGGAAGACCCACGGCGCGCTGCTGGAGCGCCACCTGGGGCACTATGCGGACGCCAAGACCCATGCCTTTGTCGCGCTCAATTCCGCATTTTTTGAGGATGGGACATTTGTTGAAATCCCCAAGGGCGCGGTACTGCAGAAGCCACTGCACATTTTGCAGGTTTCCTGCGGCGGGGGCAAACCCACCGTTGCGCATCCACGCAATCTGATTCTGGTGGGCGAAACCGGGCAGGCCGGCATTATCGAAACCTTTGTGAGCCTGGAGGAGGGCACCACCTTCACCAATACGGTTACGGAAATCGTAGCCGGTGAGGGCGCGCTGGTGGATTACACCAAGGTGCAGCAGGAAAGTGACGCGGCATATCATTACGCGCGCGTGCAGGTTCATCAGGAGCGCTCTTCCAGCGTGGCGACGCATTCCATCCAACTGGGCGGATTGTTGACGCGCGAGGAAGTGAACGCAGTGCTGGATGGCGAAGGCGCGGAATCCCACTTGTACGGCCTCTATGTCATTGCTGGCCGGCAGCATGTGGACAACCACACGATTATCGACCACGCCAAGCCCCATTGCCCCAGCCGCGAGGTTTATAAAGGCGTGCTGGATGGGAAGGCGCAGGGAGTTTTTAACGGCAAGATCATCGTTCGTCCTGACGCACAAAAGACCGACTCCAAGCAGAGCAACAAGAACCTGTTGCTGTCCGAGGACGCGATTATCAANNGCCGACGACGTGAAATGCACGCACGGCGCCACTGTTGGCCAAATCGATCCCGAGGCGGTGTTTTATCTCCGCTCCCGCGGCATTGGCGCGCAAGAAGCCAAGAAACTGCTCACCTTCGCGTTCGCCAACGATGTGATGGAACGCATTAAGTACCAGCCTCTGCGCGAACAACTTGCTGAGCGAATGTACGCAAGATTGGCCGAGAGGATCGGCGATTGAAGTAATTGGTGATTTGCGATTGGTGATTGGTGATTGAAGGTGTAGATGATTGGAATTCAACAATCACAAATCACCAATCGCAAATCACCAATGGCAGGAGGTACGATGGCTACAACTCGAGAGATCGTCAACCCGGCGGCGGAAATCCAGGCGCGAACCTTCGACGTGCGGAAAATCCGAGAAGACTTCCCCATCCTCAGGCAAAAGATGCACGGTAAGCCGCTGGTTTATCTTGATAACGCGGCCACCAGCCAGAAGCCGCAAGCGGTCATCGACGCTTTGACACACTATTACACGCAGTACAACGCCAACATCCACCGCGGCGTTTACCTGCTCAGCGAGCGGGCCACGCAGGCTTACGAAGATGCGCGCATTAAACTTCAACATTTCCTGAATGCGGCGGAGCAACGCGAAATCATCTATGTGCGCGGTTGCACGGAAGGCATCAATCTGGTGGCCCAGACCTATGGACGCAAACACCTTGGCGCGGGCGATGAAATCCTGATCACCGCCATGGAGCACCACTCCAACATCGTTCCCTGGCAGATGCTGTGTGAGGAAAAAGGCTGCCGTCTGCGCGTGGGGCCTATCAATGATCGCGGCGAGCTGCTGATGGATGAATTTGAAAAGCTCATCAATGACCGCACTCGCTTCGTAAGCGTTGCCCACGTTTCCAACGCGCTGGGCACCATCAACCCTGTCAAACAGATAATCGAATTGGCGCACGCGCGGAACATCCCGGTGCTCGTGGATGGCGCCCAGGCTTCCCCCCACATGAAGGTTGACGTGCAGGCGCTGGACTGCGATTTCTATGCGATTTCGTCCCACAAGCTCTTTGGGCCCACGGGCGTTGGCGCTCTTTACGGCAAAGCCAAGCTGCTGGAATCCATGCCTCCCTACCAGGGTGGCGGTGACATGATTCTTTCCGTCACGTTCGAGAAGACCATCTACAACCACATCCCGAATAAGTTCGAAGCAGGCACGCCCAACATTGCAGGGGCGATTGGATGGGGTGCGGGCCTTGACTACCTGGCGCGAATCGGAATGGAAAACATTGCATCCTATGAACATGCGTTGCTCACGTACGCCACGGAAGCAATTGGACAGATTCCCGGCGTGCGACTGATCGGTACAGCGCGCGAGAAGACCGGAGTCCTATCCTTCATGTTGGAGGGAATTCACCCGCATGATGTCGGCACAGTTCTGGACCAGGAAGGAATTGCCGTGCGCACAGGACACCATTGCGCACAGCCGGTGATGGACCGCTTTGGTGTGCCCGCCACGGTGCGGGCGTCGCTGGCGTTTTACAACACCAAGCAGGAGATCAATGCCCTGGCGGCGGGCCTGGAGCACGTTAAAGCGATGTTTGCGTAAGAATAGCAAGGAAGGACCGAAACTCGAAAATCGAAACACGAAAATCGGCCCAACTCAGAGTTTCGATCTTCCAGTTTCGAGTTTCGTCGTAAGGAGTTCCTGAGACCTATGTCGGACCTTAGCAATCTTTACCAGGACGTCATACTCGACCACAGCAAGCGGCCGCGCAATTTCCACCCCATTGAAGGAGCTGACCATCACGCCAATGGGTACAATCCTCTATGTGGCGATAAGGTCACCATCTATCTGACCCTGGTGGACGATCGCATCACGAACATCAGCTTTCAGGGTTCCGGCTGCGCCATTTCCACCGCCTCCGCTTCGATCCTCACGGAGACGCTGAAGGGCAAGACACGCAAGGAAGCTGAAGCGATTTTTGAGGTGTTTCATGGACTGGTGACCGGCCACCCCGTGAATTCCGCAGCCGCGCCCGCCCTCGGTAAATTGGCAGTTTTTTCCGGCGTGTGCGAGTTCCCTGTCCGCGTCAAGTGCGCGTCTCTTGCCTGGCATACGCTGAAGAGCGCGCTGGAGGAGAGCCCTGCAGTTGCCAGCACAGAGGAAACGTAAGAACTCGAATTTCGAAAATCGAAATCCGTAGATCGACGCTGATTGATCGCGGCGAATTTCGATCTTCGAGTTTCGATTTTCGCCATCTAAAGGACATCGATTATGGCTGAACAGACTACTCCCGAAGCTTCGGCGACCACGCTGAACGTCTCCGAAATGGTGCAGTACCACGACAAGATCGTGGAAAAAATGCGCACCGTTTATGACCCGGAAATTCCCGTCAACATCTACGACCTCGGCCTCATTTACAACATCAAGGTGGAGCCCACTGCGGACGTCCACGTGAAGATGACCCTGACCTCGCCCGGTTGCCCCGCGGCCGGCACGCTTCCTGGCGAAGTGGAAGACAAGATCGTGGTGATCCCCGGTATCAAGAACGTCAAAGTGGAAGTAGTCTGGGACCCAACATGGGACAAGAACATGATGTCGGAAGCCGCCAAGCTGCAATTGGGATTCCTGTAGAATTTGCGATTGGTGATTGAGAGGTTTTCTATCATCAAATTCCTCCACCGCCAAGCTGTATTACTTTCGATCACCAATCACAAATCGCAAATCACAAATGATCAATTCTCCTCTCGCTGAATATCACGTATCACAGGGCGCCACGCTTGTTGAATATCACGGCGCCATGGTTCCTGCTCGTTTCACTGATCCTGTGGCGGAGAACCGCGCCGTTCGCACCGCTTCCGGTCTCTTCGATTTTTCCTTTCGCGGCAAGTTCCGCCTGAAGGGCCGCGACCACGCAAAGTTACTCCAGCGGCTGGTGAGCAACGACGTCAAAAAGCTCACTCCCGGCCAGGGCACTTATGCCACCCTGCTGAACGCGCAGGGGCACATTGTGGTGGATCTGCGCCTCTATTGCGACGGAGATTGCTTCTACGCTGACGTTGAAGCTGACCTGCGGGACAAAGCCGTCCAAAGTTTTCGCAGGTTCATTATTGCGGATCAGGTGGAGCTTGAGCCGCTCGAGCTTTACGCCTTATCCTTCCAGGGGCCGAGGGCCAGGGGACTGCTGGAGAAGACCCTGCACATCGACCTGCCGGCATTGAATGAGTTTGATCATTTTGCCTCCAATTACGCAGGCTTCCCTATTCGCGTGGTTCGCGCCACGAGCACGGGGGAGGAAGGGTACGAAGTGTGGGTTAATGCCGCGGGGATGGAAGCCGTCTGGGGGGCAGCCTGCGGACAGGCGCCGACCTATGACATGCTCGCCTGTGGTAGTGAGGCGTTGGAGAGCCTGCGCATCGAGGCCGGGATTCCACGCTACGGATCGGAGTTGGGCGAAGACGTGATCCCCCTCGAAGCCGGGCTATTGAACGCGCTCAGCTTCAACAAGGGTTGCTACATTGGGCAGGAAATTGTGGAGCGCGCCCGCAGCCGTGGCCACGTGAATTGGAAGCTGACAGGTTTGCTTGTGGATTCCGAACAGCCCCCCCAGCCTGGGTTGAAGGCCGTTGTGGAAGGAAGGGAAGTGGCGGAGATCACCAGTTCCTGCGTTTCGCCAACCCTCGGAAAAACGATCGCTCTTGCCTACGTACGCCGCGAATTCACCGAGCCTGGCGCTAAACTTACTTTCGCTTCCGGCGTTACCGCGGAAGCCACAGCGCTGCCGTTTGTAAAGCAGTGACGAGTGACAAGGAAGAGGCCGGTGCTAGCGCTCGTCACTCGTCACTTCATTTCAGCTGCAGTGTCATCATCACGAACGATGCGGCAATGACCAGCACGGAGAGCACGGCCAGCGCATTCCAAAGGTTCTCGCTGGGGCGCGTCGTGGGTTCGCCTTCCGGGATCAAGTAACCAAGCGCCAGTCCGCACGCCAATCCGCCAAAGTGTGCGGCGTTATCCGCGGCGAAGAAGATTCCAAAAATCGCAATGTAGAGCACCCATTTCCACAGGTTGCTGCGAAAATCCTTCCCCAGTTGTCCGTGGTGATAGCTTGCGCCAATCAAGACCCCGATAAGTCCCATGATGGCGCCGGAGGCTCCCACTGACATTCCCATCGGGGACCACCAGAGGCTCAGTAGAAATCCCGCAATTCCCGTCACCAGGTAGAATACCGTGAACTTGGTGGTGTTGAAGAGCGATTCCACCTGCGGTCCCAGGTCCACCAGGCACCACATATTCATTCCGATGTGGAGCAGCCCGGCGTGCAGGAACATCGCCGTCACCAACCGCCACCATTGCCCAGCCAGAATATAGGGCGCTTTGGCGCCCAATCGCATCAGCACATTCGCATCGATTCCGCCCATGGTGGGCGCTCCATACAACTGTGCGGCCTCAGTATTCTGAGTCATGTACCAGGAGAGAACATAGAGCGCAAGATTGGCAACAACCACGACGGAGGTAGCTGTAGTTGGAATCGGGATAACGCCCATGATGCGGCCGGGAGTGCTGTTACTGCCCCGGGCGCGCACGGGGCCGGTGGCCTCGCCACAGAGGGGACACACTTTGGCGCCACGGTCAATCAACGCCCGGCAATGGGGGCACATTCGCACCGTACTGGTGGGAGTGGTGCCCGTCTCGGTAACGAAAATCTTCTTGAGGCGCTGCCACTGGAACCATAACTTGGGAGGTAGAGGCATGCTTAGGTCCGAAGTCCGGGGGACGAAATCGGCAGTTCGAGTTGAAACCGTGAAATTAGACGGATCGCCATTTGCAACCTTTCCATGCTGACCGCAACTCCTAATTATATCTGACGGCGTGCGGAAATAGCGGGAAACTATTCGCCCGTCTTGCCAGCACCACGCGTCAAGCCCGCGATTACGGCAATTGCGAGGCTGTCATTCGCCATGGATCCCGGCATTGCCCTTTCCATGAGAAGAGCTTGGGCCACGGGCAAATTCAAGTTAGAATGACCACACTGAGAATGGAGCGGTATCATGACATTTGAAGATGCAGGACGCGCTATCGATCGTGAGTTCGAAAAGCTGCGAAAATACTTTAATGATGAAGTCCGTCCCGAAACCAAGAAAGAGACGGCGGAATTCCTTAGAAAATCTGCTGCACGTATGATCAAAATGGCAGAGCGACTGGAAAAGGAACAGCCTAAGTCCTGACGTGATGATGGCCATCATTCTGAATGACAAGTGACGAGTGACATGTGACAAGCAAGCGATATTGGCAGAAGGTAATTGGACAAGAAGCAGACGGACCATCAAGGGCCTGCTGCTGGACCGTCTGTAATCCTCAGCGCTTGGTGTCTGCTCGCCCCTCCTCACGCGTCACTCGTCACTGCCTCATCAGCCTTGCGATCACCGTGCTTCTCAGTGCCACGGGTTGCCTGCATCACCACGCCCACATAGCTCCTTCCGCACGCCGCGTGCCCCCTCCGAACGCTCCCATTGTGCAAGGGGAAGAGGGCATTGCTTCCTGGTATGGCCATCCTTATCACGGACGCCAGGCGGCGAGTGGTGAGATTTACAATATGTACGACATGACGGCGGCGCATCGCACATTGCCATTTGGAACTCAAGTCCGCGTCCACGACCTCGAGAACGGCCGCGACGTGACCGTGCGGATCAACGACCGTGGACCGTTTGTGGAGGGCCGCATCATCGATCTTTCCTATGCCGCGGCGCAGGCCATGGGGATGAATGGCATTGCGCGCGTCCGGTTGGAAATCCTGGAGGCCAGCGCCACTGCCGAGCCCGGCATCTTTGCCGTGCAGGTGGGCGCATTTCGCGATCCCGCCAATGCTGACCGTCTGAAAGCCCTGATCGAGGCATCCTTTACGCCTGTGACCATCCAGAGTTTTGATCGCGGCGATGGCGTCTTCTACCGCGTGCGCGTGGGCAGTGAGAGCACTGAGGCGGGCGCGGACGAATTGGCGCAAAAGCTGCGCAGCGCGAACTTCGCCACCACCACTTTTGTAGTCAGGATGAATTAATGAGCGATTGCCTCTTCTGCCGGATCATCGACCGGAAGATTCCGGCCAAAATCGTTTATGAAGACGAACGTGCGGTGGCGATTGAAGACATTCACCCGCAATCCCCCACTCACCTTCTGGTGATTCCGCGCCAGCACCTTCCCTCTCTGCTCGAAGCCCAGGCCGGAGATGAGGCGCTGCTGGGTCACCTTTTTCTCGTGGCGGCCCAACTGGCGCGCGAGCGTGGACTGGATTCGAAGGGCTATCGCACCGTGATCAACACCGGCTCCGGGGCAGGCCAAACCGTTTTCCACCTCCATGTCCACGTATTGGGAGGACGCCCCTTTCACTGGCCTCCGGGGTAAATGATTTTGGATTTTAGATTTGTGATTTGTAGGCTTGAATTTTGAATCTTGAATTTCAGCCGATGGATTCAACGCATCACGGCCAAAAGTTGATCCTCATCCACCATCACGCGCAGGGGCTTGCGCGGCGCGGTGAGTTTAAAGTGCGCTCCGTTCGCTCCCACCACCACCTGTCCCAGGGTTGTCCGTTTATTGCCTGCGTATAGGGCCACCACTCGAACCGGCATCTCAAAATCCGTCGGAACGTTGCTTTGCATAATGTTTCCCTGCACCTCGAATTGTCCGCTGGGGAGCGTGCGCACGTCTGTTTTCAGGGTGTATTCCGGGATCCCCGTGTCGTAGACCCACTCGTTAAAGAACCAATCCAGCTTGTGGTTGTGTTCCAAATCGCTCTCCCCCGTCATGTACCTTTCCGCGAAGTGGACAAAGTCTTCCGTGGAGACCGATTGGCCCTGATATTGGGTAACGAAGTCGCGCAGCATGCGGAAGAAGCGCGCGTCTGAACCCGTCTTGGAATCGGTCATCACTCCGCGCAGCATATTGAGAACCCAGCACGCTTTTTTGTAAACGATGTTCGAATAACCTTCCGGATCCATCGAGTTGGAAAGCCTCTGGCCCTGCCAAATTGGGCCACCCGATTCAATCGTTGCGCCCTCGCTGGTTTTGGCCAGCAGGTCATGCTTATAAAGAAGTAGCAGATCGTGGAACCGGCGGCTTCCGTCCCTGCCTTGCTCGAGGAATAGTGCCGCCGCGTAACTGGCCAGCCCCTCGGAAAGCCACTGGTCGTGGTAGGTCTTCCAGTCCAGCAGATTTCCCCACCATTGATGAGCGATTTCATGGGCGATGATGGCAGGCCCCATGGGGTCATTCCCTCCACGGTTTAAGCCCATCTCAGAGCGTTCACTTCGGGCCAGGAATGATAGCGTCGACAGATACACCAGTTCCGGCCAGCCCTGGCCAAAGCTCCCCGGCGCCTGGGCGAGGGCAAGGCGTGGATAGGGATAGGGCCCGAACAGGGTGGAATAATATTGCACCGCCTGCGAAGCAATGTCAGCCACGTTGCCCGCCAAGGCTGATGGAGCGAGCGGCAACGGCTTCATCTGGAGCGGATTATCCACTGCGATGTGTGTTCCGCCTATGACCATGGGCAAAGACGGCGCCGCGTCATGACGTTTTTCCAGCGAGGTTTCCGCCTCCCGGGTGGCATAAACCGTTATCCCCGTCGTGCCGGCGTGCCGCTCCACCGAGATGTAGGATCCCAGGTTGAAGCCTGCCACGCGAAAGACGCCGTCCGAGCGCCATCGGCTTTCCGACTCCTGGTCGAAAGTCTTCTCTTCCACGCGCGCGCCTGTGGCCACCAGCACCAGCTTGCGCGGATAGTGAAAGGTCATGTCGTACTTGCTGGGAAGGCCGAGATTGATGTTGGGATACCACGTTCCCCGCGCCCCCACGTAGAGCACCCCATTCCCGACATCGGTGATGACGTTGCCGTGGTAATTGAAGACCAGCCGATACGTCGTGCCGGCCGGGTAAGGATGCGGCAACACCACATCGACGTGGTCGTAAGCGCGCGCCCCCGTGGAGTCCGCGCCCGGGGGCTGCCCCCCAATCACTGTGACGCTGTGCCCCTGCTCGTCCTCCACCCCCGCCACCGCAAGCCAGCGGGAGAGATCAAACGAAACCACACGATCCTGAGCCGAGCGCGATTCCAACTGAACCTCCGCCCGTCCGTCCAGACTGCAGTCAGGACGGATGCGAACATCCAGCGTATAGGCCACAGCCCGGGCCGGAGATTCGAGCGAGGTGGCTGAGTTGGCCTGCGAATCGTGGGTGGGAAATGAACACCAAACATCAGTAAAGGTTTGGGAGCCGACCTTGCGCAGTGCCGCGATGGAGAACGACTCGCCCAGGCGCTCATCATCCACAATCTGGAAGATGCCCAACTGCTCCCCGTTCACACGCGCGTAAAAGTAAGGGTGGTTGCGGTCGCCCAGCATGTCCGTGAGGATGCGGACGGAGGTTTCAACATTCAGCGACTCAGCCACGGCTGCCCATCGTTCCACTACGGGCCCAGGCTGCTCAGGGTCATCCGGATCGGGCTTGCTGGAAGCGGCCAGCAGTTCCTGGGCGGTGTGATCAGTGAAACGCAGGTAAATGGATTCAATCTTCTCGTCCAGAATGGGCGAGTGGGTGAACTGCGCCAGGCTCCGCTTCTCCGCCCTGTTGGGCGGAATCATCAGGACCTCGCCCTCCCCCCAGAAGATGGCCCCGGTCACTTCCCCCTGAACTGGCGTCATGAAGGCGATGAAGCCGCGATTAAGATAGAGGTCCATCCGGCCGCGCGTAATGTGGGCGTCACGGATGGCATAGACTTGCGCGGGATCCAAAGCAACGCTGTTCAACTGCTTTAGCAGATCGAGCGGTTCTTGGGATTTTTGCGCTGGCAGGGGGGCGGCATGAAGGGAACAGGCCAGCAGCCAGAATGCCGGCAGCGCGAGGACGCCATGCATTCGGCGGATGAACCCTGGCGAAAATTTCCCGTGCCCCATTCCGCGCTCCTTTAGCTTGCCCAGCCTACTGTAGCGCGGAAGCAGCCCTGCCTCAACCTGATGATGTGGGGGGTGATGAACGGCAGTCAGACGGCGGAGGCGCCGGGGATGGGTCAACCCGTGGGCAGTCCCACACCTTGGAGCCGCCGCCGTTCCATCTGGCCATTACTTTGCAAGCCTGATCTGCCCCGTGTGAAACGAGGCATGGTTGGTCCGGCTCAACAGCACTGCCAATCGATTACGATGCGGTTCCTTTCTAAAATCCTCCTCGGAGACGGCCGTATGCCTTTCCAGCCACTGCTCCGGGCGCAGCGCTTCGAAGGCGGCAGTGAGCTTGGTGTTGACTTCCGTCCATGCCCCGCGAAGTTCGCCGGGCGAGAGATTATGGGCTACCTTCCGATCGGGGTTTTCTATGAACGGTGCATCCAGCTCCGGGTGCAAGCGATCCCCGAGCCCGAGCAGGGGGAACATCCGGTCATGCACAGCAGCGAGGTGCCCCACAAGATAGAGGATTCGATTGCGTCCGGGCGCAACCTCTTTTTGCAACTCTTCATCGCTGAGGGATGCGAGGATCTTGTTAAGCTGGCCGATCACCAGCTTCCATGAATTGACTGCGGTATTGGCAAAAAGTTCTTCGTGATTCATGCTGACCTTCTTTCTAAAATTCGTTGGGGTGATGAATAGTCACTTCACATTGTCGCAGAGCGTCTTGAAACGGGATCACGCGTCTGGCGCCGACCTCCAAGGCGTAGGTCTGCGCCGCAATGGCTATCGGGTCCCGTCGCCGTGCACCACCTGCTGGCGGGTCCAGGTGCCCTGCAAGGTACCGTTGGGGTCGGCATTCACATCATTGGTCTGGAAGCTGGTGTGGCCGGAACTATCGATCCAGGTATAGCTGGAGGAGCTTGACACCTTGCTGAGCTGCCCGGTATTGGGGTCGAGGACGGTCTGCCGATCGAGCGAGTAGTCCACCCAGTCCGACGCGATGGTGTGGTTGGTGTTGGCCACCTGCGCCGCGCGCGCCATGGACATGTCGGTGCCGCGCTGCATCGTTGCCAGGAACTGCTCATGCATCTGCTGGCGCACCGCCTGGTCGTGATTGAACTGCTGGGCGCTGGCCTGGCGTTGAGCGGCCGCCTGCGCATTCATTTGCTGATCGCGCATCGCCGCCATGCGGTTCATCCGGTCAATCACCGCCTGATTCCACTCAGGACTGCCATGGATCTTCATTTCCGGGCCGTCCCACAGCTTGAGGAGGGCATCGTACTGATTCTCCGGGGCAGCCATGTATAAGACAGTGGCTCGGCATTGGTCCGTTGTCCAGCCCGGCTGGTCCGGCACGCCCCTCAACATGGATCTATATCCCGGGGTATAGATCTCTGTGCAAGTCACCGAGGTCCCCAGCCGCCCCTTCATCTGAAAGGTGCCATTCTTGAAGCTAACGATCGCCGCCGCCAGTTGCACGGTCTGTTTAGGTGGCTGCTGGTGCATGGCGGCGTACCTTGCAGCGTAGGGTAACTGAGCGTCGTCCAAAGCCTTTTGCGCATCGGCTTGCATCCCATCTGGGAGCGGATAGTCAGCAACGTACGCTACGTTCAGCGTTGCCGTCAGGTACTTCACAAAGTCCCGCGCGCTCATCGCCTCCTTCAGAGGAAGGCAGCCGTTATTGCGTGGGACCTTGGCAGCGAACCCCGTACCCCAGGACCAACCGAGCATGGGCATTTGTTCCACGAAGCTTAAGCCATCCGGGCTGGTGGCGCGGAACACCGCCGATGCTAATCCGACGCAAGGGGCGCCCTGGTCAAGCACGCCCCGGAAGTGCCACTTGGCGGGCACCGGGACTTGGAATGCATCCATGTTGTTCAACGTGGGGTCGTGGATGACCTCAGCGCGTATTCCACCGGAAGTGGCGCCTTCCCCATTCAGCACAGCGCTGTGCTGCCCGGATGAACAGCCGACGAGAGTGAGAGCGATCAGAGTTGCGGCGAGTCTTCCCTTGATGGTCATGGGCAGCGTTCTCCTTGGACTTTGCTCGAGGTTCCCAATTTTTTTGGGGTTTCCTACTTATTAAACCACGTTCGGGGGCGATTTGTCTGTTCAAAACTCCATAGTTTGGCGGGGGCGGGACGCGGCGCCACGTTCTTGGGGTCCGCAACCTTCACCTTTCCAGATCCGTCGTGTGGCTCAAAGTGGGGACAGCCCCGCCATCGGGCTCTTCCCTTTTCTTCAGATTTGTGGGTCCCCGGCTGAGGTGCAGCAAGCAATGATGACTGACCTCGCAGGAAAGACGGGGAATGCCAGGACGGACCTTGCGACAAGCATGACCCAAGGTGTCTAGAAAAGCTCCAGCCCCGCAAAGGTCGAGCGGCTGGACTGATCCTTTCGCACCCAAATCACGAGAGCTGCGATGGCTTGCGTGAATTCTCCCTTGGCGACGACTTTTACCCACTCTCCCGGAGCCAGCGCGAGATTGGTCCGCACCCTTACTCCGCGCGGGGAGATGTCAAGGGTGATCGCTGAATCGTCCGCCTTGAAAGGGTCGGCCTCCAACACGAGACTGATTGGGATTTTCGACGGTTGGCGCTCGCATCGACGAGGTGTCTGGGAGGAATTCTCTTGCATAGGCCGTCCCTCCTGCTTTTGTTTGTCAGACTACCGCAAATGGAGTCGATTCGTCCAGTTCAACCTCTTGGGTCTGAATCATTTTATCGGCGGCTGCCGGATCTTGCGCGCCAGTCCGAGCGTAACCAGGAACTGATGGCTCCCGCGCAGAACCTGGTTTACAGATATGACTTTGCTCCACGGACCGCTTCCCACGGTGAAGATAAACGGCTCTTTCGTCGGACTGGCATTGTGAACATCGGCGTCAGGCTGAGTCACTGGGAGGGATTGACGATCCGCAAAACTTGACCCCGCTCCAGCAACAAGACGCACATTGTGCACATTGACGGGGGGCGACATGCCTTCAAAGAGCCTTGCTCCCGCACCCTCTCCACTCTCCAGACAATGCCACCATGCCTTGTGCCGGTTCACTGCATCGGCTTGGGATTCTCCTGGAGCGGGGTTGTTCAGGGAATCGCATGTCTGCATGAAAGGGTCAGACGCGTTCAATGCCGGCTTTGCGAGTTCAGCTTGAGCAAGCAAACCTGGACATTCCAATATCACTAGCAATGCAAAGCCGCAGACTGCCAAGGTCAGTTCGCGCTTCATTTCATTTTCTCCTGTGCGCCGGATAAACC